>NZ_CP063832.1:5067500-5411620 GCF_023277925.1 Pseudomonas entomophila
CGCGCTTGACTGCGAGACAAACACGTCGAGCAGGTACGAAAGTAGGTCTTAGTGATCCGGTGGTTCTGTATGGAAGGGCCATCGCTCAACGGATAAAAGGTACTCCGGGGATAACAGGCTGATACCGCCCAAGAGTTCATATCGACGGCGGTGTTTGGCACCTCGATGTCGGCTCATCACATCCTGGGGCTGAAGCCGGTCCCAAGGGTATGGCTGTTCGCCATTTAAAGTGGTACGCGAGCTGGGTTTAGAACGTCGTGAGACAGTTCGGTCCCTATCTGCCGTGGACGTTTGAGATTTGAGAGGGGCTGCTCCTAGTACGAGAGGACCGGAGTGGACGAACCTCTGGTGTTCCGGTTGTCACGCCAGTGGCATTGCCGGGTAGCTATGTTCGGAAGAGATAACCGCTGAAAGCATCTAAGCGGGAAACTTGCCTCAAGATGAGATCTCACTGGAGCCTTGAGCTCCCTGAAGGGCCGTCGAAGACTACGACGTTGATAGGTTGGGTGTGTAAGCGCTGTGAGGCGTTGAGCTAACCAATACTAATTGCCCGTGAGGCTTGACCATATAACACCCAAGCAATTTGCTCATGCGAATTGCGGTGGTGAAGACGAAACGAACCGAAAGTTCGCGACGAACCACAAGATCACATATCCGAATTGGCTGGAGTATCCATCTGGATCTTCTGGCAACAGAATTTCTTGACGACCATAGAGCATTGGAACCACCTGATCCCATCCCGAACTCAGCAGTGAAACGATGCATCGCCGATGGTAGTGTGGGGTTTCCCCATGTGAGAGTAGGTCATCGTCAAGATTCATTTCGCAAAACCCCTATCTGCGCGAGCAGGTAGGGGTTTTGTCTTTGCGCGATCGAAACGCAGCCCCCTGCCGGCGAACACCGGCACCGCCGGTGCCAGCCACCGCGGCGCGCTCTTCGCCGACAAGGCTGGCGCCTACAGGGGCGGCGTCCCCGTGATAAGGTTCCATACCAGTACCACCGCCCTACCAGAGAGCCCCAATGGCCACGACCACCTCACTTCACCCAGGCTTCATGATCGTCCAAGGCAACCGCCTGGATGACCTGCGCAACCTGGTGGTGAGCGTGATGCGTCGCTACCCTTTGGCGCCTCTGGAAAACGAAATCGCCCTGGTGCAGAGCAACGGCATCGCCCAGTGGCTGAAACTGGCCCTGGCCGAGGATCCACAGGACGATGACCAGGGCGGGTGCGGCATCGCCGCCGCCATCGATGTGCAATTGCCCGGTAGTTTCATGTGGCAGCTGTACCGCCGCGTGCTGGGGCGCGACGAAATTCCCGAAGTGTCGCTGCTGGACAAGGCGCCGCTCACTTGGCGCCTGATGCGGCTGCTCCCGGAAGTGATCGAGCTGCCGCACTTCGAACCCCTGCGCCGGTTCCTCACCGATGACAGTGACCTGCGCAAGCGCTACCAGTTGGCCGAGCGCCTGGCCGACCTGTTCGACCAGTATCAGGTCTACCGTGCCGACTGGCTCAAGGACTGGGCGTCCGGCGCCCATGTGCTCAACACTGCACGCGGTGAGCGCAAGCCTTTGGCGGCGGGTAACCGCTGGCAGGCCGAACTGTGGCGGATCCTGCTTGAAGATGTAGGCGAAGAGGGTATGGCCCAGAGCCGCGCCGGTGTGCACCAGCGCTTCATCGAACGCATCAACAGCCTGGAGCAGGCGCCTGCCGGCTTGCCGGCCCGGCTGATCGTGTTCGGCATCTCGTCGCTGCCCGCGCAGATTCTCGAGGCGCTGGCGGGCCTTGCCCGTTTCAGCCAGGTTCTGCTGTGCGTGCACAACCCTTGCCGCCACCACTGGGGCGATATCGTTGCCGACAAAGACCTGCTGCGTCACCAGTACAAGCGCCAGCAGCGCAAGCAGGGCACGCCCCTGCAACTGGATGACGAGCTGCTGCACCAGCACGCCCACCCGCTGCTCGCCGCCTGGGGTAAGCAGGGCCGTGACTACATCAACCTGCTCGACAGCTACGACGACCCGGGTAGCTACCAGACAGTTTTCAGTGACGGCCGCATCGATCTGTTCAGCGACGCTGATCCCCAGACGCTGCTCAACCAGCTCCAGGACGACATCCTCGAACTGCGCCCACTGGCAGAAACCCGTGAGCAATGGCCTGCGGTCGATCCGGCGAAGGATCGCTCCGTGCGTTTTCATGTGGCCCACAGCCCCCAGCGCGAAGTCGAGATCCTGCATGATCAGTTACTGGCTCGTTTCAGTGCCGACCCTACACTGCGGCCCCGGGACATCATCGTCATGCTGCCGGCGATCGACACCTATGCCCCG
Organism: Pseudomonas entomophila; assembly: GCF_023277925.1. Lineage (NCBI taxonomy): Bacteria > Pseudomonadati > Pseudomonadota > Gammaproteobacteria > Pseudomonadales > Pseudomonadaceae > Pseudomonas > Pseudomonas entomophila. Next base: position 5,069,823 of record NZ_CP063832.1, read on the forward strand.
CACATCCGTGCGGTGTTTGGCCAGTTGGAGCGCAACGACCCCCGCTATATTCCCTTCACCCTGACCGACCAGGGCCAACGCGGGCGTGACCCACTGCTGATTGCCCTCGAGCATCTGCTGAAACTGCCTGACAGCCGTTTCGCCGTCAGCGAGGTGCTCGACCTGCTTGATGTTCCTGCAGTACGGGCCCGCTTCGCCATCCAAGAGAGCGACCTGCCCACCCTGCATCGCTGGATCGAAGGCTCCGGCATTCGCTGGGGCCTGAGCGCCGAGCAACGCGCCAGCCTGGGGCTGCCTGACGGGCTGGAGCAGAACAGCTGGCGATTCGGTTTGCGGCGCATGCTGCTGGGGTACGCGGTTGGCGTAGGTGAAGGCTGCGACGGTATCGAGCCATACGATGAAATCGGCGGGCTCGATGCGGCCCTGATCGGCCCGCTGGTGGCCTTGCTCGATGCCCTGGACATCGCCTGTCAGGCGCTTTCGCAACCGGCAACGGCGACACAGTGGGGCGAGCGTCTGCATGCTTTGCTGCAGATATTCTTCCTGGCCGAAGACGACCACGACGAGTTGTTGCTGGTCCAGCTCCAGGACCTGCGCGATACCTGGCTGGAGACCTGCGAAGCGGTCGGCCTGCAGGATCTGTTGCCGCTCACCGTGGTTCGCGAGGCCTGGTTGTCGGGCCTGGACCAGGGCAAGTTGTCTCAGCGCTTCCTCGCCGGCTCGGTGAACTTCTGCACCCTGATGCCCATGCGCGCCATCCCGTTCCGCGTGGTCTGTCTGCTGGGCATGAACGATGGTGACTACCCACGCGCCCAGCCGCCACTCGATTTCGACCTGATGGCCAGTGATTACCGCCCGGGCGATCGTTCACGCCGGGAGGACGACCGCTACTTGTTGCTCGAGGCGCTGCTGTCGGCCCGCGACCAGCTTTATGTCAGCTGGGTCGGGCGCAGCATTCGCGACAACAGCGAACGGCCCGCTTCGGTTCTGGTCGGTCAGCTGCGCGACCACCTGGCCGCGGGTTGGCAACTGGCAGGAGCTCGGCAGGGGCAACGGGAAGACCCGGGCCAACAGTTGTTGCACGCACTGACCCAGGAACACCCGCTACAGCCATTCAGCCTGCGTTATTTCCAGAAAGGCAGCCCGTTGTTCAGCTTCGCCCATGAGTGGCGGGTGCTGCATCAGCAGGACACGGACAACGCTGCGCAGCACACACCGCTATCGGCCTACAGCAGTGATGAGCCATTGAGCCTGGTGCAGTTGCAGGACTTCCTGCGCCACCCGGTACGGCACTTCTTCAGCCAGCGCCTCAAGGTCTTCTTCGAGGCGCTGGAAGCACCGACCCCGGATGAAGAACCCTTCATCCTCGATGCGCTGCAACGTTATGGCTTGAGCGAAAGCCTGCTGGGCGCGGCGCTGGCCGACCCGGACAACGCCGAGCGTGCCCTGCAGGCCCAGGCCCGACGCCTGCAGGCCTGCGGCCTGCTGCCCCTGGCCGGCTTCGGTGAAGCGTTGCAGGCCGAGCTGATCCAGCCGCTGCCGGACTTGTTGCAACGCCACCGTCAGCTGTTGCAGCGCTGGCCGACGTTGGTCGAAGGCGCCTTACCGCTTCATTTCAAGCAGGGCACGCATCGATTGGAAGGCTGGTTGGGGCGTGTCTACCAGGCCGAGGACCAGAGCCTGTTGAGCATCGCCACTGTACCCAATACCCTCGGTGCCGGGCGCAACAGCCTGAAGTGGCATCGGTTGATCCCGGCCTGGGTCATGCACCTGGCCGCGTGCGCCTCGGGTTACCCCTTGCACAGTGCACTGGTGGCCAGCGACCTGACCCTGCTGCTCGCCCCGTTACCGCAAGCCGAGGCCGGCGAGCGGCTGGGCGAGCTGCTGGTGGCGCGCCAGGCCGGCATGAATACCCCGCTGCCGGTGGCGGCCAAGACGGCGTTCGCCTGGCTCGCCCAGGAAGACCCGGACAAGGCGCTGGCCGCTGCCACCCGCGCCTACGAAGGTGACGGGCAGATCAGCTACGGCGAACGCAGCGAGAGCCTGGCTCTGGCCCGCCAGTACCGTGACTTCGCCGCCCTCGCCCTGGACGAGACCTTCGAGGGCTGGTGCGAGACGCTTTACCGCCCCCTGTTCGCAGCACCCTGGCAGACCCTGGGTAACCCGGAGAGCGCCCAATGAGCCAAGCCCGCCCCCTGGCGTTGCGGTTCCCACTGCACGGCAGCCAGCTGATCGAAGCCAGCGCCGGTACTGGCAAGACCTTCACCATCTCGGCGTTGTACCTGCGCCTGATCCTGGGGCACGGCGGCGAGCAGGGCTTTGCCCGTGAACTGTTGCCCCCGCAGATCCTCGTGGTGACCTTCACCGACGCGGCCACCAAGGAGCTGCGCGAACGTATCCGCACACGGCTGGCTGAGGCCGCGCGGTTCTTCCGTGATGAGCTGGATGATGCCGACCCACTGCTGCACCAGCTGCGCGATGATTATCCACAGGCACATTGGCCGCGCTGCGCAAGCCGCCTGGAGATCGCCGTGCAGTGGATGGACGAGGCCGCGGTGTCGACCATCCACGGTTGGTGCCAGCGAATGCTGCGCGAGCACGCTTTCGACAGCGGCAGCCTGTTCACCCAGAGCCTGGAAACCGATCACAGCGAACTGCTCGGCCAAGTGATGCGCGATTACTGGCGACGTTTCTGCTATGCCATGCGTGGCGAGGCACTGGCCTGGGTGCGTGGCAACTGGGGCAGCCCCGATGCATTGCTGCCGCGTATCCGCCCGCTGTTCGGCCGGGTGCACGGCGAGCAGGACGACGCTGAACCCCAGGCCTTGATCGAAGCCACCCTACGCCTGCGCACCGAGCAGTTGGGCCAGCTCAAGGCGCCCTGGAGCGCTTGGGCGGATCAATTGCAACAGCTGTGCCGCGATGCCGTGGCCGCCAAGCAGGCCGATGGCCGCAAATTACAGGCACGCTACTTCGAGCCCTGGTTCGACAAGCTGCGCGCCTGGGCGGGCGATGAGCAGGCCATGGAGCTGGACCTGGGCACCGGTTTCACCCGGCTGACCACCGCCGGCCTGGCCGAGGCGTGGAAGTCCGGTGAGCCTCCGGACCACCCAGCCCTGCGCGCCATGGAAAGCCTGCGCGAACAGTTGCAGGGGCTGGCCAGCCCCGATGTCCGATTGCTCGAACATGCCGCCGCGTGGGTGTCGGCGCGCTTCGAAGTGGAGAAGCGCCGCCGCGCGGAGATGGGCTTCGACGACATGCTCCTGCGCTTGCAGCATGCCCTGGGCAGCGAGGCTGGCGAGCGTCTGGCCGGTTTGATCCGCGAGCAATTTCCAGTCGCGCTGATCGACGAGTTCCAGGACACCGACCCGGTGCAGTACGGCATCTTCGAGCGCATCTATCGCATCAGCGAGAACAACCCGGATACCGGGCTGTTCATGATCGGTGACCCGAAGCAGGCCATCTACGCCTTCCGCGGTGCCGATATCCACACCTACCTGGCGGCGCGCCGTGCCACCAGCGGCCGCCTGCACAGCCTGGACACCAACTTCCGTTCGAGCCAGGCCATGGTCGCGGCGGTGAACCGTGTATTCCTCCACGCCGAGGAACGTGGCGAAGGCCGCGGCGCCTTTCTGTTCCGCGCCCACGGTGACAACCCGTTGCCCTTCGTCGAGGTTCACGCCAAGGGGCGCGCCGAGCAACTGCTGGTCGATGGCCAGCCTTGCGCGGCCTTGCACTGTTGGCAACTGGAGAGCGACGAGCCGGTCTCCAACACCCTCTACCGCCAGCGCCTGGCAGCCAGCTGCGCCAGCCATATCGTGGCCTTGCTCAATGGTGGGCAGCGGGGTGTCAGTGGTTTTGCCGACAAGGACGGCACGCTGCGCCCCTGCCTGCCCTCCGATATCGCCATCCTGGTGCGCGATGGCCGCGAGGCGCAGCTGGTCCGCACGGAACTGGCCGCCCGCGATGTACGCAGCGTGTACCTGTCGGACAAGGACTCGGTGTTCGCCGCCCAGGAGGCCCATGACCTGCTGGCCTGGCTCAAGGCCTGCGCCGAGCCGGATTCCGAGCGCCTGCTCAAGGCCGCCCTGGCCAGCCTCACCCTTGACCTGCCGCTGATCGACCTGGAGCGGTTGAACCAGGATGAGCGGGTCTGGGAGAACTGGGTGATGCGCTTTCGGCGCTACCGCGACACCTGGCAGCGCCAGGGCGTGCTGCCGATGCTGCGCCGCCTGCTGCACGACTTCCAGCTGCCGCGCGGCCTGATGTCGCGCAGCGATGGCGAGCGGGTGCTGACCAACCTGCTGCACCTGGCCGAACTGTTGCAGCAGGCCGCCGGCGAGCTCGATGGCGAGCAGGCGCTGATTCGTCACCTCGCCGAGCACCTGGCCAATGCCGGGCAGGTGGGGGAGGAGCAGATTCTGCGCCTGGAAAGCGACGAGCAACTGGTCAAGGTGGTGACCATCCACAAGTCCAAGGGCCTGGAGTATCCCCTGGTGTACCTGCCGTTCATCTGCACCAGCAAACCGGTGGATGGCCAGCGCTTGCCCCTGGCCTGGCATGACGACGATGGCGTGGCGCACCTGACGCTCACCCCCGATGCCGAGCAGATCGAGCGCGCCGACGACGAACGCCTGGCCGAGGACCTGCGCCTGCTCTATGTCGCCCTGACCCGTGCCCAGCATGCGTGCTGGCTGGGTGTCGCCGACCTCAAGCGCGGTACGCAGCGCAGCTCGCAGTTGCACCGTTCGGCTCTGGGTTACCTGCTCGGCGGCGGCTTGGCATTGAAGTCGTCGGGTGAACTGAGCGAATGGTTGCAGACGCTGGTCGCAACCAGCCCGGCCATCGCCAGCGGGCCGGTGCCGGAGGCGGACGTGCAGTGCTATCGCATGCCCGAGAGCCAGCGTGAGCTGCTGGCGCCACGCAAGCCGCGACGAGCGGCGGCTGAACACTGGTGGATCGCTTCCTACAGCGCCTTGCGCGTGGGCGACCAGACCCTGGTCGCCGACAGCTCCCAGGCCCAGCAACTGCTGGATGACGAGGTGCTGGACAGCCTGCAATTGCGCGAAGTACCGGCCGAGGCGGGTGATATCCACCGTTTCCCCCGAGGCCCGAACCCCGGTACCTTCCTTCACGGCCTGCTGGAGTGGGCTGGCAATGAAGGTTTCGCCGAGGTCGCCGCACAGCCGGATCGGCTCGCGGACACCGTTGCCCGACGCTGCAACCGGCGCGACTGGAAAGGCTGGATCCCCACGCTCACCCAGTGGTTGCAGCAGATGCTGGTGCAGCCGATGCCGCTGGCGGATACCAGCCTCACCCTCGCCGAACTGGGCCAGTACCAGATCGAGATGGAGTTCTGGTTCGCCAGCCACAACGTCGATGCGGTGCAGCTCGACCAACTGGTGCTGCGCCACACCCATGGCGGCGTGGCCCGTCCGGGCGCGCAGCCGACCCAGCTCAATGGCATGTTCAAGGGCTTCATCGACCTGGCCTTCGAACTGGACGGGCGCTACTACGTGGCCGACTACAAATCCAACTGGCTCGGCCCGGATGCCCAGGCCTACGGGCCGCTGGCCATGGAGCAAGCGATTCTTGATCATCGCTACGACCTGCAATACGTGCTCTACCTGTTGGCCCTGCACCGGCAGTTGCGCGCCCGCCTGCCCGATTACGATTACGACCGCCATATCGGCGGTGCCCTGTTCATCTTCCTGCGTGGCGTAACGCCTGCGGGGCACGGCCTGTATCACGCCCGTCCGCCCCGTGCGCTGATCGAGGCGCTGGACGCGTTGTTCCAGGGGATCCATGCCCCCGAACAGCAGGACCTGTTTGCCGGAGCCGTGCCATGAGCCGAAGCCTCGATGACCTGCTGCCCACCGCGCTGCAAGCCGAGCACCTGAGTGCGCTGGCCCCCCTGCGCGACAGCCAGGACCTGCTGGCCCTGCTCGACCGTTGGGTGGAGCGCGGCTGGCTGCGGGCCTTGGACCGCGCGTTCGTGAGCTTTCTCGAAGAGCGTGCCCCTGGCTGCGACCCACTGGTGCTGCTGGCGGCGGCCTTGGCCAGCCATCAGCTGGGCCATGGCCATGTCTGCCTGGACCTGGCGCAGACCCTGGCCGAGCCGGACTTCGCCTTGTCGTTGCCCCCGGAAGGGGATGCCCTGGCCGGGCCATTGCTGCTGCCTTCGCAACTGCTGGCCAGCCTTGACCTGAGCACCTGGCTGCAGCGCATCGACGAAAGCGCTCTGGTGGCCAATGGCGACGCCATTGAGCAGCGCTCCCGGCCAATGGTGCTCAGCGCACAGCGCCTGTACCTGCGGCGCTACTGGACCTACGAGCGACGCATCGACGCTGCCCTGCACCAGCGTCTGGCTTGCCTGCAACCCCTGCAGGACGACCTCTCGCTGCGCCTGGCGCAGCTGTTCGAAGGCGGTACGCCGGGTGCCGAGGTGGACTGGCAGAAACTGGCCTGCGCCCTGGCCACCCGCGCCGGGTTCAGTGTCATCACCGGTGGCCCCGGTACCGGCAAGACCACCACGGTGGTGCGCTTGCTCGGCCTGTTGCAGGCGCCTGCGGTGGAGCAGGGCCGCCCCTTGCGCATCCGCTTGGCGGCGCCCACCGGCAAGGCCGCGGCACGCCTGACCGAGTCCATCGGGCAACAAGTCGAGCGGCTGCAGGTGGCTGAAGAAGTGCGCGCGCACATCCCCACCGAAGTGAGCACCGTTCACCGTCTGCTCGGCAGCCGCCCAGGCTCTCGCCATTTCCGCCACCATGCGGGCAACCCGCTGCCGCTGGATGTGCTGGTGGTCGACGAGGCGTCGATGATCGACCTGGAAATGATGGCCAACCTGCTCGATGCCCTGCCACCCCATGCGCGGCTGGTGTTGCTGGGTGACAAGGACCAGCTGGCGTCGGTGGAGGCCGGAGCGGTGCTGGGTGACCTGTGCCGCGATGCGGAAGACGGCTGCTACTGGCCGCAGACCCTCGCCTGGCTGGAACAGGTGGGCGGGCAGTCGCTCAGTGGCATCGGCTTGAAGCCGGGCGATGGCCAGCGCAACCCGTTGGCCCAGCAGATCGTCATGCTGCGCCACTCCCGACGCTTCGGTGAAGGCAGCGGCATTGGCCAGTTGGCGCGTCTGGTCAACCGTCAGCAGGCCCGGCAGGCTCGCGAGCTGTTGACGAGCAATTCAGGGGATGTCTTCTGCCTGACGGGTGCTCAGGACAAACGCTTCGACCGCTTGCTGCTCGATGGTCTCGACCAGGGCCCCGAAGGCCCGCAAGGCTATCGCGGTTACCTGCGTGCCATTGGCCGCCTGCGCCCGCCACCGGGTACCCTGGCTGACGATCCACGTTGGGAGCTGTGGGCTGGAGACGTGTTGCGCAGCTTCGAGAACTTCCAGTTGCTTTGCGCCGTGCGCAAGGGCGCCTGGGGCGTCGAGGGCCTGAACGAGCGGGTGGCGCGGGTGCTGCACAATGCAGGGCTGATCGACAGCCAGCAAGCCTGGTACGAGGGGCGCCCGGTACTGGTGACGCGCAACGACTATGGCCTGGGGCTGATGAACGGCGACATCGGCATCGCCCTGCGCCTGCCGGACGATCAGGGCCAGGCCCTGCTGCGCGTCGCCTTCCCGCGCAACGACGGCAGTGGCGGTGTGCGTTTTGTCCTGCCCAGCCGCCTGAGCGAGGTGGAGACCGTGTTCGCCATGACCGTGCACAAGTCCCAGGGCTCGGAGTTCAGCCACACTGCGCTGGTGCTGCCCGATGCGCTCAACCCGGTGCTGACCAAGGAACTGGTGTACACCGGCATCACCCGGGCCAAGCACTGCTTCAGCCTGATCGAGCCACGGGCCGGGGTGTTCGAGGAGGCTGTCGGGCGCAAGGTCAGGCGTGTCTCCGGCCTGATGCTGGAACAGGTGTGATGCGGGTGTAGCGACGCGGTGTGCTATCGTTGCGGCATTATCCGGAAACCTTCTGAGAGATTTCCCTCCATGACAGTGGCTGTCTCGGCCTTGAGACGCGTGATGGGCTGTGTGCTCTCGCTGCTGACGGCCATGCTGTTGTCGAACGGCGCTCCCGCCTGGGCGGGCAGCGCCGCGTCGGATGCGCAGGTCCAGCAGCGGGCCAAGGCCGTGACCCAGGTTGTGCTTGGCATTCTGAGCTACGCGCGCTGGCCCGCCGAACCCAACCCCCTGCGTTTGTGCCTGGTCGGCCCCACCGAATACGCGGACGACCTGATCAAGGGCAATGTGCAGAATTCCGGGCACGCCTTGCAGGTACGGCGTTTGCTGGCCGGTGATGCCAGTGTCGGCAGTGGCTGCGACGCGGTGTACATCGGCAAGCTCGACAACGCCCAGCGCGAGCAGTTGTTCAAGGCCATCAACAGCCACCCGGTGCTGAGCATCAGTGAAGCCGATGACCCGTGCACCGTTGGCAGCCTGTTCTGCCTGCGCGTCGGCGACCAGCAGGTGGCTTTTGACGTCAACCTCGATTCGGTGGCACGCAGCGGTGTGCGCATCCACCCCAGTGTGCTGCAGCTGTCGCGGCGCCGGGCGGGGCAGCCATGAAGCGGCGTTTCAGCCGGCCGACCCTGCGCGCGGTGCTCGGCCGCGGCCACCTGAGCGTGGCGCTGCTCGCCGCGGGCCTGGCCGGTGTGCTGGTAACCCTGCTGGGCGTGGCGGCGCTGCGGGTTTACGCCAACCACAACCTGCACTTGATCGCCCGTTCCATCAACTACACCGTCGAGGCCGCCGTGGTCTTCGACGACAGTGCCGCAGCCAATGAAGCCCTGGCGTTGATCGCCGCCACCGAAGAAATCGCCGACGCCAAGGTCTATGGCAACGACGGTGACTTGCTCGCCCACTGGCAGCGCGACGAGCAGGGGATGATGGCGCAGTTGCAGAGCCAGGTGGCGCGCAGCCTGCTGGAGGAACCGATCAACCTGCCGGTGCAGCACATGGGCCAGAAGGTCGGCCATATCGAGTTGACCGGGCAGGGCGGCAGCCTGGTGCGTTTCCTGCTCAGCGGCCTGGTGGGCATCCTGGTGTGCACCGTGCTTAGCGCGGTGCTCGCCCTTTACCTGTCGCGCCGCCTGTTCGGCGACATCATCCGCCCGTTGCGCCACTTGGCCAGCGTTGCCCACGCCGCCCGGCGCGAGCGCAGTTTCGACCGGCGCGTGCCGGAAACCCAGATCGCCGAACTCAACGAGCTGGGCAACGACTTCAATGCGCTGCTCGACGAACTGGAGGTCTGGCAGAGCCACCTGCAGAGCGAGAACGAGACCCTGGCGCACCAGGCCAGCCACGACAGCCTGACCGGCTTGCCCAACCGAGGCTTCTTCGAGGGCCGCCTGACCCGCAGCCTGCGTAACGCCGCCCGCCAGCAGGAACACCTGGCGTTGCTGTTCCTCGACAGCGATCACTTCAAGCAGATCAACGACAGCCTCGGCCACGCGGTGGGTGACCAGGTGCTGATCAGCGTCGCCAGCCGGGTGCGTGCGCAGTTGCGCGAGCATGACCTGGTGGCGCGCCTGGGCGGTGACGAGTTCGCCGTGCTGCTATCGCCGCTGCAGGCGCGCGAGGACGCCGAGCGCATCGCCGAGAAGATCGTCGCCAGCATGAAGCTGCCGGTGCAGCTGGAGGATGGCAACAGCATCACCACCTCGCTGAGTGTCGGTATCGCCTATTACCCGGACGACGGCCAAGACCCGGCCAGTCTGCTCAATGCCGCCGACGCGGCGATGTACCAGGCCAAGCGCAAGCGCCGTGGCCATTGGCAAGTGGCCCAGCCGGAACGCTGCGCCACTGACGTTAAGAACAGGAGCTGAACCGTGATCTACCGCCTAACTTCCCTGCGTTTTCCCGTTATGGCCGTGCTGCTGGCACTGCTCACGCTCACGGCTTGCCAAAGCGTGCCGCCCAAGGGGCTGACCCCCGAGCAGGTGGCCGTGCTCAAACGCGAGGGCTTTGCCCCGACCGACGAGGGCTGGGCGTTCGACCTGTCGGGCAAGGTGCTGTTCGGCAGTGACCTGGACAGCCTCAACAGCGCCAGCGAATCGATCGTCGAGCGCATCGGCAAGGCGTTGCTGTCGGTGGATATCCAGCGCGTGCGCATCGATGGCCATGCCGATGCCTCGGGCAAGGCGGCTTACAACCAGCAGTTGTCGGAGCGCCGCGCCCAGAGCGTGGCCAAGGCGTTGATCGGCATCGGCATGCAGCCGCAGAACATCCAGACTCGCGGGCTGGGCAGCAGCCAGCCGGTGGCGGACAACCGCACCAGCGCCGGGCGCCTGGAAAACCGGCGGGTGTCGATCGTGGTGGCGTCGGATTGACGGGCCCTGTTCGCCGGCAAGCCGGCGCTAATTGACCTGGCGTGGCCTCTGTAGGAGCGGCTTTAGCCGCGATCACCCGCAAGGCGGGTGCCAGATGCCGCGATGCCTGCATCGCGGCTAAAGCCGCTCTTACAGAGGACTTGCAGCCCCAATCAATCCTGAGCGAATTTCATCTCGCGGGTTTCCCCCATGAGCAACGGCGCATTGGCCTCGGTCACTTCACGGATGTAATCCCACAGCAAGGTGATCCGCTTCAGCTTGCGCAGATCCTCCCGGCAGTACATCCAGAACTGCCGCGTTACTTCGATCTCCTCCGGCAACACCGTCACCAGCCGCGGATCCTGCGCCGCCAGGAAGCACGGCAGGATCGCCAGCCCACGCCCTTGTAACGCCGCCGTGTACTGGGCAATCACGCTGGTGCTGCGCAGGTGCGCGTTGGCGTTGGGGATCAGGTTGGCCAGGTACAGCAGCTCCGAGCTGAACGCCAGGTCGTCCACATAGCTGATGAACGGGTGGCGCGCCAGGTCGACGACTTCGCGGATAGGCTCATGGCGGTCGAGATAGCCCTGGGTCGCGTACAGGCGCAAGCGGTAGTCGCACAGCTTGCAGCACACATACGGGCCATGTTCGGGGCGCTCCAGGGCGATGACGATATCGGCCTCGCGCTTGGACAGGCTGATGAAGTGCGGTAGCGGCAGGATATCCACCGAGATCGCCGGCCAGGCATCGACGAAGTGGCTCAGTTGCGGGGTGACGAAGAAGCTGCCGAAACCTTCGGTGCAGCCCATGCGCACATGCCCCGACAAGGCCACGCCCGAGCCCGAGACCTGCTCGCAGGCCATGTGCAACGTGCTTTCGATCGACTCGGCATAGCCCAGCAAGCGCTGGCCTTCGGCAGTAAGAACGAAGCCGTTGGTCCGCGATTTCTCGAACAGCAAAGTGCCCAGCGCCCCTTCCAGTGAGCCGATGCGCCGCGACACCGTGGTGTAGTCCACGGCCAGGCGCTTGGCCGCGCTGCTGGCCTTGCGGGTGCGCGCTACCTCAAGAAAGAACTTGAGGTCGTCCCAGTTCAGCGCGCTCAGGGAGGTGAGGTCTTTTTGCATGATGATCCGGTTTTTTTGTGCATTCTTGTTGGATGTTTGCACATCTATACTCGAACTCAGCCCCCAAGCGCCACCCCGTGTTCGCTCCGGCGTAGGCGTCTTCGTTCCGACAATAATTCCAAGGAGAGCGCAGATGAACGCACCCCAGGCACCCGCCCATACCCAGGTCGAACAGGTCAAGCTGCTGATCGACGGCCAATGGGTCGAGTCGAAGACCACCGAATGGCGCGACATCGTCAACCCGGCCACGCAACAGGTGCTGGCGCGAGTGCCGTTCGCCACCACCGAGGAAGTCGACGCCGCCGTGGCCGCCGCCGAGCGCGCCTTCAAGACCTGGCGCGACACCCCCATCGGTGCGCGCATGCGCATCATGCTCAAGTTGCAGGCGCTGATCCGCGAGCACAGCAAGCGCATCGCCGTCACCCTCAGCGCCGAGCAGGGCAAGACCATTGCCGACGCCGAGGGCGATATCTTCCGCGGCCTGGAAGTGGTCGAGCACGCTGCGTCCATCGGCACCCTGCAGATGGGCGAGTTCGCCGAGAACGTCGCCGGCGGTGTCGACACCTACACCCTGCGCCAGCCGATCGGCGTGTGCGCCGGCATCACCCCGTTCAACTTCCCGGCGATGATCCCGCTGTGGATGTTCCCGATGGCCATCGTCTGTGGCAACACCTTCGTGCTCAAGCCGTCCGAGCAGGACCCGCTGTCGACCATGATGCTGGTCGAGCTGGCGCTGCAAGCCGGCATCCCGGCCGGCGTGCTCAACGTGGTGCACGGCGGCAAGCAGGTGGTCGATGCGATCTGCACCCACAAGGATATCAAGGCGATCTCGTTCGTCGGTTCGACCGAGGTTGGTACCCACGTCTACAACCTGGGCAGCCAGCATGGTAAGCGCGTGCAGTCGATGATGGGCGCCAAGAACCACGCCGTGGTGCTGCCCGACGCCAACCGCGTGCAGACCGTCAACGCCCTGGTCGGCGCCGCCTTCGGCGCGGCCGGCCAGCGTTGCATGGCCACCTCGGTGGCGGTGCTGGTGGGCAAGGCCCGCGAGTGGCTGCCGGATATCAAGGACGCGGCGAGCAAGCTCAAGGTCAACGCCGGCAACGAGCCGGGCACCGATGTCGGCCCGGTGGTTTCCAAACGCGCCAAGGAGCGTGTGCTGGGCCTGATCGAGAGCGGCATCAAGGAAGGCGCCACGCTCGAGCTCGACGGCCGTGACGTGAAGGTGCAGGGCTACGAGCAAGGCAACTTCATCGGCCCGACCCTGTTCTCCGGGGTGAAGACCGACATGCAGGTGTACACCCAGGAAATCTTCGGCCCGGTGCTGGTGACGCTGGAAGTGGACACCCTCGACGAGGCCATTGCCCTGGTCAACGCCAACCCGTTCGGTAACGGCACCGGCCTGTTCACCCAAAGCGGCGCGGCGGCGCGCAAGTTCCAGAGCGAGATCGATATTGGCCAGGTCGGCATCAACATCCCGATCCCGGTACCGGTGCCGTTCTTCAGCTTCACCGGCTCGCGCGGCTCCAAGCTCGGCGACCTCGGCCCGTACGGCAAGCAAGTGGTGCAGTTCTACACCCAGACCAAGACCGTCACCGCCCGCTGGTTCGACGACGACAGTGTCAACGACGGTGTGAACACCACCATCAGCCTGCGCTAAGCCATCAGCCTGCTCAAAGGAGAACGCCATGCGTATCGCATTCATCGGCCTGGGCAACATGGGCGCGCCCATGGCCCGCAACCTTATCAAGGCTGGGCACCAGCTCAACCTCGTCGACCTGAACCAGACCGTGCTGGCGGAGCTTGCCGGGCTGGGCGGGCAGGTCAGCGCATCGCCGAACGCGGCCGCCGCCGACAGCGAGCTGGTGCTCACCATGCTGCCCGCGGCTGCCCATGTGCGCAGCGTGTACCTGGACGAAGAGAACGGTGTGCTGGCCGGCATCCGCCCCGGCACCCCGACCGTGGATTGCAGCACCATCGACCCGCAGACCGCCCGTGACGTGTCGAAGGCCGCGGCGGCCAAAGGTGTCGACATGGGGGATGCGCCGGTCTCCGGCGGTACCGGCGGTGCGGCGGCCGGCACCCTGACCTTCATGGTTGGCGCCAGCGCCGAACTGTTCGCCACGCTCCAGCCGGTGCTGGCGCAGATGGGCCGCAATATCGTGCATTGCGGCGAGGTCGGTACCGGGCAGATCGCCAAGATATGCAACAACCTGCTGCTGGGCATCTCGATGATCGGTGTGTCCGAGGCCATGGCCCTGGGCAACGCGCTGGGCATCGACACCCAGGTGCTGGCCGGCATCATCAACAGCTCGACCGGGCGCTGCTGGAGCTCGGACACCTACAACCCGTGGCCGGGCATCATCGAGACCGCCCCGGCCTCACGCGGCTACACCGGCGGCTTCGGCGCCGAGCTGATGCTCAAGGACCTGGGGCTGGCCACTGAAGCCGCGCGCCAGGCGCACCAGCCAGTGATCCTCGGCGCGCTGGCCCAGCAGCTGTACCAGGCCATGAGCCTGCGCGGCGAGGGCGGCAAGGACTTCTCGGCGATCGTCGAGGGTTATCGCAAGAAAGACTGACGGAGCAAGCTGGACTTCATCGCGGGCCGGATGGCCTTCCCCCTGTAACTGCGCACCAGGGGGAAGGGTGTCGGGTTCGCGATTTTTTTTGTGTGCAACTGGGGACCCTGTGCGCGGTCTGGCGTGAGCTATCGCCTTGGTTTGTTCGCCGGCAAGTTCGGCGCGGCCCCTGTAGGCGCCGGCTTTACCGGCGAACCAGGCGACGCGATGGGCGAGGGCGCTTTGCGTTTCCTTCATGTGTTCAAGTACCGCGTACCTGGCATTTTTGCCAGTTTCTCGAATCGCGGTGCAGGCCTAGCATCCAGCGTAAACCACAACAGCGCTGCCACGGGTGGGTTGTCGGGGGCGCTCACGTCCAGGATGCCAAGGGGGCAACATGACCAAACGCAAGGGTCGCAAGCAAGATGCATTGATCGAGAAAATTCTCGATACAGAGCCTGGGATCAAAGCCAAGCTCGCTGGCGGCAATTTCGCCCAGGCATCGGTTCTGGACTTGCAGCGCAAGACGCCCACATCGTTGATGGCGCTCTACCCCCCGCTTCGCGCGAGCGAGGCGACGCGGCTCAAGGCCCGCCTCGACGTTGCTGCAGCGGCCATGATGCGCGCGTTCCGGGAAAAGCGCCTGAGTTCGGGCATCCGCCGAGCAGCGGATGAAATGAAAGGCTCCCTGGTGCTGAACAGCGGCCCCACCTTCGAAAACCAGTTCAACCCCTCTTGGGACAATCACACCCACCCCGGCGCCGTGGATGCCACCACGTCACCGGCGGCCTACCTGATCGATATGTTGACCTTTGCCCGTGACCATATCGAATTGCAGGGTGACCAAGACAAAGTCCTGCGCTTGGAGACCCGGCGCCCCGACCTGTTCGACCTGTTGATCGACGAACAGACCATGAACCAGGAGGTGACCCAGGTCGAAATCGTCAACGATGTGATGGCGCGCGCAATCGACGACCAGCGCAAGGGGCAGGACCTGACTTCCGTCGAAGACAAGCTGCTCGAAGTGCGGTACCCGTTCAGGCATTTCCCCTACGAAGCCTACTGGGAGCAGATCCGCACGGTACTGGCGTTCAACCAGCTGCACATCAGCGACCTCACGCACCTGTCGGATATCGACAGCCCCTACTTCATCCAGCCAGGTGCCAACTCGACGATCTCGAACATGGCCTTGCAGCAGAACTCCTCGCTTGGGCCGGCCTTGCGCGCCATTCTGTTGGAGCCTCCCTACTTCAGCGGGGCCGGAGGCGTACAGTTCAATCCGCAGACGCGTCGGTTGCTGGCGTTGCCGGCGAAGAATGCGCTGCAGCTTGCAGAGCGAGTGTTGGAAACAGCCACCACGTTCTATCGGAGCAACTTCGGCGTAGTGGGCTACCCGACGTTGCAGAATGTGGTGAACTTCTGTCAGGCATTGGAGATGACGCAAGACGAAATGGAGTCGCTGTTCGGTTTGGCAGCATACGCGCCCTCGCTGTCGGAGAATGCCGGTAAGGCTGGGGCAACGGTCAGCCCTGGTGAGTTCGGTGCGCGGTTCCTGAATGGCGGCGTATCAGACCCCGTTTCAGTCGAAAGTGATCCCGACGCCCCCGAACACCATCGATTCCGGAACTTGTCCGAGGACCGCTGTGATCGGCTCAACCGCCTGGTGCGCCTGGCCCATGCGCTAAAGCTTTCCTACGCGGAAGCCGACCAGGTGGTGTGCGCGATCATCGATGCGGAAAGGCGTGAACAGGCGGAGCTCAGGCGGTCAGACCTAGATGACGAGCCGCTATGGATGACAGTCAATACCGTCAGAGGGCTAGGGTTGTTCCAGTTCTTGCGTGAACGCTTCTCGTGCAGTGCCGAAGAGTTTGCCGCGCTGATGTCGGACATGGGCATACATGCCATTGGCGAGAAACGCAGCCACTTCGACCGTGTGTTCAACACCGACGCCGTCACGCCGCTGCAGATCGATGATACTCAGTTCAATCTCGATGGTGAGGATGCGCAGAGCAAACGCACCATCGATCTGTTGTGCCGTGGTCTGGGTATCAACATGGAAACCTTCCGCTACCTGTCCCGGGTCGTCATGGAGGGGCAGGGCGGCGAGGAACAGAAGCGTTCGATCAGGCTGTTCAGTGCGTTCTATCGGATTACCTTGCTGGCCAGGCTGCTCTCGATCACAACGATCGAGTTGATGTCGCTGATGGAGGTCCTGAGCCCGGAAGGCCTCTATACGCTGCGGCTGGCGGGCATTCCCAGCAATGCCATGTATGAGCATTTCTCGCGCACGGATACCGTCAACGTCACCTATGCC
This sequence comes from Pseudomonas entomophila, assembly GCF_023277925.1. Lineage (NCBI taxonomy): Bacteria > Pseudomonadati > Pseudomonadota > Gammaproteobacteria > Pseudomonadales > Pseudomonadaceae > Pseudomonas > Pseudomonas entomophila. The sequence continues at coordinate 5,086,121 of NZ_CP063832.1, forward strand.
ATCTGCCAATGCGTGCTCTGGTGCCAGGAGCAGCAACTGCCTATCAGCTGGCTGGTCCAGCAATTGCTGCCGATCGAGACGCCGGACATCGTGCCCGAGGCGTTCAGGGCCCTGTTCATCGAGCTCCAGAGCGACCTGGCGCCGTTTCGCAACTTCGATCAGGCCATGGAGGAAGCCGGCGTTCCCCGGCTGGTGGGCAAGCGCTGGATAAAGGAGTTGTCGCGGATCGTGGATGAAAGCGGCTTGATCATGGACAGCGGTATCAGCTCGATGGACTTCGATTACCTCGACTACGAGAACTTTGCCGAGCGAGATATCAACCTGGTCATCAATCAGTTGGCTAACGACGAAGCCGGGCTACCAGGGCTGGAACTGGAGGAATACGAACGCTTGAAAGCGCTCGTCAAGGGGGTGGTGTTACGTATTCGCACACAGCAATGGGGCGTCGTGCAGGAGCGCTTGTCACATGTGCTGGCGCTCAGTACCGAGAAAGTGGTTCCGGTGATTTACTGGGCCGAGGGGCGAGTGCACACGCTCATGGAGAGTGTTGTGGCCTTCAACCCGGACATGGTCGAGTCTGAATCCCTGAAAGCGATGATGCCGCTGCTCCTGCGCATGCAGCGATGCGCTCAGGTCGCCACGCAGTTCAACTTGAGCCCTGCGCTGTTGTTCAGCCTGCTGAAACGCTCGCAAAGGCCGCGCTTCAACCTCAGAAGTACAGCCCTGACGTTGCATACGCTGTATCTGCTCGAGCGGTACTCACGCAGCTTGCGTTTGGCCAAACAAACGGAAGGGCAGTTGCTGGACTACTTTTCCGCGATCGAGGGGCTGGGAGAGCTCACCGCCAATGAGCGACGGCTGATCAAGGATGTTGCCGCAGACAAGCTTGCCAGTTGGCTAGGGTGGGGCATTCGCGAAGTGCTCGATGTGGCGGCCGTGTTGGCGCCCGATGGCATCATTCGCAATCTGGTACAACTGCTCTCCCTGGTGAATACACGGCAACTCTGCGAGCGCACCGGGCTGAGCGCAGTGTCGCTGATGAAACTCAGCCGACTCACTGCCAACTCCGACACGCAAGCGTACCGCGGCGTCGCACAGGAGATGCTCAGCAGCCTGCGCCGCGATCCCGAACAGCGCCGCGACGAGGTGGAGTTGCGCCAGAGCCTGAGGTCGCGTTGCGAAGTGAGCGAATCGCGGTTGATTGCCAAGATGAATGGAGGCAGCGAAGAAACGACCGTCTCACTGACCTTGCTGGACATGAACAACCAGCCGGTCTCCGATATCCGCATTGCCTGGTCCACCGACCTTGGGAGGTTGCGCAAGAACCACAGCTACACCGACGAGAACGGCGTGGCGCAGGTAACGCTGCAGGCCGGGGATCAGCAGGGTATCGCCCATGTGAAAGCGACCTACCTGCTGGACAGCCAGGCCATCGCGCCTGGTGTGATTATCGACTGCGACGAGGCTTCACTGCGGTTGCTTCCAATTCTAGGTAAGCCGGACAGCTCGGAGCCCAAGGCATTGTCAGGGGGGGTGGGGGTCTACAGGTTTGTGGCCTCGCTGGTGGACGATCATGGCAACGTGGGTATCGACAGACGGATCAACTGGGCCACCGAGATCGGCTATTTCGTCGATACCACAGCAGGGGAAACGCTGACGGACAATGAGGGCCGCAGTGCCATCGATCTGCGAAGCCAGAGCGACGGCGAAGGCATCGTGACGGCCTGGTATGCGCCCGGAGACGACGGCTCCGAAGGCTTCATGGTGGGCTTCGAGAACAAGCCATACGTCGGTTCGCTCATGCTGACGTCCTGGACCGTTGCGGGTGACGATATCCAGGTCGAGGCGACGATATTGGGCCTGGATGGCCAGCCTGTCGGAGGGCAGAAGGTAACGTGGCGCTCGGTGCCGTCACTCACGATCGATCCAGAAGGTGACAGTGATGCAGGCGGCAAGGCGAGGGCTGTCGTGAAGGGCGCTGCGGCAGGAACGCTGAGCGTGACCGCCGCGCTCGTGACGGAAGTGGATGGACGCGAGAAGGAGTACCACTCGCAAACGTTGTCCATCGATGTGTTGGCCGATGCCAACGATATCAGCTACGTGGGTAGCGAGAAGTGGCCAATTACGGACGGCATCGAAGCTGGCGAGTATGAGGTTCATGTCAAGACCAACGAGGGCATACCCGTTGCCAGGTACCCGGTTGATTGGGATATCAAGGAAGAAACGGGAGATCATGTTCTTACGGTTACCGGGTCGGATGGCATCGCACGCTTCGCGCTGAGAGGCACAACGGAAGGGCCACGCACTGTTATTGCAACGGTGCGCGGTCAGGCCCCCCACGAGTTTGCTGAAGTGCGTGTCATGCCACCTCTAGAGCTGGAAATCGAGAATACCGGCGAAGCAGTCGTCGATCTGATCACTTTCGTTCAGGATGAGGCACTTGAACAGAAATATAGACTGACTTATACGTTGCCCGAAAATCATCCACTGTTGGTGAATAGTATGCAACTTCACTACTCTGGCCGCGACTCGGATACCTCCTTGGGTTTGACATTCGAGCCGTTGCTAGGCGAAGACACTGGATTCCAGGGACGAAGCGTGAGTTGGGTGATTTTAATAAAAAACACGGGGCTGCGAAATGATGTGGAACTGAGACTTGGGCTCTGGTGCAAGCAATTGGTCGAACCGATATGGACTGATGTTGTTGTCAAACCAGCCTTGAAAAGACCGTAGGCCTTTCATCCTGTGCCCTATTTACAGAGGTTTCCATGAACAGTGAATTGACCCATGCCCTGGCCGAGCAGTGGCGCGACGCGCTGAGTGCCTATGTGATCCATCATGTGTTGCCGGAAAAGTTGCAAGCCGGCGCCCAGAACATGATCACGGCCGATCACCTGGATCGTTACTTCATGCTGGACACCCAGGCTACGTCCAAGGTGACAACGTCTTACCTGGCGGAAGCACTGGCTTGTACCCAGTTGTATATCAACGCGATCTTCAACAACCTCGAGCCTGGGTATCCGCAGGATTTCGATCCGAAGATGATCACGTTCTGGCAGCAGGCCATGTCGAACTATTCGATCTGGGCGGCGTACCAGATGCTGGAAGATTACCCCGAGAACTACATCCGCGCCGACCTGAGGCTGGACAAGACCACACTGTTCCAGACATTGGAAAACGACCTGAGCCAGGGGCGGATAACCGACGCCGCGGTACAGAACGCGTTGCTGACTTATCTCAAGGGCTATGAGCACCAGAACAGTATTCGGGTGCAGTCCGGTTACATTGATTACCGCGAAGATAATCTTGATGGGTCGCGGTTTAAAGGTTACGCCTTTGCCCACTCGGACTACTACTTGCTGGGCAAGGATACCGCTTCGCCTCCCCAGTATTACTGGCGCAAGGTCGATGTGCGCCTGGACGCTAACGCCACCTACATCCAGCCAGACGCCTGGACGGAATGGCAGCCGGTACCCGTGCCTGCCGGGACCACGGTGGTCCTGGCCCGGCTGGTTCTGTTTTGTGGGCGCCTGCACTTGGTCTGGTTGCATTATGCGGCGCCGGTCATGGTGCCAGACACCGACGGGGATGAGCTGGAGCGTTACACGCTGAAGCTCGAGATCATCTACCTGGGGCTGGATAACGTGTGGTCGGTACCGGAGATGCTCTGGAGTGAGCATATAGAACGACCCCCTACGCAGAAAGCGTTCGAAGAAAGCGTTTTCGACTGGGCGTCCTACAGGTTATTGGCACTGGCACTGGGGCGTGCACAGGGTAGCAATGACCAGCTGTATGTTGCGCTTGCCACGCAGACTGAAGCCATTTACACAGAAAAGTATGTCGTTCAGCGCGATGTACTGAAGCGAGCGGTGGATGTGGACTTCCCGCCCGATGAGGGTCACACGGGCGGCCTCATGGGGGCACTGTTCAAACACTTCAGTGACGAGACGGGTAAGTTGAATTTGCAGCGTCGCCTGAGTTCCAGTGACTGGCAAGTTGAGCGTGTCGAGTCGGATAGTATAGACAGCTACATGGAGCTTGATGTCCTTCTGCTGCAGTTGGGTAAAGATAGTTACCAACTGTATTTGCGTGCACGCTCCACTCAGGTGCTCAAGTACTTACTGATACATGCATTGAACTTGAGTGGTTCGATGGTTGAGTTTGCGGGCAGTCTAGGCCAGTTTCAGGTTCGTTCCAATAAATTTAATAAACTCGAATTGCGCTGTTTGACCATCTCAAGCCCCAGGTTTACCACACTCACGCTATCGCATGGGACGGGCTCAATAACGACGCTGTCCAAAGATAAATTCGATATGAAGCCCTATGGATGGTATGAGGCAACGATCGAGATTGAACAGACCGTACCGCTGATGAACGCGCTGGCCAACTACACCGCCGCACAAGTCCGTGAAGGGGCAGGGTTCACGGTCAAGGTCGATGAGTCAGAGGTGCAGCGGGGGCTGGTCTCTGACAGTAACTTCATCATTGGGCTCCCTGTGTTTACAACCGTACAGGACATGATGTTGAAGGTAACGGCCCCCCCAGAAACTCTGTGGACCGGTCTGTTCAGCTACAACGGCTCCGCCACCAGTCCCTGGGTGGCCCATACATGGGACATCAATGTAGACGAGAAAATCGTGTTCACGGTCGGGCGTGACGGTCAAGACGTAACGACCTTCACGCTGACGGGGTCGTCCCTATCCACCCTCGGCATAGAGGATATGCCGTACATCCATCAACAGGCCACCGGTACAGACTTCCTGGTCCTCAGCTTCATCAAGGATTCAGGCTCACCACTGGCCGCACGCTTGAATTCCCAACAGGTCCCGGACCTGATCAACCGTGCCCAGGTTGCTCCCCAGGCCGTGTTCGGCTGGGACGCGCAGCATTTGCAGGAGCCGGCTTATGAGTCGACGAGTACCAGCGGGGTGTATCAGGCCAGGCGAAGATCTGCCGATGACCCGTTGCTGAACGTGTACGATGCCAACGGCATGTACCTGCGTGAACTGTTCTTCCATGTGCCACACCTGATTGCCTCGCGTTTGCAGGAGGAGGAGCGTTTCGACGAAGCCCGAAGCTGGCTGCAGTTGATCTTCAACCCACAAAGCAAGCAAGCGCCAACGGAAACGCCCGGTGTCGATTATTGGAACTGCGCATGGCTGATGCAGGACGATACCGAGGCCGCCGCGCCCGATCACGAATTGATCGACCCGCATGTCATCGCGCTGCGTAACCCATCGCATTATCGCAAGGCGGTATTCGTACAGTACGTGAACCTGCTGATCGGCGAAGCCGACCTGCTTTATCGTCGGCAAACCCGAGACAGCCTGGGCAATGCCTGGCTGCTGTATCGAATGGCGGCGGACCTGATGGGCGAGGCGCCGGATGCGCGCTCGATCAATACCTGGGTACCGCAAACCGTATCCGACCTGCTGCACCCGCCAGCGGGCGGCACGCAGTGGGAAGACCTCGCGCACGCTGTCATGCCGCAGAACCTGCCCAAGCAACTGTCCACGTTCTTCTGGGCCGGCGTGGCGGCGCACGAGGCTTTCCGCCTGCCGGCCAACCGGGAACTGCTGGATATCTGGGAGTTGCTGACGCAGCGGTTCTACAACCTGCGCCATTTCCTCAGCATCGAGGGGTACCCGATGGAACTGCCGCTGTATGCACCCGCGGCGAATCCGTTCGACCTGCTGATGGCGCGTATGGGCGGCAATGCCAACCTGGCCCACTTGCTGGGCTATCGCACCGTGGTACCGCCTTACCGGTTCCGCACCCTGGTGGCCAAGGCCCAGGAAACGGTGACGGCGTTGATCCAGTACGGCGAGCAGTTGCGCAGTTTCCTGGAACTGGAAGAGCGCACCGAACTGGAAGCCATGCAGTACCAACAGGCGGCGGAAATTGCCGGCTACACCATCGGTATCCAGGAGCAGTTGCTCAACCAGCAACAGAAGAATGAGGACGTGCTGAAGGAGCAACGTGCTGCCACGGCGTTGCGACAGGCGCATTACCAGCGCTTGTACGAAGACAATCTATCGCCTGGGGAAACGGCGGCGATCGCTAATAGCGCCCTGGGGCGCGGTGTCTCCACGGGCCTGGGCGCTGTCTATGCTGCGGCCCAGTTGGCGTCAATGGCGCCCAATGTCTTTGGTATGGCCAACGGCGGCCAGGAGTACGAAGGCGCGTTGAATGCAACAGGGCTAATCGCGGAGATCGCAGCGGGCGCTTTGGTTATCTCTGCCGATGTGTTGCGAGAAACGGAAGGTTACCGCCGTCGCCGCCAGGAATGGCAGTTGCAAGCCAGGCTGGCCGGCAAGGAGCTGGACGTCATCGACAAGCAACTCGAAGCGCAACAGCACACGACGCTGGCCGCCCAGGCCTCGTTGGCGCACAGCCGCAAGGCTCTGGCGCACGCCCAGCAGCTGTATGCGCACTACCAGAACAAATCCACCAGTGTGTCGCTGTATCGCTGGTTGCGCTCCCAGGCCACCACTTGGCACGCGACCCTGTTCGATGTGGCGGTCAGCTTGTGCAACAGTGCCCAGGCCTGCTGGCAGTTCGAGACGGGCAACTACGACAGGCAGATCATTCGCACCCCCATCTGGCAGGCGGACCGCCATGGCCTGAATGCCGGTGGCGAGCTGCGCCTGGACTTGCACCGGCTGGAGGCCGAGGCGCTGCTGCGCAACGAGCGGCACCTGGAGCTGCGCAAGACAGTTTCGTTGCAGGCATTGGTGGGCCAGAAACTGGTCTTCGATGGAAATGGTGAGGTGCTTGAAGATTGGGACAAAGTGCTCGCTGCCTTGGCAGGCCAAGGGGCGCTGGCGTTCAGCCTGTCGGAGATGCTGTACGACCAGGACTATCCTGGGCACTACCTGCGCCGTCTGCATAGCGTGGCGCTGACACTGCCCGCCCTGCTGGGGCCCTACCAGAACATCCGCGCGACCCTGACCCAGACGCAGAGCCGACTGTTGGCCGAGCCGAGCTCGGGTGGGGTGCTCTTCCTGTCGCCGGAGCTGCACGACAGCGAAGGCACGGGCGATGGGCGCTTCGTGAGGATGAGCCTGCGGCCGCGGCAGCAGGTCTGCCTGTCCTCGGCCAGCCAGGATATCGGGCTGGTCTCCGCCCCCGAGACCGACGACCGCTACCTGCCATTCGAAGGTACCGGCGCGGTGTCCGATTGGCACCTTAAGCTCCCGCGTCACGAAGCGCAGAAAGAGCTGATCGAGAGTCTTAGCGACGTCATCGTGGAGGTTCGTTACTTTGCCAAGTACGGCGGTGCGGACTTCGAGTCGCAGGTCAACGCTCTGGTCGAGAAGTATGAAGCGCTCCCTTGACGCTAGCCAACGTAAAGTCAGTGGCCTTTTGGCATAGCGGTGTGCTTGTTCGTCTGGCCAGTGAGAGTGGTTGTTCTTTCCGGATGTTTGTCGGTTCATCAAGCGTGATAATGGAGATGCCCATGTCCATCAGCCCCAATCCAGTATCCAGTGCCTTACCAGCAGCAGAAAACGAAACCAAGAGTCATCAATTGCTGAAAGCTCATTCGTTTCCCACCAATTCCATCGGCCCGATGGATGACGAGAGACCCTGGAAGTGCGATAAACCTAACTCACGTTATGCCACGAGAACAGACGCAGATGGCAATCCCTATGTAGAGCTTCTTGAAGGTCTTGAACTCTGGCAGGACTTTGAAATTCACGCTCCAGCGAAGCTGGGGCCCGAGGGGCGGCCTGAGTACCTGATTGAATGTCAGTACAACATCGAAAAGTTGAGAGGCTGCAGGCTCCAGGTGTTCTTGATCACGGAAGCGGGGCCCCAGAGGGACCCGTTTTTCGACGAACCTCTGGGGATAACGGAGAAGGATGTAACCTGGCAGACCTTTAGTCTCAAAAGAATCAATGTGGTTGAGGTCGGTACATGCCTGCGAATCAAATTCAAGATTCCAGGGGACGAGAACGGGTATGAACGTGTTTTCCTGAGAAACGTCCTCACCGAGTTGCGTCTGCCTGCCTTTGATGACGTCGGGTAGACCCGTATTCAACCGGGTGAGAACGCAGAGGCGTCAAGCAAACACGAAGTACTTGCGCACTGTCTCGACCACTTCCCAGGTACCCTTCATGCCGGGTTCGATCACGAACACATCACCTGCTTTCAGGTGCTTGGGCGCTTCGCCTTCAGGGGTGACGATGCAGTACCCCTCGAGGAAGTGGCAGTACTCCCATTTCTCGTAGTGGACCTCGAACTTGCCCGGCGTGCAGATCCAGGTGCCCATGATCTTGCTGCCGTCGGCCGACAGGTAGGCGTTGAGGTTGACGGTGTGTGGGTCGCCGCCGATGCGCTGCCACTTGGTGGCGTCGACCACTGGAGTGGGGCAGGTTTCGCGCAGGACGGTGATGAAATCAGACATGGCGTGGCTCCAGGCAAGGGTTGAAGTGACGCATCACCATAGGGGGATCGCATCACACGCAGTTGCCTGGGCTCGACGTCCAGCTGTCTGCCCGCGCTATGGCAGGGGTAGGCGCGGCTTTAAGCCGCGATGCAGGCAACGCGGTGCCTGGCACCCGCTTTGCGGGTAATCGCGGCTAAAGCCGCTCCTACAGAGGCCGTGCCAAATCAACGGGGGCCGGTTTGTGCCTGCCGGGGAAGCATCGGCCTCATGCCCACCAGTAGCGCACGAAATGGAAGAACACCGGTGCTGCGAAGCACACCGAGTCCATGCGGTCGAGCATGCCACCATGGCCTTCGATCATGTGCCCCCAGTCCTTTACCCCACGGTCGCGCTTGATCGCCGACATCACCAGCCCGCCGAAAAAGCCCATGGCGTTGACGGTCAGCGCCATCATTGCCGCCTGCCAGAAAGTGAACGGAGTGATCCAGCACAGCAGCGCGCCCACCAGTGTGGCCAGGGTCACGCCACCGGCCAGCCCTTCGACGGTTTTCGACGGTGACAGGTTGGGTGCCACCTTGCGCTTGCCGAACAGCTTGCCGCACACATACTGCAGCACGTCGCTGATCTGCACCACGAGGATCAGCCAGGCGATCAGCAGCAAGTTGCGGCCCTCGTAGCCGGGGATGTCGAGGGTCATCAGCGCCGGCACCGACGACACGCAGTACACCGCGATCATCAGTCCCCACTGCACCTTCGAAGCGCGCTCGAGAAAGCGCGTGGTATCGCCGCCGAAGCTGGCGAGAATGGGCAGCAGCAGGAACAGGTACACGGGGATGAAGATGCTGAACATCCCGTACCAGTCCATGGCGATCAGCAGGTATTGCACCGGCAGCGCCACGTAGAACGCCGCTACCAATGCCGGGTAGTCGCTGCGCCGGGTGGGAGTGAGGGTCATGAATTCGCGCAGGGCGTAGAACGACACGCCGTAGAACAGCACGATCACACCGTACTTGCCGAACAGGAAGGCGATGCCGATCACCAGCACCATCACCCACCAGGCGTTGATGCGGGCGTTGAGGTTGTCGATCACCGCGTGCGGGGTGGGGCCGGCGCGCCACTTGAGCAGGCGGCCGATCAGGCTGGCGAGCAGCAGCAGGGCGCCGATGCCGGCGAACAGCGACAGGGTGTTGTGGTCCATTTCAGGCTTCCTTCGGGGCCAGGTTCAGCAGGGCCTGGCGGGCCCGCTCGAGAAACGCGTGCTTGGCTTCGTCGGCTTGCAGGTGCAGCGGCTCGCCGAAACTCAGGGTGCACAACAGGGGCAGTGGCAGCGCGCGGCCTTTGGGCATGACCCGGTTGAGGTTGGCGATCCACACCGGCACCAGCTCGACCTGCGGGTTGGCCGAGGCCAGGTGGAACAGGCCGCTCTTGAACGGTAGCAGCGGGTCGTCGGTAAGGTTGCGCGTGCCTTCGGGGAAGAAAATCAGCGAGTCGCCCTGAGCGAAGGCGTCGAGCACCGGTTGCAGTGGGTTGCCCTCGCCGGCCGGGCGCTGGCGGTCGATCAGCACGCCGTTGAACACCTGGCGGATGAGGAAGTCGCGGATGCCCGGCTTGCACCAGTAGTCGGCGCCGGCCACCGGGCGGGTGTGGCGGCGCAACGCCTCGGGCAAGGCCGCCCAGAGCAGCACGAAGTCGCCGTGGCTGCTGTGGTTGGCGAAGTACAGGCGCTGCACCGGTTGTGGGCTGCAGCCCAGCCACAGGGCGCGGGCGCCGGTGATCAGGCGGGCGGCGGAGGTGATGACGAAGGCGGTCAGGCTGGCGAGCATGGCGGCGGTCTTATCCGGTGAAGGGGAGAACGAGGGCGAGCACGACCTGTACCGCGAGGCACAGGGCCTGGCGCCGCAGCAGGGCCAGGGCGCCCTGGCTGCGGGCCGGCCAGTCGCGGGTGTCGCTGGCGGTGGGTTTCAGGCGCAGGTCGAACAGCGCGCGGTCCAGGGCCTGGGTGTCGGCGGGCAGCTCATTGCTGGCACCGAGACGGGCGAACAGTTCGGCATCCAGGGCGACACGGGCGGCCCAGTACTTGTGAACCAGGCCGATCACCAGCAAAGCCGCGCAGAGCATGCTGGACAACGCAGGCAGCGGCATGCCCAGCAACGGTACGAGGTTGTAGGCCAAGCCCAGCAGGGTGATGCCATCCGACAGGCGTTCCAGCTGGCGCCCGCGCGCGAGCAGGCTGGCGACGACAAACAGCTTCATGGGTGCGCTTCCAGTGTTTGCAGGGCGAGGCGATGGGCCGGGTGCAGGACCACGCCGGGGCGGGCCTTGCGAATCAGCGCTTCGGCCTCATCAACATCGTTGCTGCGACCGCTGAGCACCAGCCAGGCGGCCACCGCGCTGGCGCTGCGCGAATAACCCAGGGCGCAGCAGACCAGCAGAGGGCCATGCTGGCGCAGGTCTTCGATGGCTTTGGCTGCTTGCTGCAGCAGCTGGCTGTCCGGGGCGACCAGGTCGAGGGTTGGCAGGTTGTGGTAACGCCGTGGCGACGCGCTCTGTGTAGGAGCCGGCTGGCCGGCGAAAGGGCAGGGTAGTTCGGCGCACAAGTCGACAATACCGACGAACAATGAGGCTTCGCTGCGGCCAGGCATGCGCCCGAGGTACACGTCATCGCACACTTCGTCCGGTTGGGGATGGCGCCATGTCCACAGCCGCGAGTTAACCCATGCGGCCAGCAGGTAGGGCGCCAGCAAGCAGGTCGTGGCAATGGACAGCCGGCCATCCGCGCCCTTCTGGAAACCATCTGCCCCGAATACGGCATAGTTCATCCCTACCAGCAACAGCGACACGGCAGGCCACAGCAGCCACAATCCTCCATGCCCAAGCTTGAATCCGATCACCGCGAACAGCACGGCCCCGAGCCCGTAGCGCAACGCCAGCCGCCAGCGTTTGGGGGCACAGGCAAACCGGGCCTTCTGCCAAGGCAATGGTCCCTGCCGTGGCCATAGCCACAGGCAGACGAAGCCGGCCAGGGCGCCGGTCGGCACATCGATGAAATGATGCTGCCAGGTGGTCAGCACCGACAGACCGATCAACCCCATCCAGCCATGCACCAGCCAACGCCACAGGCGCCTGTGGGTATGCCGGGCAAACATCGCCCAGATGATCACCAGCAGCGCGATATGCAGCGAGGGTGCCTGGTTGTAGGGCTTGTCGAAGCCCATCAGCACATCGAACAACCAGCCGAACAGCCCCGACAGCTCGGGGCGCTCGAAGGTGAAACGCAGTGGCCAGAGCAGGAAGCAAGTGACGCTGATGAACTGCGCGGTCAGCAGCGCCAGGGCATGGCGGTCCATCTCCCGGCGCGTCAGCGGCAGCAGGAACGACAACCCGTAGAGCAGGTCGATCGACCAGTACGGGATGATCGTCCACGGCCACAGCGGCATCTGCGATTCCCAGGCGAACACCAGGCTGCCGACGTCATCGCGGCCTGCGGTGTAGGTGTTGCTCAGGCCGTAACTGAGAAAGAAGAGCGGCCCAAGCAGCAACAGCCAGAGCACGCCCCGGCGAATCAGCCCAGCTTCACGCGCCATCAACGCACCCGCTGCGCCAGGCTGACGCTGAAGATGCCCCACTCGTCGATGCGCTGGGCGATCTTGCGGAACCCGGCTGCTTCCACCAACTGGTCCATCTCTGCCTGGCTGCGCCGACGCATCACCCAGGCCTGCCCGCCGCGATGGCTGGTCAGGGCGCGGGCGATCATCTCCAGCTGCGGGTGCCAGGGCTGGCCGGTATAGACCAGGTAGCCGCCGTCCTCGACGGCATCGGCCAGGCCCGCCAGCGAGTTGCCCACCTGCTCGTTGCTGGGGAACAGCTCATACAAGCCCGAGACCACGGCCAGCGTCGGGCGCGGATCGAGGCCGGCCAGGCTCTGGCGGTCGAAGGCGTCGGCCTGAATGAACTGGGCGATATCGCCCAAGCCCTTTGTGTTGATCAGCGCGCTGCCCTGTTGCACGTTCAGCTCGCTGTAGTCGCGCAGCAGGATCGAATCGGGCAACTGCTGCAGGCCCTGCAGCGCCTCCAGGATGTAACGGCCGTGCCCGGCGGCGATGTCGACGATGTGCACCGGGCGCTGTTGCTCACGCAGCCTGGCGATGGCCAGGCGCAGCAGTTCCTCGACATTCAGCTTGCGTTGGCGGATGCCGCGCCAGCCGATGGCGTCGAGGTAGTTGCGGTCGATCAATTCGCCGACCCGCCCTTTGCCGGTCGGTTGGTTGCGGTAAACGTAATCGAGGGTGGAGCCCGAGTCGAAGCCGGTGTCGAAGCCCAGCTTCACGCCCTCGGAAAGCCCCTTGCCCAGCTGCAGGCTGGCGCGGGTGGCGCGCCAATAGAGGTCACGCGGCGAGTTGCGCGGCAGCGGCGCGGCCAGGCTCTCGGCCTCGGCGCAGCTGGCGCCGGCCTTGTCGGCATCCAGCAGCGAGGGCACGGGCACCGGGGCGTCGAAGCAGTGTTCGACAAAGCGCTTGATCCGCGCCAGGGCATGGGCGCGGTCGCGCTCGCCGAGGGTGTCGTGGAAGAAGCCGGGGAGGATGTGTTTCTCTTTGCGCGCACTGCCCAGGCGCTCGAAGAACTGCTCCTGCGGCTTGCGCTCGACGACGAAGTCGGCGCCGGAGATCAGCAGTTGCGTCGGGACCTGGATCGCCTGGGCGTCGGCCACTACGCGGTCGGCGGCGTCATACAGGCCCAGCAGCATGGTGACCGAGATGGGCCGGCTGATCAGTGGGTCGGCCACGTACGACATGACGCGCTCAGGATCGTGGGTCAGCAGGCGCGGCTTGACGTAGCTGTTGACGAAGAAGTTGCCGCGCCAGGCCTTGAGCAGTTTCAGCCCCGGCCGGGCGAAAGGCACGTAGAGCTTGACCTTGAACGCCGGCGAGGCCAGCACCAGGCAGCGCACCTTGGGCGCGTAATCGTGGGCCCAGGTGGCGATCAGCACGGCACCGACACTTTGCGCCAGCACCACCATGTCCGGCTCGGCGATGCCATGCTGCGCCTGGATATGCTCGATGAAGGTCTGCACATCGCGCACGCTGGTGGCGAAGCCTGGGCTGTCGCCGCGCGCCCCGGGCGACTGGCCGTGGCCACGGGCGTCCCAGGCGAAGAAGTCGTAGCCGGGCAAGTCCAGCTCATCGGCCAGGTGCGCCAGGCGCCCGCCGTGTTCGTGGCCACGGTGGAACATCACCACGGCGCGCCGAGGCTGGTGTTCATTGCGTGTGGCGGGCCAGTGACGGTAGTGCAGCTCGACCCCGTCATGGGTGGAGAAATACAGCGATTGCGCTTGGCGCATGGCGAATATCCTTGTTCGACAGCGAGGGGGCTCAGCGGGCTTCGATCAGGCCGTGGCGAACCCGGTTGTACAGGGTATAGAGCGAGAGCAGCAGGATGACCAGCAGCAGGCCGTTGAGCCATGCAGCGTTCAATAGCCCGATGGCGACGCCGGTGCCCAGTACGCCGAAGGCGAACGCTCTGTCGCTCTTGCCCATCGGCCCGTCGTAGCGACGCGAGGCGCCAGCCAGCGGGCCCATCACCCCGGCGTATTCGCTGATCACCGCGAACAGCACCACCAGCACCACCAGGGTGGGCGACACGCCCGCCAGCAAGGCGAAGGGCAGGTACAGCGCGGCATCGGCGATCACGTCGCACAGTTCGTTGAGGTAGGCGCCCAGTTTCGACTGCTGGCCGAATTCGCGGGCCAGCATGCCGTCGACCGCGTTGAGCGCCATGCGCAGCAGCATCCAGATAGGAACGAAGATGAACAGCCAGGTCAGGTGCGGTAGCCAGGCCAGCAGCAGGCCCAGCAGGACGGAGACGAGGGCAGCGGTCACGGTGACCTGGTTGGCTGTGACACCACGGTCATGCAGGCGCTGGACCGAAGGGCGCAGCAGTGCCTGGAAACGGGGTTTGAGTTGGTAGATCGATGGCACGTGGAACTCCCTGTCATGGTGCGGCGTGGTGCCGATTGTGGGGAATTCGTCTGGCCGCGGGCAAGCTGCAAATCGCCTACTTGTGAACCGGACGAGGCTCGCGTGGCTGAAGGAATGCGCCGCTTGTCGGTTGTAGTGTGCATGGTGTGTATTCGGCTTTGTTTTTATCCATTCCGATGTGTACGCTACACATCGCCTGCCAAAGGAATGCCGAATGCGCAGCAGGGACGTGATTCAGCTCATCGAGGCCGATGGCTGGTACGAAGTCGAGGTGAAGGGCAGCCATCATCAGTTCAGGCACCCGTTCAAGCGGGGGCGGGTCACGGTGCCGCATCCCAAGCGCGATCTACCCAGAGGCACCGCCCACAGCATCCTCAAACAGGCGGGCTTGAAATGAGGCCGATGAGGCTATCCAGGGTGATCCGTCACCCTGAAGATCAAGGGAGACAGAAAATGAAATTTCCAGTTGTGCTGCACAAGGACGAGGGCTCGGACTACGGCGTGATCGTGCCCGACGTACCTGGCTGCTTTTCCGCCGGCGCCAGCGTCTCGCAAGCGCTGGACAACGTCCAGGAGGCTCTGGCGCTGCATTTCGAAGGGCTGGTGGCCGATGGCGAGGCACTGCCCCAGGCCCAGGAAGTGGACGTGCATGTGGCGAACCCCGACTACGCCGGCGGCGTCTGGGCGGTGGTGGAGTTCGACGTCACTCCGTACCTGGGCAAGGCGGTACGCTTCAACGCGACGCTGCCGGAGAACCTGCTGCAGCGGATCGACGAGAAGGTCAAGCGTGACCATCGCTACGCCTCGCGCTCGGGTTTTCTTGCTTCGGCGGCGCTGCGCGAGCTGGCCGTGGCGCATTGAACATGAGGGGCCACGGCGTGGCCCCTTCGTCGTGGCCGATTCAGCGTTTGGCCGACGAGGCGCTGAGCATGTCGATCAACTGGATATCGAAGTCGCGTTCCAGGTATTCCATGCGTTTCTCGCCGAACGCGACCATGTACGGCAGCGCAGAGTGCACGTCCAGGTCGGCCTTGCTGGCCCAGACCTCGAAGAACACGAACAGGCTCGGGTCTTCCTTGTCGCGCAGCATGTGGTACTCGATGCAGCCCGGCTCCAGGCGGCTGGGCTCGACGTAGGCACGGAACAACTGCTCGAAGGCTTCGGCTTTTTCCGGACGGGTCTTGGCTTTGAGGATGAAAGCGTACGGCTTGCTCATGGGGGTTGCCTCTTTGGATGGCGGGATGAGGGCATTCTAAGTCAACAATATGCTTATCATTCGTGACTCTTGGGCAAATGTATTTTGACCTCACGCCGCTTTTTCCTCTCTCCGTGACTGCTTAACCTGCCGCCATTCCAAATGACTCGGTCGGTAGGCTCCCCGCCTCGGATCGACACCGATACTTTCGAGGCTTGCGATGAAAAAGTTTCTCCTGCTCAACGGTGGCAAACAGTTCGCCCATTCCGACGGCCGCCTGAACCAGACCTTGCACGACGCCGCCCTGGCCCACCTGGACCGTGCCGGCTTCGATGTGAAACAGACCTTCATCGACGGCGGCTACGACGTCCAGGAAGAAGTCGAGAAATTCCTCTGGGCCGATGTGGTGATCTACCAGATGCCGGGGTGGTGGATGGGCGCGCCGTGGACCGTGAAGAAGTATGTCGACGAGGTGTTCACCGCCGGGCATGGCAGCCTGTACGCCAACGATGGCCGGACCCGTTCCGACGCCTCGCAGAAGTACGGCAGCGGTGGCCTTGTGCAGGGCAAGCAGTACCTGTTGTCGCTGACCTGGAACGCGCCGCAGCAGGCGTTCGACGACCCAAGTGATTTCTTCGAAGGCAAAGGCGTGGATGCGGTGTATTTCCCGTTCCACAAGGCCAACCAGTTCCTTGGTATGAGCGGGTTGCCGACCTTCCTGGCGGTGGATGTGATGAAGCGCCCGGACGTGCCGGCGGCGCTGGCGGCGTATGAGCAGCATCTGGACGAGGTGTTCGGCAAGGCCTGAACGCTTTGACACGACCTCTGTAGGAGCGGCTTCAGCCGCGATCACCCGCGAAGCGGGTGCCAGAACCGCGGTGCCTGCATCGCGGCTAAAGCCGCTCCTACAGGGGGCTGGGCGCTTGCATGTAAGTTGATCAACGGCTATCAATCACGGCATCTTCCCACCAGGTTCACTCGCGTGAAAACTCGCTCCGAAGAACTCCAGGTTTTCGTCGCCGTCATCGACTGCGGCTCGATCTCGGCCGCTGCCGAGCAGATCGGCCAGACGCCCTCGGCCGTCAGCCGCACCCTGTCACGGCTAGAGGACAAGCTCGGCACCACCCTGGTCAACCGCACCACCCGGCGCATGGACCTGACCGAGGAGGGGCGATTCTTCCTTGAGCGCGCACGGCAGATCCTCGAGCAGATCGACGACCTGGAAGAGCGCCTGTCGATGCACCACCAGACGCCGTCCGGGCGCTTGCGCATCAACGCCGCCGCGCCGTTCATGCTGCACGCGATCCTGCCGTGGATCGGCGAGTTCCGTCAGCAGTACCCCGGTATCGAGCTGGAACTGAACACTGATGACCTGATCATCGACTTGCTGGAGCAAAGCACCGACGTGGCCATCCGCATCGGCGAGCTGGCCGACTCCAGCCTGCACGCCCGCTCGCTGGGCTGCAGCCCGGTGCAGGTACTCGCCAGCCCCGAGTACCTGGCGCGCAATGGGACACCGCAGACGGTCGAAGAGCTCGATGATCATTGCCTGCTGGGCTTCAGCACCCTTGAATCGCTCAACCAGTGGCCACTGCGCCATGCCCAGGGCGACCGCTGGGCGGTCCGCCCGCAACTGCTCGCCTCCAGTGGCGAAACCCTGCGCCAGTTGGCCCTGGCCGGTGAAGGTATCGTCAGCCTGTCGCATTTCATGACGCACGAGGACATTCGTTCGGGGCGTCTGCAGGTGGTGCTTGGCGAATACAACAACGGTTACCGCCAGCCTATCCACGCGGTGTACTACCGCAACACGCAGTTGGCCCTGCGAATCCAGTGCTTTCTCGACTTCATCCAGAAAAAACTGGCGGCCTACGCCTGCTGAAGTTACCTGAACACGACACGGGGTATCCCCTGGCGGCGCAAGCACCCCACGGTGTTTGCTTAGTCGGAGGGCTTCGGCCTTAATGACTGATCAACAAAAACAACACCAAGGAAGTGCCCATGCGTATCGTCCTGTTCCCGCCCCTGGCCCTTGGGGCCGCCATCCTGAGCTGTTCTTCCGCTTACGCCGTCACGCTTGAAGGTGGCGCGGTGGCCGCGCCTGATCAATATGGCGCACAGGTGGCCGCCGATATTCTGAAGAAGGGCGGCAACGCCGTGGATGCCGCCGTCGCCACGGCCTTCACCCTGGCCGTCACCTATCCCGAGGCCGGCAACATCGGCGGTGGCGGTTTCATGACCTTGTTCGTCGACGGCAAGCCGTACTTCCTCGACTACCGCGAAGTGGCGCCCAAGGCCGCCACCAAGACCATGTACCTGGATGACAAGGGCGAGGTCATCGAGAACCTGAGCCTGGTCGGTGCCCGCGCCGCGGGCGTGCCGGGTACGGTGATGGGCCTGTGGGAGGCGCACCAGAAGTTCGGCAAGCTCAAGTGGAGCGAGCTGCTGACCCCGGCCATCGGTTATGCGCAGAACGGTTTCAAGATTGCCCAGAAGCAGTACCAGTACCGCGACGACGCCCAGGGCATGTTCAAGGCCGCCACCAACTTCAACGACTACTTCGGCACTATGAAAGTCGGTGAGCTGTTCAAGCAGCCGGAGCTGGCCAAGACCCTGGAGCGCATCGCCGACAAGGGTGTGAGCGAGTTCTACCAGGGCCAGACCGCCGACCTGCTGGTGGCGCAGATGCAGGCCGACAAGGGCCTGATCAGCAAAGAAGACTTGAAGGACTACAAGGCCGTGTGGCGTAACCCGATCGCCATCGACTGGCGCGGCAACGTGGTCTATACCGCGCCGCCACCTAGCTCCGGTGGCGTGGCGTTGGCCCAGCTGCTGGGCATCAAGGAGGACCGCGCGGCGGACTTCAAGGGGGTCGAGCACAACTCCGCCAAGTACATCCACCTGCTGGCCGAAATCGAGAAACGGGTGTTCGCCGACCGCGCCGACTACCTGGGCGACCCGGCTTTCACGAAAGTGCCGGTCGACCAGCTGATCGCCAAGGACTACCTGGCCAAGCGCGCCGCCCAGGTCAACCCGAGCGCCATTTCCGAGACCGACAAGGTCAAGCCGGGGCTGGAGCCGCACCAGACCACGCACTTCTCCATCGTCGACAAGCAGGGCAACGCGGTGAGCAACACCTACACCCTCAACCTCGACTACGGCAGCGGCGTGGTGGTGAAGGGCGCGGGTTTCCTGCTCAACGACGAGATGGATGACTTCAGCGCCAAGCCCGGCGCGGCCAATGCCTTTGGCGTGGTGGGCGGCGACGCCAACGCCATCGCCCCGGGCAAGCGCATGCTGTCGTCGATGAGCCCGAGCCTGGTGACCCGCGACGGCAAGGTGGTGCTGGTGGTGGGCACGCCGGGTGGTTCGCGGATCTTCACCTCGATCTTCCAGGTGATGAACAACCTGTACGACTTCGGCATGCCACTGGAGAAAGCCGTGGCGGCGCAACGGGTGCATCACCAGTTGCTGCCCAAGGATACGATCTACTTCGACAGCTATGCGCCGCTGACCGGGGCGGTGGCGGATGACCTGAAGAAGATGGGGTATGTGCTGGAGGATCAGGGCTGGGAGATGGGCGATATCCAGGCGATCCGGGTGACCGGGGAGAAGCTGGAGACCGCGTCCGACCCGCGTGGGCGCGGGGTGGGGATGATCGTCAAGTGATTCGTGTTGGCTGAGCTGACGTATTCGCCGGCAAGCCGGCCCCTACAGGGTTAACCGTAGGAGCCGGCTTGCCGGCGAACCTTTTGCGGGTCAGACGCGGAACTGGCTGACCAGCGTCTGCAGGTGACCACCCAGGCGCGCCAGCTCGACGCTGGAGGCGGCGGTCTCGTCGCTGGCCGCGGCGGTCTGCTCGGACACATCACGCACATTCAGGATGCTGCGGCTGATCTCTTCGGCCACGGCGCTCTGCTGCTCGGCGGCGGCGGCGATCTGCTGGTTCATCGACTGGATGTTCGACACCGTGCGGGTGATGCTCTCCAGCGAACCCCCGGCCTTGCGTGCCAACTCGACGCTGCTGTCGGTCAGGCTGCGGCTGCCGTTCATCACTTCGGCGACCTGCTGGGTGCCGTTCTGCAGGCTGGCGATCAGGCCCTCGATCTCTTCGGTGGACTGCTGGGTACGCTGGG
The DNA here is from genome assembly GCF_023277925.1 of Pseudomonas entomophila. NCBI lineage: Bacteria > Pseudomonadati > Pseudomonadota > Gammaproteobacteria > Pseudomonadales > Pseudomonadaceae > Pseudomonas > Pseudomonas entomophila. Next base: position 5,105,813 of record NZ_CP063832.1, read on the forward strand.
CCAGGCCCCGCACTTCGTCGGCGACCACGGCGAAACCACGGCCGGCTTCACCGGCACGGGCCGCTTCGATGGCGGCGTTGAGCGCCAGCAGGTTGGTCTGCTCGGCCACCGACTTGATCACGTCCATCACGCTGCCGATCTTCTGGCTTTCCTGCTGCAGCAGGGTCATCGCTTCGGTGGAACGGTGCACTTCGTGGGCCAGGCGTTCGATCTGGCTGATCGCCTCGCTGACCACCTTGTCGCCGGTACGGGCTTCGTCGTCGGCGTTGGTCGCGGCGTGGGAGGCTTGCTCGGCGTTGCGCGCGACTTCCTGCACGGTGGCGGCCATCTCGTGCATGGCGGTGGCCACCTGGTCGGTTTCGACTTTCTGGCTGTTGGCGCCGGCGCTGGTCTGCTCGGTCACCGCCGACAGCTCTTCGGCGGCGCTGGCGATCTGGGTGACGCCGTCGCGAATGCCGGTGATCAGGTCGCGCAGGGTGGTGCCCATGCGCGCGATGCCTTCCTGCAGGGCGCCCAGCTCATCGCGGCGGGTGACACGCAGGTTCTGCGTGAGGTCGCCGCTGGCGATCTTGTTGACCACGTCCATGGTTTCGCGCAGCGGGCGGGTGATCTGGCGGGTGATGATGAAGGCCGCCAGGATGCCGACCAGCAGCGCCAGCAGGGTGGCGGTGGTCTGCAGGCTGCGGGCCTGGACGCTTTCGTCGTCGCGGCGCTCGATCTGGATCTTGTACAGCGCGTCGCTGCGCTTGACGATGTCGGCGCCCTGCACGGTCATTTCGGCACGGGCCACACCAATGGCGGCGGTGGCGTCGCGGAACTGGCGCACGGCGTCACGGTAGGCGAGCACGGCGCTCTCGAACTGCTGGATGCGCGAGGCTTCACCTGGCAGCTGGCGCTTGAGGCTATCGATTTCGGCCAGGGCGGTCTCCAGTTGGCGCACGGCGGCCTGTTCGGCTTCCGTGGTCAGGTCGGCGATGTAGCTGCGTACGTCCAGGCGCACTTGCACCAGTTGCTGCTTGGCCTTGCTGATCACCAGGTACTGGGCCAGGCGGCTGGCATCACTTTCGGCGTTGGACAGCACGGTGGCACTGATGGCCTCGATCGCCTCGTTGGCGCGGCCGGCGGCCTGGTTCATCGCATCGCGGGCGGCGAGGGTGGTCTTGTAGCCCTGACGCATCTTCTCCAGCGAAACCCGGTACTCGCTGATGCTCTGGCCCTGCTCGCGCAGCAGCTTGACGTTTTCCGGGCTCTTGAAGGAGTTGACCAGGTGCTGCTGCTGGCTGCCGAAGGCGTCGAGCTTGGCCTGGACGTTGGCCGCCGAGGCGTCGTCGCCGTTGGTCAGCATCCATTGCAGGCGCGCCACGCGCAGGTTGGTCAGGTCACTGTTGAGCTGGGTGATGTCGCTCATCCAGTTGCTGCGGTCGATAAGGCTGCCCAGGCTGTTCCAGCCGGTCAGGGCCAGCAGGCCGGTCAGTACGAGGACCAGGCCGAAGCCCAGGCCGAGTTTGAGGTTGACGCTGATGTTGGCGAACCAGCTGTTCATGCACGCTCTCCCAGAAAATGATTTCGCTCACTTGATCTCAATCGCTGGGCGTTGTTCTTGTGGGGAGCCCTGCTGATTCGTGCAGGGGTTATCGGCAAGGCGGGGCGAAGCTGAAACGCTTTTTCAGCCTATTTGTAACTGGTTGAAAACGTTTGCTTTTTGCGTGTGGCGAGGGGCTGCTGTGCAGCCCATTCGCGGGTAAACCCGCTCCTACAGGGCCTTTGGATGGCCGTGGCGCTGGGGTAAACTTGCCGCCTTCGCTGAACCCCCTGACGGTATTGCCATGAATTTCGCCAAACTCGGCCTGATCGAACCGCTGCTGCGCACCCTGCAAGCACTGGACTACACCACCCCGACCCCGGTCCAGGCCCAGGCCATTCCCGCCGTGCTCGCCGGCCGCGACCTGATGGCCGCGGCCCAGACCGGCACTGGCAAGACCGCGGGCTTCGCCCTGCCGGTGCTGCAGCGCCTGGCCCTGGAGGGCGAGAAGGTCGCCGCCAACTCGGTGCGCGCGCTGGTGCTGGTGCCCACCCGCGAGCTGGCCGAGCAGGTCCACGCCAATGTGCGTGAATATGCCGAGAACCTGCCGCTGTCCACCTACGCGGTGTATGGCGGGGTCAGCATCAACCCGCAGATGATGCGCCTGCGCCGTGGCGTCGACCTGCTGGTGGCCACCCCGGGCCGCCTGCTCGACCTGTTCCGCCAGAACGCCATCAAGTTCGGCCAGGTGCAGACCCTGGTGCTCGACGAAGCCGACCGCATGCTCGACCTGGGCTTCGCCGAGGAGCTGCAGGCGGTGTACGCAGCGCTGCCGCGCAAGCGCCAGACACTGCTGTTCTCCGCCACCTTCTCCGACCAGATCCGCCTGCTCGCGGGCCTGGCGTTGAATGACCCGCTGAGCATCGAGGTCAGCCCGCGTAACGCCGCCGCCAGCACGGTCAAGCAGTGGCTGGTGCCGGTGGACAAGAAGCGCAAGGCCGACCTGTTCTGCCACCTGCTGCGCAAGCAGCGCTGGAAGCAGGTGCTGGTGTTCGCCAAGACCCGCAACGGTGTGGACCAACTGGTCGAGCGGCTGCTCGCCGAAGGCGTCAACGCCGATGGCATCCACGGTGACCGCCCCCAGGCGACCCGTCAGCGGGCGCTGGACAGCTTCAAGGCCCGCGAGGTCCAGGTGCTGGTAGCCACCGACGTCGCCGCTCGTGGCCTGGACATCGACGACCTGCCGCTGGTGGTCAACCTCGACCTGCCGATCGTCGCCGAAGACTACGTGCACCGCATCGGCCGTACCGGTCGCGCGGGCAACAAGGGCGAGGCGATCTCGCTGGTGTGCGCTGACGAAGTGCAACTGCTGGCGTCGATCGAGACGCTGATCCGCCAGGTACTGCCGCGCCATGAAGAGCCGGACTTCATTCCCGACCACCGGGTGCCGGTGACCGATGCCAGTGGGCAGGTGCTGAAGAAGCCGAAAAAGCCCAAGAAACCGAAGGAGAACAGCGCCAAGCGTGGCCTGGGGCGCTGGATGGACAGCACCGAGTCGGGCGCATCGGCGCCGTCGGTCAAGGCGGTGCGCAAGGTGCCGAGCTTCGGCGGCAAGCCGCGCAAGCCCAAGCCTTGAGATCGGTTCGCCGGCAAGCCGGCTCCTACGGAAGATGCGCCATGCACGGTCTGTAGGAGCCGGCTTTGCCGGCGAACAGGGCCATCAAGCCTGACGCGCCAGCCAATCCGCCGCAGCCCGTCCAGCCCGTAATCCACTGGCAAAGCACGCCGTCAGCAGGTACCCCCCAGTCGGCGCCTCCCAGTCCAGCATTTCCCCCGCGCAGAACACGCCGGGCAGCTTCGCCACCATCAAGCCCTCGTCCAACCCTTCGAAGCGTACCCCGCCGGCACTGCTGATCGCCTCGTCCAGCGGCCGCGTGCGCACCAGGGTGATCGGCAGTGCCTTGATCGCCGCCGCCAACCGCTCGGTGTCGGCAAAGGTCGCCGGGTCCGTGAGTTCACGCAGCAACGCCGCCTTCACCCCATCGATCCCCAACTGACCCTGCAGATGCTTGGCCATCGACCGCGAGCCACGCGGCTTGGCCAGGGCCTGGGCGATCTTGTCCACCGGCCGGTCCGGCAGCAGGTCGAGCAGCAGCGTGCCATGCCCGTCACGGTTGATCGCTTCACGCACGGCAGCCGACCAGGCATACACCAGGCTGCCTTCCACCCCTTGCGCGGTGAGGATGAACTCGCCCTTGCGCGGCGCCAGGCCGGGCACGCTCAGGGCGATATTCTTCAGCGGCGCGCCGGCGAACTTGTCCTTGAGCAACGCACTCCAGCCTTCGACCTCGAAGCCGCAGTTGCTGGCCTGCAAGGGTGAGATATCCACACCCCGTTCACCCAGCAGGGTTGTCCACGCGCCGTCCGAACCCAGCCGCGCCCAACTGCCGCCCCCCAAGGCGAGGATAACGGCATCGGCGTGCATGGCCAGCTCGCCCTGTGGATAAGCGATCCGCAGGCTGCCATCGGCGTTCCAGCCCAGCCAGCGGTGGCGGGTGTGGATAACCACCCCGGCGTCGCGCAGGCGCTTGAGCCAGGCACGCAGCAGGGGCGCGGCTTTCATGTCGCGGGGGAACACCCGGCCCGAGGTGCCGACGAAGGTTTCGATGCCCAGGCCATGAATCCACTGGCGCAGGATATCGGCGTCGAAGTCGCGCAGCAGCGCGTCGATCGCGTCGCGGCGTTCGGCGTAGCGGCCGACGAACGCGGGGTAGGGCTCGGAATGGGTGATGTTCATGCCGCCCACGCCCGCCAGCAGGAACTTGCGGCCCACCGACGGCATGGCATCGAACACCTGCACAGCCACGCCACGCCGGGCCAGCGCCTCGGCGGCCATCAGGCCGGCGGGGCCGCCACCGATCACGGCGACTAGGGGTTGGGAGGCGGGGCGGGGATCGTTCATGGCGGGTGACAGGCTGTGGAAAAGAGCGCGCATTCTACCCCAGCAGGCCTGGATGAAACACTGCTCAAAAAATGACCAGTTTCTTGCAGGTCAGGAAGTTAAAGGGCTGGGAGGGCTTTCCCGCAGGTTATCCACAGGCGGTTCCACAGTCATTGTGAACAACCGATGACCCGCGCCGCACTGTGATGAAGGATGCCGTGACGCCGGGCCAGGGCCGCGCGGTCCTTGCTGTAGCCGCCACCGATCACCCCGACCACCGGGATATCGCGACCCAGGCAGTGGCGCAGCACCCGTTCGTCGCGGGCGGCCAGGCCTTCGTCGGTCAGTTGCAGGTAGCCCAGGGCATCGTCCTTGTGCACATCGACGCCAGCGTCGTACAGCACCAGGTCCGGCTGGTACAGCGGCAGCAGGTAGTTCAGCGCATCGTCCACCACCTTGAGGTAGGCGTCGTCGTGCATGCCCCGTGGCAGGGGAATGTCCCAGTCGCTCTGGGCCTTGCGCGCCGGGAAGTTTTGCTCGCAGTGCAGCGACACGGTGATCGCCTCGGGGGTGTCCTGGAGGATCCGCGCGGTGCCGTCGCCCTGGTGCACGTCGCAGTCGAAGATCAGCACCCGGTGCACGCGGCCGGCGGCCAGCAGGTAACGGCTGATCACCGCCAGGTCGTTGAAGATGCAGAAGCCGGCCGGGTGGTCGTAGTGGGCGTGGTGGGTGCCACCGGCCAGGTGGCAGGCGATGCCGTGCCGCAGCGCCATCTCGGCGCTGAGCAGCGAGCCGCCGACCGCGCGCACGGTGCGCCGGGCCAGGGCCTCGCTCCAGGGCAGGCCGAGGCGGCGCTGGTCTTCCCGCGACAGCTCGCCGTTCATGTAGCGCTCGATGTAGTCGCGGTCGTGGGCCAGGGCGAGGATGTCGTTGGGGCAGATCTGCGGGCGCAGCAGCGCCTGGTCGGTGGTCAGCCCGCTGTCGACCAGGTGATCGCGCAGCAGGCGGAACTTGTCCATTGGGAAGCGGTGCTCCGCTGGGAACTCGGGGCTGTAGTCATCGTGGTAGATCAGCGGCAGCGGCATGGGGGTGTCGTGGTCAGGGCCAGTGCTGATCTTGCCAGCAGTGCCGGGCGGGGCGCTATCCTGTTGCGCATCGCAATCGACAGGGGGAAGGGCATGGGTAACGGTCTGCTGTCATCCTGGACATTCTGGGCCCTCCTGTCGGCGCTGTTCGCGGCGCTGACGGCGATCTTCGCCAAGGTCGGGGTGGCCGGCATCAACGCCGACTTCGCCACCCTGCTGCGCACGGTAGTGGTGCTGGTGAGCCTGGCGCTGATCCTCTATGCCACCGGGCAGTACCAGGCGCTGGGCTCGATCTCGCCGCGCAGCTACCTGTTTCTGCTGCTCTCGGGCCTGGCCACCGGGGCGTCGTGGATCTGCTACTTCCGTGCCCTGCAACTGGGCCAGGCTTCGCAGGTGGCGCCTGTGGACAAGTTGAGCGTGGTCTTGGTGGCGGTGCTGGGCGTGACCTTGCTGGGGGAGCGGCTCGACCTGCGCCAGTGGGCCGGCATCAGCCTGATCACCCTAGGCGTGGTGATGCTGGCCTGGCGCTAGGGGCTATCAACGGCCGCTGCTGGCCAGCACTCGCTGCCAGTCGGGCGCGTTCATGCGCCCGAGGATTCGCGCCTTGCCTTCAGTGTTGACCGAGACGAACAGGGCGCTGGCATAGCCGCTCTCGCGCTCGCCACCGGGTACGTGCTGCTGGCGCTGGAAATGGTCGATACAGCCGTTGTGGGTGACCAGCACCAGATTGTGCCCCACACGCTTGCGGGCCAGGGCCTCGCTGGCGAATCTGGTGTCGCAGCGCTCCAGCCAGTCGGCGCTGTCCACCGCCTGGCCGAGGATGAAGTGCGCGGTCTGGCGTGTGCGCAGCTTGGGGCTGGTCAGCAGGTCGGCGTTGGCCAGCCCGAGTTGCTCCAGGCCCTGGCCGACGCGCCGCGCTGCCTGGCTGCCTTTGATGGTGATGCCGGAGGGGGCGTCCAGGCACGGGCCGGGGGCGCTGTCGCAGCGTTCGGCATGGCGGATCATCACGATCACCGCGCCGTCCTTCCAGTCCTGCAACAGGCCGCTGTCACTCAGTTGCTGTTCGTTGCCAAGGTCCACGATGTGCGTCCTCGTCGCCAGCCAGGTGGTCACCCCGGCCAGGGCCATGATCAGGCCAAGGGCGGCGCCCAGCACCTTGCGCGATCGGCGCTGTGCGAGACGGGGCGGGTTGGCCGGGTTGTCCAGGGTGTTGCTGGAAAGCATGCGTCGCTCCATTGGCAGTGCGGCGTCGATTGTGGCCGCTATGGTTGCCGGCATTCTGCGAAGCGTGCCGTTGGGAGGCGGTGAAGCCGATGTGAAAAAAACATCCGCTGGCCGGCGCCTGGGTGAGCGTGCGCCGACGGCCTACGCTATACACTGGCAAGCCGCGATATCGGAGCCGCCCTGATGACCCCCATCCCTGAACTGGAAAGTGCCCGGCTGGTGCTGCGCCAATGGCAGGACGACGATCTGCGCGAGTTCGCCGCCCTGTGCGCCGACCCCCAGGTGATGCGCTATTTCCCCGCGCCGATGACGCGCCTGGAAGCGGCTGCGCTGATCGGCCGGATCCGTGGCCACTTCAATGAGTACGGGTTCGGTCTGTGGGCGCTGGAGCGCAAGGACAGCGGTGCTTTCATCGGTATGACCGGGCTGCTGCACGTCAATTTCGACGCGCCGTTCGGCCCGGCGGTGGAGATCGGCTGGCGCCTGGCGCGGCGCCACTGGGGGCTGGGGTTCGCCAGCGAGGCGGCGTGGACCTGCCTGCGTTGCGCGTTCGCCCAACTGCACCTGGACGAGGTGGTGTCGTTCACCACCGAAGGCAACCTGCCGTCGCAGAAGGTCATGCAGGCCATCGGCATGCGCCACGACCCGGACGGTGCTTTCGAGCACCCGCGTCTGCCCGTGGGCCACCCGCTGCGCGCCCATGTGCTGTACCGCATCGACCGCGCGCAGTGGCAGCAGAACCTGCGCGGCTGAATACACGGGCATCGACGGGGCGAATGACAAACGCTGTATCATCTGCCGCTATAACAGCGCCGTAATGCCTTGCCAGGAGAACCTTCCATGAGCCACGTACTGGACGACCTCGTCGACCTGCTGAGCCTCGAATCGATCGAGGAAAACCTGTTCCGCGGACGTAGCCAGGACCTGGGCTTCCGCCAGCTGTACGGCGGCCAGGTACTCGGCCAGTCGCTGTCGGCGGCCAGCCAGACCGTCGAGGACGCCCGCCATGTGCATTCGCTGCACGGTTACTTCCTGCGCCCGGGCGATGCCAGCATGCCGGTGGTGTACTCGGTGGACCGTGTGCGCGACGGCGGCAGCTTCAGCACGCGGCGGGTGACGGCAATCCAGAAAGGCCAGCCGATCTTCACCTGCAGCGCTTCGTTCCAGTACGACGAAGAGGGTTTCGAGCACCAGGCCCGGATGCCCGATGTGGTGGGCCCGGAGAACCTGCCGTGCGAAGTGGAGCTGGCCCGGGCCATGGCCGACCAGTTGCCCGAGCGTATCCGCGACAAGGTGCTGTGCGCCAAGCCCATCGAGATCCGCCCGGTCACCGAGCGCGACCCGTTCAACCCCAAGCCGGGCGACCCGGTCAAGTACGCCTGGTTCCGCGCCGACGGCACGCTGCCGGACATCCCCGCGCTGCACAAGTACCTGCTGGCCTACGCCTCGGACTTCGGCCTGCTGACCACCGCGCTGCTGCCCCATGGCAAGTCGGTGTGGCAGAAGGATATGCAGATCGCCAGCCTCGATCACTCGCTGTGGTTCCACCGCGACCTGCGCGCCGACGACTGGCTGCTGTACGCCACCGACAGCCCCTGGGCCGGCAATGCCCGCGGTTTCACCCGTGGCAGCATCTTCAACCGCGCCGGGCAACTGGTGGCGTCCTCGACCCAGGAAGGCTTGATCCGCCATCGCAAGGACTGGGCATGAGCCTGGGGCAGATCCGCCACTGGGTGTTCGACATGGACGGCACCCTGACCGTGGCCGTGCACGATTTCGCAGCCATTCGCGAAGCCCTGGACATTCCGGCCGCGCACGACATCCTCACCCACCTGGCGGCGTTGCCGGCGGCGGAGGCTGCGGCCAAGCATGCCTGGCTGCTGGAACACGAGCGCGACCTGGCGATTGCCTCGAAAGCCGCAGACGGGGCGGTGGAGCTGGTGCGTGAGTTGCACGCGCGCGGTTGTCGCCTGGCGATTCTCACCCGCAATGCCCGCGAGCTGGCCCATGTCACCCTCGAAGCGATCGGCCTGGCCGACTGTTTTCCGGTGGAGCACATTCTTGGCCGGGACGAGGCCGCGCCCAAGCCGAGCCCGGACGGGTTGCTGCAGATCGCCCAGGCTTGGGACGTCGCGCCTGCGCAGATGGTGATGGTTGGCGATTACCGCTTCGACCTCGATTGCGGGCGGGCGGCGGGCACCCATACCGTGCTGGTCAACTTGCCGGACAATCCATGGCCGGCGTTGGCCGACTGGCATGCCGCGGATTGTCGGGCGCTCAGAGCATTGCTCTGCTAACCCCTTGATCCGATACGACCTCCGTAGGAGCGGCTTCAGCCGCGATCACCCGCGAAGCGGGTGCCAGACAACGCGATACCCGCATCGCGGCTAAAGCGCCTACAGAGCCGGCTTTGCCGGCGAACAGGCCCGCAAGGGCCTAAGCTGCACTGCACCCTTTTTCCAGATGGAGACCCCACCCATGAGCACCAAGGCTCTCTACGTCCTGCCCGGTGGCGGCTACGACAAGGTCCAGCTCGGCACCTGCGAGGCCGCCGCGCCCCAGGCCGGCGAAATCACCGTGCGCCTGCACGCCAGCTCCCTCAACTATCACGACTTCGCCGTGGTCAGCGGCATGTGGGGCCCGAGCGAGCGCCGCATTCCCATGGCCGATGGCGCCGGCGAAGTGATCGCGGTCGGGGCCGGTGTCAGTGAATTCAAGGTTGGCGACGCGGTGGTGAGCACCTTCTTCCCCAGTTGGCTCGACGGCCAGGCCCAGGTCGAAGGTTTTGCCAGCGTGCCGGGCGATGGTATAGACGGCTACGCCCGCGAGCAGGTAACGGCCCGTGCCACTTCGTTCACCCACGCGCCCAAGGGCTACAGCCATGCCGAGGCCGCGACCCTGACCACCGCCGGCCTCACCGCCTGGCGCGCGCTGATGAGCGACGATCACCTCAAGCCGGGCGACAGCGTGCTGGTGCAGGGCACGGGGGGCGTCTCGATCTTCGCCTTGCAGTTCGCCAAGCTGGCGGGCGCCACGGTGATCGCCACGTCGTCCAGCGACGCCAAGCTGGAGCGCCTCAAGGCGCTCGGCGCCGATCACCTGATCAACTACAAGCGCACCCCGGCCTGGGGTGAGAGCGTGCGTGAGCTGACCGACAACCGCGGCGTCGACCATGTGATCGAAGTCGGCGGCCCGGCGACGCTGGAGCAATCGATGATCGCCGCGCGCATCGGTGGGCATGTGTCGTTGATCGGTATCCTCACCGGTGTGGCGGGGCAGTTACCGCTGGTGCAGGCGCTGGTGCGCCAGATCCGTCTGCAGGGCGTGCTGGTGGGCAGCCGCGCGCAGCAGCAGGCGATGGTCCGGGCCATCGACGCCAATGGCCTGCGGCCGGTGGTGGACAAGCATTTCGAGCTGGAACAGATGGTCGAGGCGTTCAAGTACCAGGAAAGCAACAAGCATTTCGGCAAGATCTGCCTGACCTGGTGAACACTAACAGCCCCTTTGGGCTTTTCGGCGCGAAGGGATGAGGTTAGCGCGGTCGGGGTAGGCGCGGCTTCAGCCGCGATCACCCGCAGAGCGGGTGCCGGGCACGGTGTTGCCTGCATCGCGGCTGAAGTCGCTCCTACCGGGACAATGTCGCGATCAGGTGTGCGAGAGCACGGGGAAACGCATCGGCGCCTGATCGAGCGGCGTCTCTGACGCGCCCCAGACGAAGAGGGCGTCATCGTTTTCCACATCCCGCGTGGCGAAGCCGTCGTCGCGCAACGGCGTGAACCCCAGCACCACCTCCCGCGTCCCTGGCTGTACCAGTTCCGGCAGCACCTCGTGCAGGTCCACCACCCGCGCACAGAACACATCGACCAGCAGCATCCGCTCGTCTTCCTGCGCCACCACCACATACGCCTCATGCCGAGGCGAATAGCGCAACGCTGCCCGGTACGGCCCGTCGCAGTAGAACATCGTCAGTGCCACATTGGGCATCAGGCTCAAGCGAGCCTGTGGGCAACTGCCCGCCACCGCTGCCATGAAGCGCTGCAATTGCCCACCGTCGTCCAGGTCCACCGGGCTGAAACTGCTGGCGCGCCGTGCCCCGGACCATTCCAGGTAATGCTCCCGCTCGACCACCCGGCGAAAACCGAACTTTGGATAGAAGTCCAGCACGCTGCCATTGGCGAACAGGAACAACAGGTCGCAAGGTGACGCCCAGCGTTGCACCAGGCACTCCATCAGGTGGCGGCTGTAGCCCCGGCCACGGGCCTCGGGCCGGGTCATCGCCGTGCCGATCTGCGCACAGTGCAGGTACTGCCCTGCATGAATGAACGCCAGCGGGCTGACCGAGACATTGGCCAGCATCCGCCCTTGGCGTACCAGCGAGCAGGGTTGGTAATTGTCCTCCCAGAAACCCGCCAGGTACCAGGCTTCGAAATCGAAACCGTAGGTTTGCTCGGTCAAGGCGTTCAACTCGCCACGCAGGTGCGAGTCGTCGCGGTAGTGTTCGACCCGTTCGAGGTCGGGGTCGTCGAGGATGATTGCCATGGTGTCCGTTCCAGGCCGTGAAAAGGGGCAATACATTAACGCCGATGGGGAGGAAAAGCTGCAATCAACTGTGCCTCGCCGACCGCATGCCGCCCCGGTAACCCGGGGCTTTTTTCGTTTACGCCGCCGTTGCATACACCAGCACCGCCGCGCGCAGCTTACGCCCGCCGAACAGGCTCATGCGCTGGAACTCCTGGTGGCTCACCGGCAGGTGCTGGCAATCCAGGGCCTGGCGGTGGCGGCCATGGTCGATGTCGGGGTCGTGCAGGTAGACGAAATCGTCGTCGCAAGCGGTGACCAGCACCCAGTGCGGCGCCTTGCTGCCGGTCAGCCGGTAGTTGCTGATCAGCACCAGTGCCAGGCCGCCCTGCGCCAGTACCCGAGGCAGGTCGGGCGCCTGCCGGGCGATCTGCACGTCGCTGCCCTGCAACTCGGCGCAGAAGTCCTCGTGCACCAGGCGCATGACCTCTTTCTTGCCCGCCTGGCGCACACCGTCGAGAAACAGTGGCCCTTCTGTATTGAGCCTCAGCTGTACGCGAAAACCCCGTCGCCAGGCGGCCAGGGCCAGGCCGTGGGGGCTGCAGCCGCCGTGGCCGGAGGTCATGAACACGGTGGTCGCCTCGCGCCACAGGCGCAGTTCCTCGCGGCGGGTGGGCAGGCGTTGCGGCTGCAGGGCGGCCATGGCCATCAGCAGGCAGGCCGGGCCACAGGTGAAGTCGGTGGTCTGGGCGTAGTAGGGGACTGGCCGCGTCTCGCCCGTCGGGTGCTGGAGGATGCGTTTCTCGTAGCGCAGGGCACTGGCGTGGTCCTCGTAGTAGTCGTCCACCTGGGCGAAGCGCCGGTAGCCATGGCGCTCGTACAGGGCAATGGCGGTGGGGTTGTCGGTGCGCACTTCGAGGCGCAGGTAGGCGCGCTCGTGGTCCAGGGCGCAACGTTCGGCCTGTTCCAGCAGGCGCGCGCCAAGCCCCTGGCCGCGAGCCTGTTCGGCGATGGCGATGGAGTACAGGCGCGCCAGTGACGTACCGCGATGGAACAGCAGTAACGCATAGCCCATCAGTTGGCCATCGCGCTGCGCCACCAGCAGGCTGGCGTTGGCGTGGGAGAGCATCCAGCGGAAGCTGCGCGGGGTAAGCCGGTCCAGTGCGAAACACTGGTTTTCCAGTGCCAGCAGGGCCGGCAGGTCGTCGACAGTTGCCAGGCGAAATTCGATCTGCATAGGGCCGCCGTAAAAGTTGCGTAATGAAACGGGACATTCGAAAAACTTCGTGCTTAATAGAAACCGTGTCTACCCAACACAGGGCTTCCAACATGTCTTCGTTTCAGGAACCTTTACCGGCATGGCCCGGGGAAAGTTCAAACTCAAGTGCAACTGGCGTTATTTATCCACTGCAGCTGGACAACAAGTCAAGTCAGTTGGTGATCATTGTGGAGCGGCGTGATGACTGGTCTTCGTACCTACAAAGCGAAGATGTCGTGACGGCCCAGGAATATCTGGAGCAGCCCCGCGAGAGCGACAGCGGCAAGCGCGTCCAAGTTATAAACTTATGTCGTAATTATAAATATCTAGGCCATGGTTATTATTGTTCGTTGTTGGCCGAGGCGCGCGGTCATAAAGTCATTCCCTCGGTCAGAAGTATCAGCGAGTTGACCCGCAAGTCGTTATACGGATTGGCCCTCGACGACATGGCGCGCAGCTTGGAAAGCGCCTTGGCCAATCACCCCTACGGCGAAACCGAAGGCTTCACCCTGACCCTGTATTTCGGCCGTACCGATCTGGAACCGCTGCAGGACATTGCCCGCCAGCTGTTCGAAAGTTTCCCTTGTCCGATCCTGCTGGTCGAATTTCGCAAGACCAGCACCTGGCATATCGCCGGGGTCAAGGCCGGCGCGCTGCACAAACTGCGCGAAGACCAGCAGGATCAGTTCGCCAACGCCCTCGATGGCTTCAGCCGCAGGCTCTGGCGTCAGCCGCGTTCGCGCCGGGTGGCGCGCTACGACCTGGCGATCCTCCACGACCCCGACGAAGCACTGCCGCCGTCCAACCCCAAGGCGCTGGAGCAGTTCATTCGCGCCGGGCATCAGTTGGGCGTCGACGTCGAGCTGATCGGCAAGAAGGACTACGCCCGCCTGGCCGAATACGACGCCCTGCTGATCCGCGAGACCACCAGCGTCGACAACCACACCTACCGCTTCGCCAAGAAGGCCGAGAGCGAAGGGCTGGTGGTGATGGACGACCCGGCGTCGATCCTGCGCTGCACCAACAAGGTCTACCTGACCGACCTGTTGCGCAGCCATCGCCTGGCCATGCCGGCCAGCGAGATCCTCTACCGCGACAACCCCCAGGCGCTGGAAGGCATCGGTGACCGGCTGGGCTTTCCGCTGGTGCTGAAGATCCCCGATGGCTGTTTCTCCCGGGGCGTGATCAAGGTGAAGGACCACGCCGAACTGCAGGCCGCCACCGCCGAACTGTTCGAGCACTCGGTGCTGCTGCTGGCCCAGGAGTACCTCTACACCGAATACGACTGGCGCATTGGTGTGCTCAACCGCAAGCCGATCTTCGCCTGCCAGTACTTCATGTCCAAGGGCCACTGGCAGATCTTCAACCACCAGGCCCAGCGCGACGAAGTCAACGGCGAGTGCCGCACCCTGGCCGTGCACGAGGCGCCGCGGGCGGTGGTGGAGTTGGCGGTGAAGGCCGCCAACCTGATCGGCGATGGCCTGTACGGCGTCGACCTCAAGCAGGTTGGCGACCGGGTGGTGGTGATCGAGGTCAACGACAACCCCAACCTCGACGCCGGCATCGAAGACGCCTACCTGCACGACGACCTCTACACCCTGGTGCTGGAGGAATTCATCCGCCGCCTGGAGCAGAAGCGCCGGGGGCAAGCCTGGTAACGAGGTGCTGGCATGATCGAAAGCTACAGCTTGGCCCACGGCCAGTTGCGCAAGCGCGAAGGGCTCGATTGCGAGGTGCTGTTGTTCGTTGAGCCAGACAGTGCCGAGCGCGAACTGCTGCAGGCCTGGTTCCACCTGGACGCCCATGCCCTGGCTTCGGCACTGGACCCGGACGAAGTGTCGCGCCTGGAGCTGCACCGCGATGGCCTGTTCCTGATCTGGAAGCGCCCGGAGAGCTACACCGGTGGCGACAGTTTCGCCTTTCAGGTGTCGTCGTTCGGCATGCTGATGGTCGACGGCCACCTGGTGCTGATCGCCCCGGATGATTCATTGCTCGACGGCCTCGGGCAACGCCACGCGCTGCACGAGCCGATGGACGTGCTGCTGGCCATCCTGCTGGACAACCTGCACCACTACCTGGGGCACCTGAAGGTGATCAAGATGGTCGCCCGCGAACTGCAGCAGCGTTTCGAGCAGTCGCTGGAAAACCACCACCTGATGCAGATGTTCAACCTCAGCGAGAGCCTGATCCACTACATCAATGCCATCCACAGCAATGGCGCGGTGCTCTCGCGCTTGCGCGCCCACGGCGAGAAGCGCCACTTCAACCCCGAGGTGCTGGCGCTGATCGACGACCTGGTGATCGAGAACAACCAGTGCCACAAGCAGGCCGAGATCTACTCGACGGTGTTCGCCGGCTTGATGGACGCGCGCGGCAACCTGGCCAACAACGCGATGAACGAGACCCTGCGCAAGCTCACCCTGATCAACGTGGTGTTCCTGCCGCTGAACCTGATTGCCAGCATCGGGGGCATGTCCGAGTTCAGCATGATGACCGCAGGCGTGCCCTGGTGGCTGGCCTACACGTTGCTGGTGCTGGCGATGATGGTGCTCGGGGTGCTGATGGTGCTGGCGCTCAAGCGCCTGGCCCGAGGGCGCGGTCAGGTTGCGCCAGCTGCCACCCATAGATGCCCGCCTGTGCGGCCCGCGCCTTCCTACCCAGGCATCGCCAATTGGAGAACCCCATGAGCAACCTACAGATCGGCCTGATGATCGTCTCCGTGATCCTCACGTTCGCGGTGGTGAACTTCTATTGGGATTACCGCCGTGACCGAGATTGACGCTCCCAGGCATGCCGAGGGGCTTGACTGACGCGGATAGGCACGTGGTGTCGTGATCGAACCGTTGTCTGACGTTTTCGAGCATTTTGCTCGCGCCGCGCCCGGCTTAAAGTGAAGCCCGCATCTTCACGGTGCGTTGCCCCGGGCGCGTGAGAAGGCCGTAACAGAGCGTGCGCAACGTACTCCACCGTTCATCGAGGAGCCCCTTTCGCCCCGCCTGCCCGTCCCTTCCATGTGTCAGCAAAAAGAGAACAACACCAATGAACACCGTGGGATCCGATGGCAACCTTGCCCAAGGTTTCAAGCCGCGTCACGTCACCATGCTGTCCATCGCCGGCATCATCGGCGCCGGGCTCTTTGTCGGTTCCGGGCACGCCATCGCGGCGGCCGGGCCAGCCACCATCATCTCCTACTTCGTGGCCGGCACCCTGGTGGTGCTGGTCATGCGCATGCTCGGCGAAATGGCCGTGGCGCACCCCGACACCGGTTCGTTCTCCACCTACGCCGAGCAAGCCATCGGCCGCTGGGCCGGCTACACCATCGGTTGGCTGTACTGGTGGTTCTGGGTACTGGTGATCCCCATCGAGGCGCTGGCCGCAGGGCACGTGCTCAACGCCTGGTTCCCCCAGGTGGACAGCTGGATCTTCGCCCTGGCCTCGGTGCTGCTGCTGGCCTGCACCAACCTGTTCAGCGTGGCCAAGTACGGTGAGTTCGAGTTCTGGTTCGCCATCCTCAAGGTCACTGCGATTCTCGGGTTCATTGGCCTGGGCTTCGCCGCGCTGCTGGGCTGGCTGCCCAACCGCGAGGTCAGCGGCCTGAGCACGCTGATGGCCGAGCAGGGCGGCTTCGCCCCCAAAGGCTGGTCGGCGGTGGTGGGGGCGTTCATCACCGTGATGTTCAGCTTCATCGGCACCGAGGCGGTGACCATCGCCGCTTCCGAGTCCAGCGACCCGTCGCGCAACATCGCCAAGGCCACCCGTTCGGTGATCTGGCGCATCAGCACCTTCTACATCCTGTCGATCTTCGTGATCATCTCGGTGGTGCCGTGGAACGACCCGCAGTTGGCGGTGGTGGGCTCGTACCAGCGCGCGCTGGAGATCATGAACATCCCCAACGCCGCGCTGATGGTCGATTTCGTGGTGCTGATCGCGGTGACCAGCTGCATGAACTCGTCGATCTACATCGCCTCGCGGATGATGTACTCGTTGGCCAAGCGCGGTGACGCCCCCGCGCTGCTGAACAAGACGTCGAAGGTCGGCGTGCCGCGCGCGGCGGTGTTCGGCAGCACCTTGATCGGCGCGGGCATCGCCATCCTCAACTACTTCGCGCCCAAGGGGGTGTTCGAGTTCCTGCTGGCCAGCTCCGGGGCCATCGCCTTGCTGGTGTACCTGGTGATCGCCATCTCGCAACTGCGCATGCGTGCGAGGCTGGAGCGGGAGAACGCCAACCTGAAGTTCCGCATGTGGCTGTTCCCCTGGCTGACCTGGGCGGTGATCGTGTTCATCAGCGGCGCGTTGGCGGTGATGCTGTTCACCCCGGAGCACCGGGCCGAGGTGACCGCGACGCTGAGCCTGGCGATCGTCATCTCGTTCCTGGGCATCGTCACCACCCGGGGCCAGGCGCGTCGGGCGGTGGGGGCACGGTCGCTGGGGTGAGCACTCTGAGGTGTTTGGTTGAAGCGTTGCAGCGCCCATGAGATCGAGCGCCGCCCGCGCGGCGCATCGCGGATAAATCCGCTCCTACGTTCGTTGCAACGTGCCTATGCCTGACAGGCCATGGTTGTCCGCCTTGTTCGCGATCTATTGATTGACGCTGCCGCCCTGTAGGAGCGGATTCATCCGCGAGCGGCGCTCGATCCCAAGAGCGCCACAAGGCTTTCGCCTACCCCAGACTGCCCCCCGGATCTTCATTCGCGTGATATATCCGTGCCATCATTTTTTGCCTTACACTCCCGCCACTAGCTCGCAAGGGAGTGCGCAACATGCTTCGCGGTTTCTGTCTGGCTTTGACCCTGGGTCTGTTGCACCTGCCGCTGGCGCTGGCCGGCGAAGCGCCCGCCGACCCCTTGCTCGACGCCCCCGCCACAAATATCGCCAGCAGCGGGCAGAACCCCCGTGGCGTGCTGCGTGCCCGCGACCAGGCGGTGCTGTCCAGTGAACTGGCCGGGCGCATCGTCGAGATGCCCTATGCCGACGGCCAGGACTTCAAGCAGGGCAGCACCCTGGCGCGCTTCGACTGCAGTGCCTATCAAGCCCAGCTCAACGCCGCCCAGGCCGCTGTGCGCGCCGCCAGTGAAGAACTCAGACACAACCGCCAGCTGGCCGCGCTGAAGTCGGTCGGCCAGTTCGAAGTGTCGCTGGCCGAGGCCAAGCAGGCCCAGGCCCAGGCCGAAGCCCAGGTGTACCAGGTGCAGATCAAGCGCTGCGTGGTCAGCGCACCGTTCGACGGGCGGGTGGTGCAACGCCGGGCCCAGCCCCATGAAAGCGTGCCCAGCGGCTCGCCGTTGATCGAGGTGGTGGACAACCGCTCGCTGGAAATCCACCTGCTGGTGCCTTCACGCTGGCTGGGGCGGCTCAAGCCCGGCCAGCCGTTCGAGTTCGTCCCCGATGAAACCGGCAAGCCGTTGCAGGCCCAGGTCAAGCGCGTGGGCGCGCGGATCGACGAGGGCAGCCAGACCCTGCAACTGATCGGCGAGCTGCCCCGCGATAGCCAGGGGTTGCTGGCCGGCATGAGCGGCACCGCCCACTTCCCGGAACAGCCATGACCGTCGCGGCGGGCGTGGCCGAGCACGCCTTCGCATTGTTCCTCGGTTTGCAGCGCCAGGCCCGGCAGGCCGCGAGCAGCGAGCAACTGGCCTATGCCATGGTCAACGATGGCCAGGCGCTGTTCGGTTTTCGCCATGCCGCCTTGCTGATTGCCGGCAAGGTCCAGGCACTGACCGGCATCAGCGTGGTGGAACCCCATGCGCCGTTCGTGGCGTTCGTCGAACGCGCCGCCCACACCCTGCAGGCCGCTGGCGTGGCGGGCCAGCCCGCTGTCGTCGACCCCGCTCGGCTGGATGCCCAGGCCGTGGCCGACTGGCAGTCGCTGTCGGCCGCCCATGCCTACTGGCTGCCACTGCTGGATCGCCAGGGTGAGATGTTCGGCGGCCTGTGGCTGGCCCGTGATCAAGCGTTCAACCCAGCCGAGCAAGCCCTGCTGAATCACCTGGGGGACACCTACGCCCACGCCTGGCTGGCCTTGCGCCCGGCTCGGCCCTGGCGCGTGCGCTGGCCAAGGCGGCGTTTGCTGGCGGTGGTGGGGGCGTTGCTGCTGGTGTTGCTGGTGCCGGTGCGCCAATCGGTGCTGGCACCGGCCGAAGTCGTGCCGCGGGCGGGGCGTGTGGTCGCCGCGCCGCTGGACGGGGTGATCGCCGAGTTCCTGGTCAAACCCAACCAGACCGTCGCCATGGGTGATGTGCTGGTGCGCTTCGATGCCACCACGCTCAAGGCCCAGGCCGATGTCGCCGAGCGCGCCCTCGGGGTGGCCGAGGCCGAGCTCAAGGCCAGCACGCAACGGGCCTTCAGCGATGCCGAATCCAATGCCCGGCTCGACTTGCTCGCTGCCCGCGTGGAGCAGAAACGCGCCGAGCTCGATTACGCCCGCCAACTGCTCGGGCGCAGCGAGATCCGTGCCGAACGTGCCGGGATTGCCGTGTTCGCCGATGCCGAGCGCTGGATGGGCAAGCCGGTGCAAACCGGCGAGCGCCTGATGCAACTGGCCGACCCGCAGCTGGCCGAGTTGCGCATGGAGCTGCCGGTGGGCGACGCCATCGCCTTGCAGCCTGGCGCCGAAGTGGCGCTGTTCCTCGACAGCGACCCGCTGCACCGCCACGCGGCGCGCCTGGAGCGCGCCGCCTACGAGGCCCAGGCCACCGCGGCCGGGCAGTTGGCCTACCGCCTCGATGCCGGTTTCGAAGACGCGCCGCCGCGCATCGGTTTGCGCGGCACCGCCAAGCTGTACGGCGAGCGCGCGCCGCTGGTCTATTACCTGCTGCGCCGGCCGTTGGCGGCGTTGCGCCAGGGGCTTGGACTGTGAGCCTGCCGCCGCTGCGGGCCGACTTGCAGCTGTCGGCGGCGGCGCCCGGCCACGACGGCGCGCCACAATGGACCCTGGCCGACCCGCTGCGGGGGCGTTATTTCAAGCTGGGTGGCGCTGCCGTGCGGCTGTTGCAGCACTGGCGCCTGGGCGACCCGCAACGGGTGCTGGCCGCCGCCAACGCCGAGCCCGGCCAGGCAGTCGATGGGCAGGCGCTGGAAGAGTTGCTGTCGTTCCTCGGCCAGCATGACCTGATCAGCGCCGAGGACGCCCGCCAGCGCGACAGCTACGCGACCAAGGCCGCCGCCACCCGGCAGAGCCTGTGGACGCGCGTGCTGCACCAGTACCTGTTCTTTCGTATTCCGCTGTGGCGCCCGGACGCCTTCCTCAACCGTACCTGGCCGCTGCTCGAGCGCCATGGCGGCTGGCTGCTGCGCATCGCCCTGCCGCTGGTGCTGGCGTTGGGCGTGTTCCTGGTGATGCGCGACTGGTCGCGCTTCATCGCCACCTTTCCGCACCTGTTCAGCCTGGGCGGCATTCTTGCCTTCGGCGTGGCGCTGGGGTTCGCCAAGCTGTGCCACGAGTTCGGCCATGCCTTCATGGCCAAGCGTGCCGGCTGCCGGGTGCAGAGCATGGGCCTGGCGTTCATGGTGCTGCTGCCGATGTTCTACACCGATGTCAGCGATGCCTGGCGAGTTCGTGACCGGCGTTCGCGGCTGCTGATCGACGCCGGTGGGGTATTCGCCGAACTGGTGCTGGCGGTGCTGGCGCTGCTGGCCTGGTCGCTGCTGCCTGATGGCCCGGCGCGCACGGCGGCGTTCATGCTGGCCAGCGCCACCTGGATCACCACGCTGCTGGTCAACCTCAACCCCTTCATGCGCTTCGACGGCTACTTCCTGGTCAGCGACCTGTGGGGCGTGGAGAACCTGCAGCAGCGCGCCTTCGCCCTGTGCCGCTGGCGCCTGCGCGAAGCGTTGTTCGGCTATGGCGAACCCGCCCCGCAAGCCTGGCCAGCCGTCATGCGCCGCCGCCTGTTGGTGTGGGGCTACGGCGCCTGGTTATGGCGCGCGGTGCTGTTCTTCGGTATCGCCCTGGCGGTGTATCACCTGTTCTTCAAGGTGCTGGGCATCTTCCTGATGCTGGTGGAGCTGGTGTGGTTCATTGGGTTGCCGGTGTGGAAGGAGTTGCAGCAGTGGTGGCTGCGCCGTGGCCAGGCGGCGCCGGGCAAGACCTTGCGGGTCGCAGGCGGGCTGGCGCTGCTGCTGGCTGTGCTGGTGGTGCCCTGGCGCGGCGCGGTGGACGTGCCGGCGATGCTCGAGGCGTCGCGTGTCAGCGCCTTGCACGCGCCGGTGGCGGCACGGGTGAAAAGCCTGCTGGTGGGCGAGGGGCAGCGGGTTGGCCAGGGTACGCTGCTGCTGGAACTGGAGTCGCCCGACCTGGCATCGCGCCAGTCCATCGTGCGTCGCGAGATCGACATCTTGCAGTTGCTGTTGCGCCGCCAGGCCGGGCGCAGCGAGACCGCAGGCGATGCCGGCGTGCTCGAACAGCAGCTGGCCGAAGCCGTGGCCGAATACCGTGGCTTGGCGGCCCAGCGTGAACGCCTGCAACTGCGTGCGCCGCGCAACGGGGTATTGCGTGACCTGCCGCCCGACCTTGTGCCCGGCCAGTGGGTCAGCCCGGCCCAGACCCTGGGGCGGATCGTCGAGCCGGGCGTGCGCCTGCGGGGTTATCTGGCCGAGGCCGACGTGTGGCGGGTGGCGGCCGGCAGTGAAGGGCGTTTTATCGCCGATGACCCGGCGCGGCCGGCAGTGCCGGTACGGGTGGAGCAGGTGGACGCCACTGGGGTGGCGGTACTGGAGCTGGAGGCGCTGGCCTCCGACCGTCATGGGCCAGTGGCCGTGCGGCGTGATGGCCAGCAGCGCGCGGAGCCGGTGCAGGCCCAGTACGGTGTGCGCTTGAGCCCGTTGGCCGAGGTGCCTGATGTGGGCCAGCCGGTGCGTGGGGTGGTGGTGCTCGCGGGCGCCCGGGAGTCGCTGCTGGGGGCCGCCTGGCGGCGGTTGGCGGCGCTGGGGGTGCGTGAGAGTGGTTTTTAGGGGCTCGCTGCTGGTGGCACAGAGCGCCGCTTGTGCGGCGCTCGATCTCCAGTGCGGCGCAAGGCTATCGCCCTGCGCCTGGTAGCCAACACACGATGAAAAGGCTCACCAAGGAACATCCATGACCGAAGTCCCACTACCGTTATGTTCCCGACTCCCGCTGGCAATAGACCTGCCAGCGCTGCTACCCGCCCTGGCCCAAGTCTCCCCGGACGCCTGGCAGACGCATTTCAACCGCGACTACCACGAAGGCGACTGGAGCGGGGTGGCGCTGGTTACCGCCGAAGATGCTCCGCTGCCGCTGGCTCCAGGCCTGGGGGCGCCGAAAAACCTGGCCTGGTGGCAGCGCGAAATGGCCTGGCAAACGGTGCTGGCGCCATTCCAGGCCTCATTGCGCGCCGCCCGCCTGTTGCGCCTGGGGGAGGGGGCCAGAATCCATGAACACCGCGACCCCGACCTGGGCCGCCCTGGTGGCTGCCTGCGCCTGCACATCCCGCTGCTCAGCCCGCCCGGCGTTGAATTCCTGGTGGACGGCCTGCAGGTGCCGATGCGCCCGGGCGAGTGCTGGTTCATCGACCTGTCGCGACCTCATCGCGTCAACAACCCAGGCCCCGGTGAGCGCATCCACCTGGTGCTCGACTGCGCGGCCGACCCTTGGCTGCTGGCATTGATCGAGGAAGGCCTGGCGCGCACGCCAACCTTGCAGCCGGGCAGGGCGGGGCAGGCATTCGAGCGGTTTCGTCAGCAGGTGGCCGAGTCGCTGGCATTGGCCACACGCCTACAGGCACTGGAGGACCCTCGGGCATTCGTCGCCGAAACCGTGCGCTTGGGCGCCGAGCAAGGGCTGGTTTTTTCCGACGCAGAGGTCCTGGGCGCCATGCGCCGGGGCAAGCAGGCATGGAGCGATCAATGGCGAGCATGAACACCCCGCTGGACTTCCAGGGTTGGCTGCCCATTCGCCTCTGGCAAGGCGACGCCGGCTGGCGGGTGGACTGGTGCTGGTTTGGCGAGCGGCGCCTGACCCGGCCATTCTTCCGCGACGATGCCGATGTGGCGCTGCGCCTGCCGTTCAACCAGGCCATGCGCCGCGAAACCGATGTCCAGGCGCTGTTCGACTGGCAGGCGCGTAGCCCGGGCCTGAACCCCACGGCCCTGGTGTTCCATGCCTCGCGCTGTGGTTCGACCCTGGTGGCCCAGTTGCTGGCCAGCCAGGCCCGCAACATCGTGCTGTCCGAACCCCCGCCGCTGGACAACCTGTTGCGCGCCGCGCGCCAGGACCCGGCCGCCGCAACCTGGCAAGCCGAGGCCTTGCGCGCGCTGTGCTCGGCCTATGGCCAGCGCCGCCAGGGTGACGAGCGGCAACTGCTGATCAAGCTCGACGCCTGGAACATTTTCGACGCACCGCTGCTGACGGCGCTGTATCCCGACGTGCCCCGAGTGTTTCTCTACCGCGACCCACTGGAAATCGTCGTCTCGCAACTGCGCCAGGCGGGCATGCACCGGGTGCCGGGGCTGCTCGGCGCGTCGGGCCTGGACAGCCTGCTGCCCGCCCCCCAAACCATGGGCACGGTGGAATACACCTGCCGGATGATTGGCGAAATTCTTACGGCTGGCCTAGCGTTGTGTGAACGCCACGGCGCCATCGCCGTGAACTACAGCGAATTGCCCGACGCCGTCTGGGGACGCCTCGGGTCGCTGTTCGGCATCCAGCCAGGCGAAGTGGCGAACCTGCGCGCTGTCGCGGCTTTCGATGCCAAGCAACCGGCCATGAATTTCAGCGCCGACAGCCAGCGCAAGCGCGAAGCGGCCAGCGACGAAATTCGAGCGGCGGTCACCCGTTGGGCCCAGCAGCCCTACAACGCGTTGGAATCCATACGGTTGCGAAACGTCTAGGAAATGGCGTCAAACTACCTCGAACGGGTGTTTGAGAAAAAAATAGGAAAGACCCTGTCAAGGTAGTGGCTATTTGCCCTGCTCTTCGGCTACGCTGCTGCAGATTGTGTAGGACAATTCACTTGGATGTGCGCCCCTCACCATGGGGTAACCTTACGCAGGGAAGCCATACCCGATGTTCACCCCCGAGGTTAACCTCCGTCCCATCGTGGATGCCGACCGGGCGTTCCTGCGCACACTCTATGGCACCACCCGTGCCGCCGAAATGGCCCTGGTGCCGTGGCCGCAGGCCGCCATCGATGCCTTCCTCGACCAGCAGTTCCAAGCCCAGCACGACCACTACCAGGCCCAGTTCGCCGGCGCCGACTTCCTTGTCATCGAAGTGGCGGGCGAGCCCGTCGGCCGCGCCTACCTGCACTGGGCGGACAGCCACGTGCAGTTCATCGACATGGCCCTGTTGCCCGCCTGGTGCGGGCGTGGCATCGGCAGCCGGTTGCTCGAGCAGTGGTTGGCACAAGCCGATGCCGACGGGCTCAGCGCCGGCCTGCATGTCACCCCTCACAACCCGGCCTTGCAGCTCTACCAGCGCCTCGGGTTCGAGGTGGTCGGCGAAACCGGCCTCTCTCTGAAAATGCGCCGAGCGGCGCTCACCACCGCCATTCGTGCCTGAAGGATCAGCCCCATGCATGCCATGCCCACGTTCGACGAACTGCAACAGGCCACCGGCAGCCACTTCCAGCTGTGGGTCAGCGACGAGCAGGCGCTCGAGGCGCAATTGCTGGCGGTGACCGAGGGCCAGGCCATGTCGCCACGCCACCAGCGCTTTGCGGCGGAATTCGCCCTGCCGGTCGGCACGGCGCTGCCGCAAGCGGTGTTCCGCCTGTCGCCACCGGGCGAGGAGGGGTGGCTGTTGATGATGACGCCGGTGGGCCCAGATACCGATGGGCGGCCGGTGCTGGAAGCGATTTTCCATGTCGACCGGTCGCTCTGAAGGCGCCTGTCTCGCGAATCTTTTTCAGCGGGCCATGGGGCCCGCCTACGTAGCGTTGTCATAGGAGAGCAGCAAATGAGTGAGCCGTTCCTGGGTCAAATCACATTGTTCGCAGGCAACTTCGCACCTCGGGGCTGGGCCCTGTGCAATGGACAGATTCTGCCCATCCAGCAGAACGCCGCGTTGTTCGCGATCCTGGGCACCACCTACGGTGGCAATGGCCAGAGCACGTTCGCGTTGCCTGACTTGCGTGGCCGTGGCCCCGTCCATGCCGGTCAAGGGATAGGGACGGACAACATCTTGCTGGGCGAGGCGGGAGGGGTGACAACGAACACCCTGACGCTTGCGAACATGGTGCCGCAGAACTTGAACATCCCCGCCGCAACGGTGCCGGTCGCCATCCCGGCCACCAGCGGCACCGCCGAGCTGGATACGCCGTCGAACGGTGCGGTGCTGGCCAAGTCGGTCGACACCACAGGCTCGGGGCCCGAGATCAAGATCTACACCGCCACGGCCACCAACACCACGCTCAAGCCGTTCAACATCACGGTCCCGGCCAGCACGGTAACGGTCCAGGGGAGCAACCTGCCGTTCACGAACCAGAGCCCTTACCTGGGCGTCAACTTCATCATCGCGCTCGAAGGGATCTTCCCGTCCCGTAACTGAGGCCGGGCAACCAGCAGGCAGGGCAGCGGGGCGCACATCGGCGCCCCGTCGTCCGTTCAGGATTTCCCAACAAGGACAGGCCGTCCTCATTCGCAAGGACGGCGCGCACAACCAGCCCCAGGGCTGAGCGAGGGCATCATGGCATTCTGGAAACGCGGCAAGGACACCCACACACAAAACGTTTCCACGAGCCGCCCGAGCCTTATCCAGGCCCTGGAGCCGCGCATGATGTTCGACGCCTCGGTGGGCGTGGTCGCCGACCAGGGCGCCCAGGCGGTCGAAGCCGCCGCGGCCGCCAGCGTGGCCAAGGACACCAGCGCCGCCAGCGATGCGGCCAGCACCCGCGACAGCGCCAGCCACGAGCCGGCCCACGAAGCGGCACCGGCCACCGCGCCCAACACCGCAGCCTCGGGCAACCACGAAGTGGTGTTCATCGACTCGGCCGTCAGCGACTACCAGAAACTCATCGCCGGCTTGCCCGCCGGGGTCGAGGTGGTGGTGCTGGAGAATGGCAAAGACGGTTTCAAGCAGATCGCCGATTACCTCAACGGCCGCAGCGACGTCACTTCGGTCGACATCATCAGCCACGGTGACCAGGGCTATGTCTACCTGGCCGGCAACGCCATCTGGGCCAACCAGCTGGCCAGCCATGGCGCGGACCTCGCCCGCATCGGCACCAGCCTGGCGCCGGGCGGCGACATCCGCTTCTTCGCCTGCAACACCGGGGCCGGTAGCGACGGCCAGTTGTTCGTCAACGAAGTGGCACGGCTCAGCGGCGCCGATGTGGGCGCTTCGTCCGACTCCACTGGCAACCGCGCCGGCGAGGACTGGGCGCTGGAGACCGTTTCCGGCGTGGTGGCCAGCGGCGTGGGCGTGCAGCGCGGCGACCTGTCGGCGTTCAACACATCGTTGGCGACCATCACCGTCACCAGCAAGAACGCCTCGCTCATTTCGGCCGGCGATGGCGGGGTGACCCTGGCCGAAGCCATCCAGGCCGCGAACACCGACACCTCGGTGGATGGCTCCGCCGCAGGCAGCGGCAATGACATCATCGTGTTCCACCAGAACCTGAAAGGCGAGACCATCCGTTGGACGACGTCCTCGGCGCTGCTCGTGACCAGCAACATCACCATCAATGGTGACGTAGACGGTGACGGCAAGGGCGACATCATCTTCAGCGGCGACGCCAATGACAACGGCATCCGCGATAGCGCAGACGCGTCGGGCCTGCAAAGCAACAGCGGTGGCGTGCTGACCGTGCGCAACCTGGATTTCCGATATTTCTCCAGCAACATCGCCGGCGGCGCGATCCGTGCCTTTAGCGGTTCCATCACGGTCGAGGACTCCAACTTCCAGGAGAACTACGGCACGGTGATCAACTCGGCGACCACGCTGGGGTCCACCGTGGTGGTGCGCAACACCACGATCCACGACAACAACACCAGCATCCTCGGCGGCACCGCCATGTCGACCCTGGTGCGCCTGGGCGGGGCCAACAACCATGTGCTGGAAAACGTGGCGATCTACAACAACACCGGCACCTATGGCGCCACCGGCACGGTGGCGGCCGGCTCGATCATTGTGCTGGGCAACAGCGGCGCCACGGTGCGCATCACCAACAGCACCGTGGCCAACAACGTGTTCCTCAACACCAGCAGCGGCAGCATCACCTCGGGCGGCCTCGGCTGGGCCAGCGGCCAGGCCGGCACGGTGACGGTGCAGAACAGCATCTTCACCGGCAATACCGTCAACGGCACCGCCCTCGATGCCGCCACCAACGGCGGCGTCGGCGGCGGTTATACCAGCACCACCAACCTGATCGGCGCCTCGGTCAACTTCGTCAACACCGGCGCCGGCGATTACCGCCTGGCCAGCACCGCCAGCAACGCCATCGACCAGGGCACCCAAAGCGGCGCGCCGGCCACCGACCTGCGCGGCTTCGACCGGCCTCGCGGCAGCGGTGTCGACATCGGTGCCTACGAGGTGCTGTACTCGGCGCCGCCGGTGGTCGACCTGGACACCGGCACCGGTGGCAACGACAGCACGGTCAACTTCACCGGCAGCCCGGTGGCCATCGTGCCGAACATCAGCCTCACCCAGACCGACGGCGACACCCAGGTCAGCGGCGCGACCCTCACCCTGGGCGGCGTGCTCGACGGCGGCAACGAAACCCTGTCGCTCAGCGCCGGGCAGATCGCCACGGCGGCCAGCTACGGCATCACCATCAGCGGCTCCGGCACCACGGTGCTGTCGCTCAGCGGCGTGGCCACCCTGGCCCAGTACCGCTCGATCCTCGCCGTGGTGGCCTACGGCAACAGCACCGGGGCCTACACCAGCGGCACCCGCAACGTCACAGTCAGCGTCAACGACGACATGGGCAGCACCACCCGCACCGCGTCGGTGGTGGTCCAGCCGCCCAATGCCGCGCCGGTGATCGCCAACCTCAACGGCGACAGCCAGACCTTCACCCAGGGCGCCGGCGCCGTGCTGCTCGACAGCGGCGGCAATGCCACGGTCACCGACAGCGACTCGGCGGACTTTGCCGGCGGCAACCTGACCGTGGCGGTCAGCGGCAACGGCGTGGCCGGCGAAGATGTGCTGGGCATCCGCAACCAAGGCACCGGCGCCGGGCAGATCGGTGTCGCCGGCGGCACGGTCAGCTATGGCGGTGTGGCCATCGGCACCTACACCGGGGGCACAGGTGGCGCCAACCTGGTGCTGACGTTCAACGGCAACGCCACCGCCGCGGCGGTGCAGGCGGTGGTGCGCAACCTCACCTACGACAACAGCAATGCCGCCAACAGCATCGGCCAGGCCACCCGCACCCTGTCGGTCACGGTCAACGATGGCGACGGCGGCACCTCGAGCGCGGCTTCGGTGTCGGTGGCCATCCACGAGACCGTCCCGCCCACCGCCACCATCACCCTCAGCGACTCGGCGCTGAAAGTGGGCGAGACCGCGACGGTGACCATCACCTTCAGCGAGGCGGTGAGCGGCTTCACCAACGCCGACCTGACCGTGGCCAACGGCACCCTGAGCGCGGTGTCCAGCAGCGATGGCGGCAGAACCTGGACCGCCACCTTCACCCCAACCAACAACCTCACCAACGCCAGTAACGTCATCACCCTGAACAACGCCGGCGTCACCGACCTGGCCGGCAACGCCGGCGCCGGCACCACCAGCTCGGCCAACTACAGCATCGACACGCAGCGCCCGACCGCGACCCTCGTGGTCAGCGACACCCACCTGGCCATCGGCGAAACCTCGCTGGTGACCATCACCTTCAGCGAAGCGGTGAGCGGCTTCACCCTCGCCGACTTGAGCGTGGCCAACGGCACTTTGAGCGGGCTGAGCAGCAGCGATGGCGGCATCACCTGGACCGCGACCCTCACGCCCACGAGCAATGTCGAGGACGCCAGCAACCTCATCACCCTGGATAACACCGGGGTGGCCGACCTAGCCGGCAACGCAGGCAGCGGCACCACCCTCTCGAACAACTACGCCATCGACACCCAGCGCCCGACCGCGACCATCGTGGTGGCCGACAGCAGCCTGAGCATTGGTGAAACGTCGCAGGTGACCATCACCTTCAGCGAGGCCGTGACCGGCTTCAGCAATGCCGACCTGACGGTGGCCAACGGTACCCTGAGCGCCGTCTCCAGCAGCGACGGCGGCATCACCTGGACCGCGACGTTCACCCCGACCAGCGCCATCACCGACGCGACCAATGTCATCACCCTGGACAACACCGGGGTGAGCGATGCCGCTGGCAACGTCGGCTCCGGCACCACCGACTCGAACAACTACGCCATCGACACCGTGCGCCCGACCGCGACCATCGTGGTGGCCAACCCCACCCTGGCCATCGGCCAGACGTCGCTGGTGACGTTCACGTTCAGCGAGGCGGTCAGCGGCTTCAGCAATGCTGACGTGACGGTGGCCAACGGCACCTTGAGCGCCGTGTCCAGCAGCGACGGCGGCATCACCTGGACGGCCACTTTCACCCCATCGAACACCATCACCGACACCAGCAACCTGATCACCCTGGACAACACCGGTGTGGCCGACCTTGCCGGCAACGCCGGTACCGGCAGCACCGATTCGAACAACTACAGCATCGACACCCAGCGCCCGACCGCGACCATCGTGCTGGCCGACAGCAACCTGACCGTCGGCGAGACCACCACGGTGACCATCACCTTCAGCGAAGCGGTGAGCGGCTTCACCCTGGCCGACCTGACGGCGCCCAACGGCGCCTTGAGCGGGCTGGCCAGCAGCGACGGCGGGATCACCTGGACGGCCACCTTCACCCCGGCGGTCAACGTGCAGGACGCCACCAACGTCATCACCCTGAGCAACACCGGGGTGGCCGACCTGGCCGGCAACGCCGGCGCTGGCACCACCAACTCCGGCAACTATACGGTCAGCACCCTGCAGCCCACCGCGACGGTGGTGGTGAGCAACCCGGCCCTGCGTGTGGGGGACACTAGCCTGGTGACCTTTACCTTCAGCGAGGCGGTGACCGGCTTCACCAATGCCGACCTGAGCGTGGCCAACGGCACGCTAAGCGCAGTAAGCAGCAGCGACGGCGGTATCACCTGGACCGCCACCTTCACCCCCACCAACAACATCACCGACAGCAGCAACCTGATCACCCTCGACAACAGCGGCGTGGTGGGTGCGAGCAGCGGCAATGCCGGTTCCGGCACCACCGATTCGAACAACTACGCCATCGACACTCAACGCCCGACCGCCACCATCGTGGTGGCCGACAGCAACCTGGCCATCGGCCAGACGTCGCTGGTGACCATCACCTTCAGCGAGGCGGTGAGCGGTTTCAGCAACGCCGACCTGAGCGTGGCCAACGGCACCCTGAGCGGGCTGAGCAGCAGCGATGGCGGCATCACCTGGACCGCGACCCTGACCCCGGCCGCCGGCATCACCGACACCAGCAACCTGATCACCCTCAACAACAGCGGCGTGACGGACAGCGCGGGCAACACCGGCACCGGCAGCACCGACTCGAACAACTACGCCATCGACAGCCAGCGCCCGACCGCCACCATCGTTATCGCCGACCCCACCCTGACCGCGGGCGAAACCACCACGGTGACCTTCACCTTCAGCGAGGCGGTGACCGGCTTCAGCAACGCCGACCTGACGGTGGCCAACGGCACCCTGAGCGCTGTGAGCAGCAGCGACGGCGGCATCACCTGGACCGCGACATTAACCCCGAGCGCCGGGGTGCGCGACCTCAGCAACCTGATCACCCTGAACAACACCGTTATCAACGACCTGGCCGGCAATGCCGGCGTCGGCACCACCTCATCGGCCAACTACACGGTCGACACCGTGGTCCCCACGGCCACCATCGTGGTCGCCGACAATGCCTTGCGGGCCGGCGAAACGTCGCTGGTGACCATCACCTTCAGCGAGGCGGTGACCGGCTTCAGCAATGCCGACCTGACCGTGGCCAACGGCACGCTAAGCGCTGTAAGCAGCAGCGACGGCGGCATCACCTGGACCGCGACCTTCACCCCGGCCAGCAACATCACCGACAGCAGCAACCTGATCACCCTCGACAACAGCGGCGTGGTCGGCGCGAGCAGCGGCAATGCCGGCGTCGGCAGCACCGACTCGAACAACTACGCCATCGACACCCAGCGCCCGACCGCCACCATCGTGGTGGCCGACAGCAGCCTGGCCATCGGCGAGACCTCGCTGGTGACCATCACCTTCAGCGAGGCGGTGAGCGGTTTCACCACCGCCGACCTGAGCGTGGCCAATGGCACCCTGAGCGGGCTGAGCAGCAGCGACGGTGGCATCACCTGGACCGCGACCCTGACTCCGGCCGCCGGCATCACCGACACCAGCAACGTCATCACCCTGGACAACAGCGGCGTGACGGACAGCGCGGGCAATGCCGGCACCGGCAGCACCGATTCGAACAACTACATCATCGACAGCCAACGCCCGACCGCCACCCTGGTGATGGCCGACAGCGACCTGCGCGCCGGCGAAACGTCGCTGGTGACCATCACCTTCAGCGAGGCGGTGACCGGCTTCAGCAACGCCGACCTGACCGTCGCCAATGGCACCCTGAGCGCCGTGAGCAGCAGCGACGGCGGCATCACCTGGACCGCCACCTTCACCCCGAACAGCGGGGTGCGGTCGGGCGCCAACCTGATCGTCCTGAACAACAGCGGCTACACCGACCTGGCCGGCAACGCCGGGGTCGGCAGTACCTCGTCGGCCAACTACATGATCGACACGGTGGTCCCCACGGCGACCGTCGTGGTCGCCGACAGCGCCCTGCGCGCCGGCCAGTCGAGCCTGGTGACCATCACCTTCAGCGAAGCGGTGAGCGGCTTCACCCTCGCCGACCTGAGCGTGGCCAACGGCACCCTGAGCGGGCTGAGCAGCAGCGACGGCGGCATCACCTGGACCGCGACCCTCACGCCCAGCAGCCCTGTCGAGGACGCCAGCAACCTGATCACCCTGGACAACACCGGCGTGGTCGGCACGGCCTCCGGCAACGCCGGGCTGGGCAGCACCGACTCCAACAACTACGCCATCGACAGCCGCGTCCCCAGCGTGACCAGTGTCGGCGGCCCGGTGGGCGTCTCTTACAACGCCGGCGATACCCTGGTGTTCGTGGTCAATGCCAGCGAAGCGGTGCAGGTGGCCGGTTCGCCGCGCCTGGCCCTGGACATCGGCGGGCACACGGTGTTCGCCGACCTGGTGGCCGGAGCGGGCACCGCCACCCTGGTGTTCCAGTACACCGTCCAGCCCGGCGACAACGACAGTGACGGCGTCACCGTGACCGGGCTCAACGCCAATGGCGCGACCCTGACCGACGCCGCCGGCAACGCCATGGACCTGACCCTCAACGGTGTGGCCGACACCCACCAGGTGCTGGTCGACACCCAGGCGCCGACGGCGGTAGGTATCGTCACCCTCGACCCGTCGCCGAGCAACGCCCAGAGCGTGCGCTTCACGGTGACCTTCAGCGAGCGGGTCAACGGTGTCGACCTGAGCGACTTCAGCCTGGCCACCAGTGGCTCGGCCAGCGGCACCTTGACCGGCCTGCAAGCGCTGGGCGGTGGCGTGTACGTGGTCACCGTCGGCGGCGTCAGCGGCACCGGTACCCTTGGGCTGAACCTGAACGCCAGCGCCACGGGCATCACCGATGTGGCCGGCAACGCACTGGTCGGTGGCCTTACCGGCGCTGTGTACAGCATCGACCGCGACGCGCCCACGGTGGGTAGCGTCAGCGTGCCGGTGGGCGTGCCCTATAACACCGGTGATGTGCTCACCTTTGTGGTCAACACCAGCGAAGCCGTGGTTGTCGACGGCGTGCCGCGCCTGGCCCTGGATGTTGGCGGGCGCACCGTGTACGCCGACTTCGTGGCCGGCTCCGGCACCCCGACGCTGGTGTTCCAGTACCAGATCCAGGCCGGCGACAACGACAGCGACGGCATCCAGGTGCTGGGCCTGTCGGCCAATGGCGCGAGCCTGCGCGATGCCGCTGGCAATGCGCTGACACCGGGCCTGAACAATGTCGGCGACACCCGTGGCGTGACCGTCGACGGCACCCCGCCGGCGGTGGCCTCGATCGTGGCCAACCCCTCGCCAACGCCTGGCAGCCAGTCGTTCACCGTGACCTTCAGCGAGAACGTCAACGGCGTCGACCTGAACGACTTCCAGTTGGTGAGCAACGGCAACGCCACCGGCACCTTGCAGTCGCTGACGCGCCTCGACGGCCGCACCTGGCAGGTCAATGTCAGCAGCGTGGCCGGCGCCGGCAGCCTGGCCCTGGCGCTCAAGGCCAGCGGCACCGGCATCACCGACAGCGCCGGCAACGCCCTGGTTGGCGGTTTCACCGGGCAAGGCGTGGCCTTGCAGTCCAACGACGGCGACCCGCAGTTCCGCGCCTACCCACCGGCGCAAACCGTGCCGGTCAGCACGGGCACGCCGGTCCTGGTGACGCCGGTGCTGGTGACCGCGCCTTACCAGTCGCCGTTGCTGCCACAGCCGCTGTTCGAGGTACCGAGCGCGGGCGCAGGCCTGCCGCCACTGGGCAATATCTTTATCAAGGACGGTGCATTGGCGCCCAGCTACCTGGCCCAGGTGTTCGCCGGCCAGCAGGGCGACAGTGGCATCGGTAACGGCTCGGGGGCCGGTTTCCTGGGCTTTGGTGGCGGCGACGCCAACGTATTCGGGGCCAGCAGCCTGGCCAATCTGTTCGACAAGACGCTGCCGGGTGATGGCGGCCAGTACGAGCTGAACGGTGGCAAGCCATTCAGCGAGGCAGGCAAGGGTTTGAGTGGGGCGCCAACCTTGGGGCAGCAGTTGCAGGCCTTCCGGGAGGGGGAACAGCGCCAGGCCAGGCAACTGGCCCAGGCGCTGGGGCAAGTCGAGGTACCCGCGCCGCAGGCATGAGCCTGCGGCCGCGAGCAAACCATTAGAAGAAAAGCAGTGCCGTACCAAGGGGGCGGACAGGGATGAGCAAAGCATCGAGGATATTCGCGGTAAGCATGCTGGCGCTGGCAGTGACGGGGTGCGCGGTCAAGACCCAGCCCATCGACCGCAGCGTCAGCGAACAGCGGGCAAGGGCGGACCTGGCCAACATGTTCAAGGGCCAGGAGGCGCTGCAAGGCCCGCTGACCCTGCACCAGGCCATGGCCCGGGCGGTGAAGTACAACCTGGAGGCACGCCTGAAGGTCATGGAGGAAGCCCTTGCCCAGCGCCAGGTGGACCTGGCCACCTTCGACATGTTGCCACGCATGGCGCTGTCGGCCGGTTACGCCGGGCGCAGCAACGTCAGCGCCTCGAGCAGCCGCAGCGTGCTGACCAACACCCAGTCCCTGGAACCCTCGACCTCCCAGGACCGCGACCGCGACGTCGCCGACCTGACCATGGTGTGGAACGTGCTCGACTTCGGTGTCAGCTACGTCAGCGCCAAGCAGCAGGGCGACCAGCGCCTGATCGTCCAGGAGCGTCGGCGCAAGGTGGTGCAGACCATCATCCAGGACGTGCGCTCGGCCTACTGGCGCGCGGTGGCCGCCGAACGCCTGCTCAAGCAGATCGACACCCTGATGGCCCGGGTCGAGCAGGCCCGCGACAACAGCCAGCGCCTGGGCGACCAGCGCATCGGCGACCCGATCCAGGCGCTCAGCTACCAGCGCGCGCTGATCGAAGCCACCCGCCAGCTGGAAGAACAACGCCGCGCCCTGTCCCTGGCCAAGACCGAGCTGGGCGCGCTGATCAACCTGCCGCCGGGCACCGAACTGACCCTGGCCGCCACCGACGACTACAGCGTGCCGGAGCTCAAGGTGGGGTTGGAGACGCTGGAGCAGCACGCCCTGGCCACCCGCCCCGAGCTGCGCGAGCAGGACTATCAAGCGCGCATCAGCGCCGCCGAAGTGCGCAAGTCGATGCTGCGCATGCTGCCGGGCCTGGAGTTCTCGGCGGGCGGGCACTACGACAGCAACAGCTTCCTGATCAACCAGCACTGGGCCGACTACGGCGTGAAGGTGACCTGGAACCTGTTCAACGTACTCTCGGGCCCGGCCTCCATCGACGTGGCCAAGGCCGGCGAGCAAGTGGTCGAGGCGCGCCGCCAGGCCATGTCGATGGCCATCCTGGCGCAACTGTACGTGGCCAACGCCAACTACAACGAAGCCCGCCGCCAGTTCGCCACCAGCCAGCAACTGGTGGCGCTGGACGAGCAGATCGTCGAGCAGTTGCGCAACCGCCACCAGGCGCAAGGTATCGGTGAGCTGGAGCTGATCCAGGGTGAGCTGAACGCGCTGCAAGCCGACCTGCGCCGCGACCTGGCCTACGCCGAGCTGCGCAACAGCTATGGCCAGGTGTTCGCCAGCGCCGGCCTCGACCCGCTGCCGCAAAGCCTGCCGTCCAACGAGCTGACTGACATCGCCCAAGCCCTGGGCAACAACGAAGCGCGCTGGCAACGCGGCGACATCACCCCCGGTTCCTGAACCGGAAAGGCAAACCAACACAAGCCTCTGTAGGAGCGGCTTTAGCCGCGATCACCCGCGAAGCGGGTGCCGGACACCGCGTTGTTTGCATCGCGGCTGAAGCCGCTCCTACAGGACCCCGCCGGCCACCTGCTAAAACCCCATCACCTCACAGCGGCCAACACATACGCCAGCAACTGCCCCACCGCCACTGGCAACGCCACCCGCCCGGTCTCCACCACCAACTCCGGCCCTTGCGGCGCCTCATACGGCGCATCGATCCCGGTAAACCCCGGCAACGCACCCGCCCGTGCCCGCCGATACAACCCCTTGGGATCACGCGCCTCGCAAACGGCCAGGTCCGCCTTCACATGCACCTCATGAAAACCCACCCCACAGGCCCGGCGCGCGGCGGCGCGGCCCTCGCGGTACGGCGAGATCAACGCCGCGATGCAGATCAGCCCGGCATCGGCGAACAGCGCCGCCACCTCGCCCGTGCGGCGGATGTTCTCGTGACGGTCTTGTGGCGAAAAGCCAAGGTCGGCGTTCAGGCCCGTGCGCAGCACATCGCCATCGAGCACATAGCAGGCATGCCCGCGCTCGGTGAGCTGCCGCGCCAGGCCCTCGGCCAATGACGACTTACCCGCGCCGGAAAGGCCGGTAAGCCAGACGACCGCGCCACGTTGCCGGCGCGGCGAAGGGTGTTGCTCGCTTCCTGCGTTGTGCACTTTGGGACTCTCCGACGTGAGGGAGCCCGCGCGGCCGCCACCCGGCACTGGCCGCGCAACCTGTTCAGCATTGCGCGGCGCCTGGAACCACAGGCGCCTGGTCGCACTCCGGCGGGACTCTGACAAAAATGCGATACGCACCATGTTCCATCGCTTCAAAGGCGATCAGTTTCTCCACCAATGGCCCGTTCAGCACCTTGCCGGCATTGAGCAGCAACATCCCGTTCTCGGCGCTGAGGTTGCGCGCCAGCACCATGCCCGCCACGAGTTCGTGGGTGGAGCACATCCGCACCAGCGGGTCCATCAGCGTGATGTCACTGAGGATCGCCGCGCAGACCTGGACGAAATCCTCCAGCAGGCCAGGGTCATACACGCGCCCGGCGTACTTTTGCAGATAAAGCAGCGCTTCGTCACTGTTCAGTTGCCGTTCGAGAATTAGGCCGCGCTGCAGTTCGGTGAAATCCACCGCCAGCTTGAGCAGCCGTGCGCCAAACGGGATGGCTTCGCCTTTGAGGCGGTCCGGGAAACCACTGCCATCCCAGTGCTCCTGGTGATGCAGGATCAGGCGGGCGGCATCCTTCAGTGGGTCCAGGGTCATCAGCAGCGCCTCGCTCTGGCGCGGGTAGTCGCGGTAGCGCTCGCGGTCCGTGTGCGTCAGCAGGTCCGCGGGGGCGATGACCATGCTGTCGGGCCAGCTCAGCTTGCCGATGTTGTAGAGCGCGGCAGCCATGGCCAGGTCGCGGCTGGTGGTTTCGTCCATGCCGTGCACCTGGCAGTAGTGGCGCACCAGCTCGATGATCTGCCGGTTGGTCTGCTTGGCCGGCGGCAGGCGCAGGTTGGCCAGCATCGAGAACACCTCGGTGCCGGTGACATAACTGTGCTTGAGCTCATCGTAGGCCAGGTCGAGCATGTCGGCGGTCTGTTGCAACTCGGCGGTGCGGGCCTTCACGCGTTTTTCGAGGTTTATGTTCAGCAGCTTCAGTTGCGCATTCTGCTTGCGCGTCAGGGCCTCCAGGCGCTGACGCTCCCGTTCCGAATGCTGGTGCTCCAGCGCCTGACGCAACATCAGCAGCATTTCGTCGTCGTTCCAGGGCTTGCTGATGTAGCGATGGATACGCCCTTCGTTCACCGCCTTGATGATGGTGCCCGGGTCGGCGTAGCCGGTCAGCATGATCCTGACGGCCGCCGGGTAGCGTTGATGCACATGCGCCAGCAAGGTGGCGCCATCCATCGAGGGCATGCGCGCGTCGCTCATCACCAGGTCCACCGGGTGAAGGGCCATGAGTGCCAGGGCCTGTTCGCCTCCGCTGGCCAGCAGCACGTCATACGGCTGGCCGCGCAACAACCGGCGCAGGCTGTTGAGAATCGGTTCCTCGTCGTCGACGAGCAATATCGTTGGGCGCTGCACTGTGACGGGCGTTGCTTGCTCTTCCATGGCTGGCCTCACGCGGACTGTCCATACGCCCGGGCATCGCTCACTCGCGAATGGCGTATCTCCAGGCGAAAGGCTAGATCATTTTTTTGCGACACGATCAGCCGGGCAGCGGCCGCGCGCCATAGGCAAAGCGCCGCTATCGCAACTAACCTGAAGGGACGTGGCGGCCCACGCGCCGCAGCATTGTCCGACCCGGGGTAAAGGAATCTCCCACATGATCGTACAAAGGATCTGTCGGTACATTTCCCTCAGGCGCCACCTGCACGTGTCCTGGCGCTGCCTGTGCCTGCTCATGCTGCTGGGCCTGGCCATCGGCGCAGCGGCCGAGCCGTTGAACGAGCCGCTCAAACCCCTGCCGGATACCCCCAGGCTGGACCCCAAGCGTGTCGAGCTGGGCCGCCAATTGTTCAATGACCCCCGGTTGTCGCTCGACAACAAGCTGTCCTGCGCCAGTTGTCATCGGCCCGACAAGTACGGCGCCGACGACCGTGCTTTCTCGCCGGGGGTCGATGGGCTGCCGCTGGCGGTCAATACACCGACGGTACTCAACGCCAGCCTCAACTTCCGCCAGTTCTGGGACGGGCGGGTCGAGTCGCTGGAGGAACAGGGCAACGCGGTCGTCACCAGTGCCCATGAAATGGGCGGGGACTGGCGCTTCATCGTCAAGCGCATCCAGGGCGACGGCGCCTTGGCCCAGCAGTTCGCCGCCGCCTACCCGGATGCCGTGACCAAGGCCAACATCCTCGCTGCCCTGGCCGACTACGAGCGGACCCTGCTCACCCATGGCGCGCGCTTCGACCAGTACCTGTTGGGCAATACCGGCATCCTTAGCCTGCAGGAGAAATACGGTTACCAACGGTTCAAGGACTATGGCTGCATTTCCTGCCACCAGGGCGTGAACATCGGCGGCAACATGTTCCAGAAGTTCGGCGTGTTCGAAGACTACATCGCCGCCCGCGGCAACCCGACCGAGGCGGACCAGGGGCGTTTCAACGTCACTGGCGACGAAGCGGACCGTGGGGTGTTCAAGGTGCCGAGCCTGCGTAATGTGGCAATGACCGCGCCGTATTTCCATGATGGCTCGGCAGCCACCCTCGAGGCGGCCGTCGATGTGATGTTCAAGTATCAGCTGGGGCGCGAGCCGAGCGAGGAAGACCGGACATTGATCGTGCTCTTCCTCAAGACCCTCACCGGTGAACAGGCAGGGCAGCCATGATGAGGCGCTCCCGGCGTGGCAGTTTTCTGTTGCTCAGCGGCGCGGTGCTTGCGTTCGCCTCGATGCTGGCCTTCCTGTATTTGAAGTCCGGAGCGGAGCAGACCCAGGTCTACAATGAAACGCGCGACCTGATACGCCAACTCAAGCAACAGGATGCCCTGTGGGAAGCCGAAGTGCTCAAGGCCCGGGTGGTCATCGCGAGTAACTACGATCCGCTGGTCACACCGCTCAAAACGATGAATCGCCTCTGGGCGCGCTTCGACAGCCTCGAATTCGAACATTGGCACAACCCATCGCAGCAATGGACCGATGCCCGCAATGGTTTCCTTGAAGCCTTGGGGCAGAAGGCTCGGCTGGTCGAACAATTCAAATCGCACAATGCCTTGCTGCGTAACTCCCTGGCGTTCCTGCCTGCCGCGGAAGACAGTATCCAGGCCCAGCTGGGCAAGGTTTCCGACCCCCATCGACCGGAAGTGCACGCATTCGCGACCGATACCTACGACCTGTTGCTCAGCGCCTTGGAGTTCGCCCAGGTGACCTCCGTGGACAGGGCCGCTGAAATCGACGTGGGGCTGGGGTTGCTGGCGGTCAACGGGCAAGGCTTGCCGGAGAATTTCCAGACTCCGGTCAAGCTCTTGAGCAACCACGTCGCCTTGATCCTGCGCGAGCAACCGATCGTCAACCGCCTGCTGGAGCAGATCGAGGCGATACCCGTCGCCGAGCGGCTGGACGACCTCAGCCGCCTGCTGGATCAGGATCAGCAGCAGGTCGAGCAGAATGACCGCCGGTACCACTTCTACACGCTGTTGCTTTCGGTGCTGCTGATGTGCTCGGTGGTGGGCCTGGCGGTGCTGTTGTTCCGCAGCTTTGCCGAGGTGAGGCGGGTGAACAACGCGTTGCAGGCGAGCAACGACGTATTGGAGCAGCGGGTCGAGGCGCGCACCCGCGAGCTCAAGGATGCCCAGAGCGAGCTGCTCAATGCCGCGCGTCAATCCGGCATGGCGGAAATCGCCACCAATGTCCTGCACAACGTCGGCAATGTGCTCAACAGCGTGAACACCTCGTCGGACCTGATTGCCCGCACCCTGCGCAGCAGCAAGACCCAAGGGCTGGGCAAGGCCATGCAGCTGATCAACGCACACCCCGACGACCTTGGGCAGTTTCTCACCGAGGACGCGAAGGGCAGGTTGTTGCCCGGCTACCTCAACCAGCTGGCCGACGCCATTGCCCAGGAGCAGCGCGACATGGCCGTGGAGCTGGAGCGGATGAACAAGAGTGTCGACCACATCAAGGAGGTGGTGGCGACCCAGCAATCCTACGCCGGTGCCAAGAGCCTGCCCGAACCGCTGTTCATCCATGAACTCATCGAGGATGCCCTGCGCATGAACACGGGGGCGCTGACCCGCCATCACGTGACGGTGGTGCGCGACTTCGGGCCGGTACCCCAGGTCATGGGCGACCGGCATCGCCTGTTGCTGATCCTGATCAACCTGATCAGCAACGCCAAATATGCCATGTCCGGCCCTGGCAACCGCCAACGGACCATGACCCTGGGCACACGGGTGGTGGAGGGGGCATTTTTGCAAGTGAGCGTCAGGGATGAAGGCGAGGGCATCGCCCCGGAGAACCTGCAGAAGATCTTTGCCCACGGCTTCACCACCCGCAAGGAAGGCCATGGCTTCGGCCTGCACAGTTGCGCCTTGGCCGCCATCGAAATGCATGGCCACCTTACCGTCCATAGCGACGGCCCCGGCAGGGGCGCGCTATTCACCCTGCAGATCCCGCTGGTCGCGGTCATGGAGGATGCATGAGCGACTTGTCCAACCGCCGTATCCTGCTGATCGACGACATGCCGTCGATCCACGAGGATTTTCACAAGATCCTGGCCTCGGCCAACACGCAAACGGAGGCGTTGGACGAGATGGAAGCCCTCCTGTTCGGCGAGCAGGCCAAGGCGCAACGGCCGGTTTTCGAACTCGCGTCGGCTTACGGCGGCGAGGAAGGCCTGGGCATGCTGATACGCGGTTTGCAGGCGCGCCAACCGTATGCGTTGGCGTTCGTCGACATGCGCATGCCCGACGGCTGGGACGGGGCGAAAACCATCGAGCAGTTGTGGCAGCACGACCCCCACTTGCAGGTGGTGGTGTGTACTGCCTATTCCGACTACTCCTGGGACGAGTTGCTCGATCGGCTGCAAGCCCACGACCGCCTGCTGATCCTGAAAAAGCCCTTCGACAACATCGAAGTGCAGCAGATGGCAAGCACCCTGCTGACCAAATGGGAGATGACCCAGCGCGCCTCGTTGCAGATGCACCAGCTCGAGCAACGGGTGGAGCAGCGCACCCACGAGCTCAGGCAGGCTGGCGAAGCCCTGCAACGGGAAATCGACGAACGCAAACAGCTGGAAAGCCAGCTGGTGCAATCGGAAAAGCTCGCCTCGCTGGGGCAGATGGCGGCCGGCGTGGCCCACGAGATCAACAACCCCATCGGCTTCGTGTCCTCCAACCTCGGCACATTGGAGGGGTATTTCAAGCAGCTGTTGACCCTGCTCGACGCCTATCGCGAGGCCGAGCCGGCGTTGGGCAACGGCGCGCTCGCGCAGCAACTGCAACGCTTGCGCGAGCAGACCGAACTGGGCTTTCTCAGCGAAGACATTCCCGTGCTGATCAGCGAAACCAAGGACGGGATCGGCAGGGTGAGCCAGATCGTCAAGGACCTGAAGGACTTTTCACGGGTCGACAGCACGCAACAGTGGCAGTGGGCCAACCTGCAGCAAGGGATCGACTCGACGCTGAACATCGTCGCCAGCGAGCTCAAGTACAAGGCCGATGTCATCAAGCAGTACCAACCGTTGCCCGAGATCGAGTGCCTGCCGTCGCAGATCAACCAGGTCATCATGAACCTGGTGCTCAACGCCGCGCAGGCCATGGGGCCGGCGCGCGGCACCATCACGTTGACCACCGCCCAGCAAGGCGACCAGGTATGGGTCGAGGTAACGGACACGGGCATGGGGATAGCCCCGGAGAACCTGCAGAAGATCTTCGATCCTTTTTTCACCACCAAGCCCGTGGGGCAAGGCACCGGGCTGGGCCTGTCGCTGTCCTACGGCATCGTGAAGAAGCACGGTGGCGACATCACGGTGGCGAGCCAGGTGGGCGTGGGGACGACGTTTCGCGTTCAGCTACCGGTCAGGCAGAAAGCGGATTGTTGAGCCGCCAGGGCTTTTGCAGGGTGCCCCTCGCCCCGACAGCAGAATGCCGCCTGGGCATGCCCGGTGAGGCCTCAAACGAGCGGCTTGCTGGAGTCATTCGGCGCCTCGGCGCACGCCCTCGATGTAGCGCATCACCGCCGGCGACTTCTCGAAGCGCCGATGCACCAGGCTCAACCACGAACTCGCCTGGCTGTCGGCGATCTGCCGGTAGTTGACCTGCGGCAGGCTGATGCGCTGCACCACCGACGCCGGCACCACCGCCACGCCCTGGCCCAGCGACACCAGGGTGAGCACCGCCACCAGGCTGCCCGGCTGCGGCCCCAGGCGCGGCGCGAAGCCGCCCAGTTGGGCGATCGCCAGGGTGCCGGAGATCTGCTCCGGCAGGATGAAGGTTTCGTCAGCCAGGCGCGCGGCGTGAATCGTCTTCAACTCGTTGAGCCGTGAGCTGGCCGGCA
Source organism: Pseudomonas entomophila (assembly GCF_023277925.1). NCBI lineage: Bacteria > Pseudomonadati > Pseudomonadota > Gammaproteobacteria > Pseudomonadales > Pseudomonadaceae > Pseudomonas > Pseudomonas entomophila. The sequence continues at coordinate 5,147,885 of NZ_CP063832.1, forward strand.
ACGCCAGCACGAAGCCCTCCTCGTGCAGGGCGATGGCACTTAGTGTGTCCGGCAGCGCCATTGGCGAGCGCAGGTAGGCGAGGTCGAGCTGCCCCTCGTCAACCAAGGCCGGTAGCGCGAGCATCGGCACTTCACGCATGTTCAGGCACACCTCGGGGTAGCCCTCGGCGAACTGGCTCACCTGCTGCTGCAGGATGCCCGAGTAAGCCGCGGAGGCCACATAGCCCAGCTCGATCCGCCCACTCTCACCCCGCCCGGCGCGCCGCGCGCCCAGCTGTGCGGCATCGAACTGCCGCACCGCGTGCTCGGCCTCCACACGCAAAGCCTCCCCGGCCGCCGTCAGTTGCACCTCACGCTGGCTGCGCTGGAACAGCAGCACCCCCAACTCGGCCTCCATGTCCTGGATCTGCCGCGTCAGCGTCGGCGGGGCGATCCCCAACTGCTCGGCAGCACGGGTGAAATGGCCGTGCTGGGCCACGGCGAGGAAGTAGCGAAAGTGACGGATCTCCATGGGGCCTCGTTAGCCTGCGGCTAATGACGCCGAACGCGCCAGCTAACAAGCCCGGCGCCCGGCAGCGGTAAGGTGAGGACAACACTACAAGGCTGGCATCGTGACCGCAAAGCCGCCCCTATGCAAAACCCGTAGGCGCCGGCTTGCCGGCGAAAGGCTGCACACCGCCCACGCAGACCAGCCATCCAGCGGAGCCTTGCCATGCCCACCACCAGCGCCTCGGCGCGTTTTACCCTGTTCACCGCTTCGGCCGTGTGCGCCCTGATCATCCTCGACACCAACATCGTCGCCGTCAGCCTGCCGAGCATCGCCCGCGACCTGTCCGGCTCGTTCGCCGACATCGAATGGGTGGTCAGCGCCTACCTACTCGCCTTCGCCGCCTGCCTGCTGCCTGCCGGCAGCCTCGCCGACCGCTTCGGCCGCCGACGCATGCTGCTGCTCGGGCTGGGGCTGTTTGGTGCAGCCTCGCTGGCCTGCGGCGCCGCGCCGGACTTGCTATTGCTCAATCTCGCCCGCGCGGCGAAAGGCGTGGGTGCGGCGCTGTTGCTCACTGCTGCCCTGGCCGCCATCGGGCATCGCTTCCACGAGCCCGAGGAGCGCTTGCGTGCCTGGGCCTTCTGGGGCGCCTGCATGGGCGCGACCATCACCTTTGCGCCGCTGCTCGGTGGCCTGATCGCCAGCACCCTTGGTTGGCGTTGGATCTTCTACATCAACCTGCCATTGGTGGCTGTGCTGGCGCTGATGGTGCTGCGTAGCGTGGAAGGGTCCCGCGACACCGCCGCTGCCCGGCTCGATCCCTTCGGCAGCCTGACCTTCGCCGGCAGCCTGGGGTACCTGATCTGGGCGCTGATCGACGCCAACCGCGTGGGTTGGGACAGTGCGCCTACCCTCGGACGACTGGTGATCGCGGCGTTCCTGTTCGGGGTGTTCGTGATGGTCGAGCGCAGCCAGGCGCGGCCGATGATCGACCTGGCTTTGATGCGCAGCGGGCGGTTTATCGGGGCATTACTGGGGATGTTTGCCTACGCCGCGTGTGCCCAGGTGATGATGACCTTGCTGCCGCTGTACCTGCAGAACGGCTTGCAGCTTTCGGCGCTGGCCGCCGGGGCGGGGATGTTGCCGTTTGCACTGGCGATGTTGCTGACCCCACGGGTGGGGATGCGCCTCGCCAAGCGGCTGAGCGCGGCGCAGGTGTTTGCGTTGGGGTTGTTATTGGTGGGGATGGGTAACCTGGCCTGTGCCTGGGCGGTCGGCCACGGTGGGTACGGCGCTTTCGCCCTGGCCAGCCTGGTGCTTGGCGCGGGGGCAGGGCTGCTTAATGGGGATACGCAGAAGAACATCATGGCGTGCGTGCCGCGTGAGCGGACGGGGATGGCTTCGGGGTTGAGTACTACCACGCGGTTTACGGCGATTGTGCTGGCGATTGGGGTGCTTGGGGGGATTCTGGCGGGGCGGAGTGCGCAACTGCTGCGTGAGGCGATGGTTGGGGTGGCGCCTGAGGCGCTAGATAAGGTGGGGGAGATGGCTACTCGGGTGGCGGCGGGGGATTTGCAGGCGGCGTTGGGGGTGCTGGAGCCGGGGTTGCGTGGGGTGGTGGCACCGTTGGCGCAGCAGGCTTTTGTTGGTGGGTTTTCGGCGGTGTTGCAGGTCGCGGGAGTGATGGCGCTGGTGCTCGCGGTGGTGGTTGGGGGGCTGCTGGGGCGGCCGTTGCCAAAGGCCCAGGGGCAAATCGCTCAGGCATGAAAAAGGCCCATGGTTACCCAAGTGCCATTTGCGTAATCAATGGCCTGAGGGATTTTGACCCCCTTCTGTGGCCATGGACCTGGCTATCACGGCTGGCATACCAGGCGCTGGCGTTCATAGTTCAACGCCTTGTCGCGCGCTGGCAACTGGTAAGGCGCCGTGCACTGGTGCTCGCCCCAGTTGATGATCAGGTTGCCCTGATCCTGCTCCACCAGCACCAACGCTTTGCCGCTCGGGTCGGCAATTGCCAGTTGTTTGCCCTCGGCATCCTCCACCGAAGCACCAAACGGCATTCGTTGGCCGCCACTGTCGAACAACTCGAACTGCACGCGGCGCCCGCTCTTGCCGGTATAGCGGGCAACCACCACGGCGCCGCGGCGCGGTACTAGCTGCTGGGTGGCGTTGTCGATCTCGATGTCGCCGCCCAGGTCGCGGGTGTCTAGGCTGATCCAGTTGACCCGGTACGGCTGTGCATTGGGGATCACCGCATAGCCGTTGCGCCCGGTTTCAACACCGCTGTAGCTGCTGACTTTCGCGCCCTTCACCCCGGGCACTTCGACCAAGGCGAAGGTCTCGCTTACGGTCTGGCCGAGGTTTATGCCGCCACGGTGGGCCACCACCGCACCGGCTAGGTTCAGGTTCTGCGAGTCGTAGCCGCGTCCTTGGCTGTAGCCCAGGCTGATATCGGCCACCGAGGTGCGAGTGCTCAGGTTGGCCGAGGCGGAGCTGCCGCTGGTGCGGCTGTGCCCGCCCTGAACCGAGTAGAAAGTGTCGCTGTTTTCAGACAGGTAGCCATTGATGCCCGCTTGGGTGGTGGCGTTACCCTTCTGCGTGCTTGTGGTGACGAACGCACGCGGTGCGCGCACGCGACTGCCCAGCGGGAACGACACCGAGAGGTTGAACTGGGTATCGTCGCTTGATGGCCCGGAGGTACCCAGGTCCTTGGTTCGGCTGACGTCGATGTTGTATGTCACATCTCCCCAGTTGTTGCTGTAGCCGGCCGACACGCTCTGCGAGCCGCCGCGGTTCCAGTAGCGCTGATCGATGGCGGTCAAGTACAGGCTGCCGAACTCGCGATTGCGACCCAGGCTCTGGTTGATGGTCAGGTCGGTACGGGTTTTGGAGTTGCCGCTGCGCTTGCGCACGTCGGTACTGAGGTCCTCGATGTGGTTGGTTAGGCTGCGAAAACCCTCGGTGGAGTAGCGGTAGGCGGCCAGGGTGAAGTTGGTGTCGGTGCCGGTGAAGGTCTTGGCGTACAGCGCCCGCAGGCTGTTGCCTTGGGTGGTCTCGCCCTGGGCTTTGCTTGAGGAATGGGTGATATCTAAGGAAAACGCGCCCAGCAGGGTGTTCAGGCCGCTGCCTACGGCCAGCGCCTTGTAGTCATCGGTGGCTTGCAGGCCGATGACGCCGGTCAAGGTGTTGGACAGGCCGTAGGCCAGCGTGGTGCTGAGCATCTGCGGCGTGGCCAGGCCTTCGCTGTTGCTGTTGTAGCGCCCTGCGGACAGGCTGTACTTCACCTGGCCGCTGCGCACCATCAGCGGCAGGCTGGAGAACGCCTGCACGCTGATTCGCCGACGGCCATCGGCCTCGATGATGGTGATTTCGAGGTCGCCGTTGGAGCCGCTGGGGTAGATGTCGCTGATCTCGAACGGTCCGGGCGGCACGTTGGTGGTATACAGCACGTAGTTGTTCTGGCGGATCTCGACCGTGGCGCTGGTCTGTGCCACGCCGCGCACCACTGGGGCATAACCGCGTTCGCTGTCGGCACGCATGCCCTCGTCCGAGGCCAGTTTCAGGCCCCGGTAGCGCACGCTGTCGAACAGGTCGGAGTCGGTGAATATTTCGCCGGCGCTGAACTGGCCCTTAAGCGCGGTCACGTCGTGCTGCAGGTAACTGCGGTTGCTCTTGAACGTATCCGGCCGGCCGGTGCCGCTGCTGAAGTTCGACTCATTTCGCAGCCGCCATCCGCCCAGGTTGAAGCCATTGCGCAGGCTCAGGTTGTTGGCGGTGCGGGTCTGGTCGTCGCTGGTGCTGCGGCTGGTGTTGAACTGGTAGTTAACGAACGCTGCGGACACCCCGGCATCCCACAGTTGCGGGTCGACGTAGCCGCGCAGACCGCGCTTCATGGCGACCTGCGGGATGCTCGCGGCCAGGCGCAGGCGGTTCGAGTCGTAGCTCAGGCTGGCCTGGTCGATGAGTGTCGGCAGGTCATGGCAGGCTTGCTCGGTGCCCAGGCGCCCCTGTGCCTTGAGCTTGTCCATGTCGATACCCAGTTGCTCGAGCAGCTCAAGGGTCAGGCACGGCTCAACGCGCCCGGTCTGGTCATTGCGGTTGAAATCGATGTCACGTCGGCCCACCAGCACTTCGTTGCTGTACACGTCCACCCGATAGCTGCCCGGCAGTACGCTGTTGGCCGACAGCAGCAGTTGCAGGTCGACAGCGGATTGTGCGCCCTGCAGGAAGGTGGTGTTGAAACCCTGCAGTTGAGTGTCGGCGTCGGCGGCAGCCAGTCCAGGCAGGGCGGCGCAAATGACCAGCGACAAGGCGTTGCGCTGCCAGATCGGGCGAGGTGTGCAGCGATTCAACGCACGCGCGCCTGCGTCGGCGCCGCGTATTGGGCGAGCTGCGATGGACAGAGACATACGAGGAACCTATTTCATGTCCGACGGACTGGGTACGGGGAGGCCGCACGCAAACCGGCGGTACGAGGTAGGGCGCGACGATTTTCAGAAGTCGATAGTGGTTTCTGTGGGTTTGGCGTTTGCCGGCTGGGTAGTGCTCAGCTGCACCGAATATTTATGTTGGGCGCCATAGTCGTTAATGTTCTTGAACGTCAGTGTCATCGTACTTTGCGCGGGCTTAAGTGCTGACGTGAAGGTTTTCTGAGCGCCGGGTGCGATCATGGTCGAGTCGGCGTTGAAGATTGTTTGTTTACCTAGCTTCACTTCGATATCGGCCATGGATACGTGATAGAGGCTGGGGTTTTTAACGGTCAGTTGCGCTTTATCCCCGTTCGGGGTTATTTGCCAGACCAATTGTTCCGGCGCCAACAGGGCATTACCGGGCAAGTTGGCTGGGCGGTAGAAAATCTTGATACGCTGGCGCACGGCTAGTTGCAGGGTGTTGGCCTGGCCACTGGCTTGTGGAATTTCCTGGACGTTCAGCCATACCACCGATTCGCGATCGGTCGGCAGGCCTTGGCCTTCATAAAGAATGCGCAACAGTTGCTCTTGCTTGGGCAATACCCTGGCCAGCGGCGGGGTAATGGCGAACGGCACCTGTGCCAGCTCACTGTCGCCGCCATCCACCCAGGATTGCACCAGGACTTCCTGGTTGCCGTTGCGCACGGTGACGTTTGCTTCTTTATGCGCACCGTCGAACACGACGCGGGTGGCGCTCAGGGAAATGCTTGCAGTTGCCTGGGCAGCGATGAGCATGCCCAGCAACCCGAGGACGGAACACACAGAACGAGGCAACATGGTGGGGCACCTTGCGGGATGAAGAAATGGCGAGGCCTGTTCGGCCTCGCGCATGGAACACCTGCTAGGTGATTACTCGTATTGCAGGATGAACGGCAGGGTGGCGTCACCACGACCGGCGGTGGCGGTACCGGCGGCGCCGGTGGTCACGTAGGCTGCGGAGAAGCTCAGCGTTGCGTCCCCGCCTTCTGCGCCGGTACCGTGCACGTCGCTCTGGATCTTCGCGGTGGCGGCCGAGCTCAGGTCGATCAGGTTGCCGGCGGGGTCGAGCAGGGCGATGCCGACGTTGGCGGCCGTACCGGTGCCCTTGGTCAGGGCCAGGACCTTTTTGCCGGTCACCAGGCCCGAACCGCCGCTGTTGGCGTCGAAGACCATGGACACCTTGGTGCCCACGTTGCAGTTCACGTTGAGGTTGAAGTCCTTGCCAGTGACGCGGCCCGATGCCGGGTTTTCGGCGGTGCCCATGTCCTTGATCGAGACGGTGCCCATGTCCACGGCGATTACGCGGTCGGCATTGGCGCCGTCGACCGAACAAGCGTCATTGTTGATGACGCCGGTGAAGGCGATCTTGCCGCTTCCACCTTTGACCGGGCCGACAGGCTCGACGGCAAAGGCGCCGGCGGAAGCGGTGATCAGCGACAGGGTCAATGCGGCCAAGGAAAACTTTTTCATGTAGATGTCCACGCGATTATGAGTAAGTGCTGCATGTAAAATGCACGCTCACGATAGGTCGCATGGCGTTATGGGGACATCAGACGAATCTTAATAGCCTGATGCCACCTGTTCAATTGAACATATTACCGGCTAGACAATAGGCCAGTAGTTCCTGATCGCTGGTGACATCCAGTTTACGCATGGCGGAAATTTTTTGCGCGCTGATGGTCTTGGCACTTCGGTTTTGACTGCGGGCAATTTCACTCACACTTTGCCCGGCGACGAACAGGCGCAATATTTCGAACTCTTTGGGGGACAGGCTCTCGACCCGTTGATCGATCGCGGTAGTACAGGTAATGACCGAGTTTCTCGTGGGCTCCTGTGAACGGTACGTATTATTACGCGCGATTGCGTTAAGGGCTTTTTCTATTTCACTGTGCAATTGGTTCTTCTGGATGACACCCTCGACCCCGAGTTCATGCAGTCGTGTCAGAATCAGTGGGTTGGAGATCATGGTCAGTACCAGGATGCGTACCGCTGGGTAGTGGCGCTTGAGGTAGTCGATCAGTTTCAGGCCATCGCCATATGGCGAGTCGGCCGGCATGTTGTAGTCGGAAATGACTACGTCCACCGCTTGGCGTTCGAGCAGCTCGATAAGCCCTTGCGAGCAAACCGCTTCACCGACCACGCAGAAACGCGGGTCACGCTCGACCAGTTCGCGCACGCCGAGCAGCACGATGGGATGATCGTCAGCGATGATGACCTTGAGTTTTTCCATTTAAAGATGACCCGTTAGCCGGTGCGAATAGGAGGGGAGTTCCATTGGTGTTCGGTGTCAAGGTGGATTCTATTCGAGTGAGGCTAGGATTGCCGACAACCTGGCCAACACCTCGTCCACGCGCTCGACCAGGGATGCATCGATCGGCGCGCCGAGCAATGCGTTTTCCAGGGCGCAGCACTGCTCGGCAAGGGCTCGGGCCTGGACTGCGCCCAGTGCGCCTGAAATGCTGTGCAAGCGCTCGGCGAGGTACTGGCTGTTGCGCTGCTCAAGGGCTTGGAGCAGGTGCTTCATGTCGTCCCGCATGGTGCTGACGAACAGCGGGCGCATCGCCGCAGATAGCTGCACGGTGTCGTCGGGCGTGGGGGCGCTGAGGGGCTTGTGCTCGTCACCGCCTTTGACATTGACGCTGAGCGAGTCTGGCCGGCACAGTCGCACTAGGTGGGTACGCAGTGCCTGCAGGCTCAACGGCTTGACCATCCAAGCATTCATACCCATTTCGAGGCAGCGTTGGCCTTCTTCACGTAGCGCATTGGCGGTAACACCGATGATCGATATCTCTGTGTCGAGCTGGCGCAGTGTCCTGGCTAGTTCGTAGCCGTTCATCAAGGGCATGTTCACGTCGGTCAACACCACATCGAACAGGCCAGGTTGCCACTGTTGCATGGCCTGCTCGCCGTTGGCTGCAACCACCGTGCTGCAGCCCAGCGTTTCGAGCTGTTCCTTCAGAATCGCCTGGTTGATCGGATTATCCTCTGCCACGAGGACATGCAGGCCTAGGGCGGTGCGTTGCTGCTGCGCTATCACATGGTTTTCTGTCGTGTCGCCGTTGCGGACCTGGCCGATGACCCGGGCAATTGCGCGAACGTCGTGCATGTTCACATGCCAGCGGTCGTTCTTGAATTCGCCGGGCACGGGCCCGTCGCTACTGGCGCAGATCCGCTGGCCTTGCCAAGGTTCGCAGTTCGTGCAGTCGAGCATGTCTACCACCAGGGCCTGGGCGTTGTCCTGCTCTTGGGAGGGGATCGTCAGGGTCGCGGCGATGCCCAGCCGCTGGAGCCAGTCGACGCAATGCTGTGCCAGCTCTGGTATTGGTGCACGGACATACACCGGGGTCGGATCGGGAACCAGCGACGGGCAGTCGCCTAGTACACCCTGTGCCAATGGCAAGCTGACCTTGAGTGAGAAGCTACTGCCCAGGCCCGGTTCGCTCACCACCTTGATTTGTCCACCCATCATGTCCGCCAGCCAGCCACAGATCGGCAGGCCTAGGCCTGCGCCACCCTCGCTGGTGGCATCCATGACTTGATAGAACAACTCAAAGAGCCGGGCCTGTTGGGCTTCGGAGATACCGATACCGCTGTCGGTCACCTGCCATTCCAGGCTGACCTGGGTGGCTTCGATCGCCAGTACGCGAGTACGTAGCACTACCCGACCAGTGTCAGTGAACTTGATGGCGTTGCTCAGCAGGTTGTTGAGAATCTGCCGGATGCGTATCGGATCGCCCACTACTTGGGCAGGCAGGCGGGCATCGGTGCATGCATAAAGCAGCAGGCCTTTGCGCTCGGCAAAAGCGCAGTAGGTGCGCAGGGTGTCCTCAAGCATGTCCAGTGGGCAGAAAGCCACGGGCTCCAAGGCCATTTGGCCGGACTCGATTTTGGACACATCAAGCACGTCGCTGATCAGCTGAAACAAGGTTGCCGAGGAGCGCTGAATGGTATGCAGGTAGCCTTGCTGACGGCTATCCAGTTGTGTCAGTCCGAGCAGTTCGAGTGTACCCAGTACGCCATATAGTGGGGTGCGGATTTCATGGCTCATGGTCGCGAGGAACAAGGTCTTGGCCTGGTTAGCCGCGTCGGCGGCGCGGCGGGCATCTTCTAGCGCCTGGGCGTCTTCGATGTGATGAGTGACATCGTTGAAGGCAAGCAGCTTGACGTCCTCACCTTGATAGCGAGTCGAGACGAAGCCGACTTTGAAATGGCGGCCGTCGATTTGCACGTGATCTTCTCCGCTGCAGTTGTTGTTCAACTGAGGCGCAAGCGTTTTGATCAGCTCACCGGTGCCGTGCCATTGTTGAGCACACTGGTTTTCCAACAGCAAGGTATGGTCGGCGTTGCGCACTACGCAAAGCCCGGTCGGTGCGGTATCTATGACCACACGGCTGAAGGCCTCGCTCTCGGCGATGGTTGCGTGTGCGGCGCGCGCAGGCATGATGACCCGCCACTGGTACCAGCGGATGGCCAACCGGCCCAGCCCGAAGATGACGAGGAAGATTACGGCCAGGCTGACTAGCGACCAGAAGGCGTAGCGGAAGAAACGCTGGTAGGTCACGGTGTAAACCGCGCTCCACCCGCCGCCTGCCTGTTCATACAGGTGGAACACCAGGCCATTGGCCTTGAAATTCAAGCCTTCGTGCAGGCCAGCTAGTGACAAGGCGTCGCCAATGAGTACCCTGCCGGACGGCGTGATCAGGGTAAAGCGGTCATACACGGTCCAGGCCATGATTCGTTCGAAGTCGTTGATCTGGGCCAGGTCGACGAGCGACGCTATTTGGAACCTGCCAGCGCCCGCGCGTGTCGAGTTCATGGGAACACTGGCATACGCCAGCAACCGCGCTGGGGATGCATGGTTGGGATGGGGGACGTAGCTGCGCCAGATTACCGCGTCATCCTGCGCCCAGGCGCTCTCTTCGGGAAGGCGCGTGGCCACCTGCCCGATCACCTCCAGGAATGGCTCGTTGCCACTAATTGTTTGACCCCGTCCACGGCCGGCCGCGGGCACGGCAATATCGTAGTGCAGGTTCGGCGAGAACAGGAACACCTGGGGTGAGCGGTAATGGGCGGCAGACCAGAAGCTACTGTAGAAGGCTGCTAGGTTTGCGCCCTGGCTGAAGATGCGCGGCATTTCGCTGCTATTGACCCGCTCAAAGTCGAGCTTGACGCTGAATGGCAGGGTATACGGGAACGCCTGACCCTGGAAAATCCCCTGACCTTCTTCGGGCAAGGGCGTCAACGCTGCATCCAACGGGTGGTGGCGCTCAAGCAACTGGCCTTCGACGCTTTGCCGCACAAGACTCCTGAGGAAGTACTCCTGCTCGCGGATGTTCTCCATCAGCCGGGCGAAGTGAATGTTCACTGTGTCGTTGTGTTCGTCGACCAGGCGTTGGAGCGACCAGATGCCGAAAGCAATCAGTAGTAGGGCCAGCCCCAGTAGCGCGATCATGCCTTTGTTCAGGCGCAGTGAGCTGCGGGCCAGGTTGTCCAGCAGGACGTTGTACTTTTTCATGAAAAACGGGATCCGCAAGATCTGGAGGGCGTCGATATCAAATGGATACTACCTCCGATGCTCAGCCCATACAGCGAGTTACAACAAGTTAAAAGGCCAACGGTGGGCCGTCGCTGCGCAGCAGGCGCTGGAACTGGTCCACCGACACGGCATGGGAGATGAGGAAGCCTTGCGCCTGATTGCAGTCGACCTTGCGCAGCATCTCAAGTTCTTGGGGGGTCTCGACGCCTTCGGCGACCACGGTGAGGCCGAGCTTGCGGCCAAGAGCGACGATACTGGCGAGGGCTGAGGACAGGCTCTCGCTCTCATCGCAGCGCTGCACCAGCGCCCGATCGATCTTCAGTTCCGTGAAAGGGGTCGATACGAGGCTCATGTATGAGCTATAGCCTTTGCCAAAGTCATCCTGAGACAGTCCGAAGCCTTTCATCCGCAGGCGGCAGGCACCGGCGTAGAAGTTGCTCAGGTCCTTGGGAACCGAACACTCCATCAGTTCGAAGCACAGCTTGCCGGGCACCCCTTGGTGATGCAGAACGAATTCCAGAAGTCGGTCGGCCAAGTCGTGGCTGTTGAGCAGATGGGTCGGCAGGTTGATTGAAACCGGGATGTCATAACCCTGCTCGCGCCAACGAGCCTGAGCATCCATGGCTTGCTTGAGCATCACCCACAACAGGCGCTCTTCCAAGCCGAAGGCGTTGAGGGTTGGCAGGAAGGTACTGGGTAACAGCACGCCTTGCTCCGGATGCATCCAGCGCACCAGTGCCTCGGCCGCCACGATACGGCCATTATGCAAGGACTTCTTGGGCTGGAACCAGGCCTGAAAGGCGTGATTGTTCAGGGCATCCACCAAGGTCTGGCGGTTGAACTCGGAAATGACCGGCTTGGCTTGCACGGTTGCTTGCTGGCGCAACTGCAGTTGATCGATGAGGCTGCGTAAAGCAGCGTGCTCGACTGGCTTGGAGATCAGTCCGAGCACGTCTACGCCGAGGTTCTTGGCTACGAGGCTGGCTGCCATGAGCATGCGCCGCGAGGCGGCGCTCATGATCGCCAGGCCCGGTTTGTGCGGCAGGCCGGTGAGGTGCTGGATGAACTGCACGCCGTCCATGCCCGGCATCAACAGGTCGGTCAGCACCAGGTCGAAATCCTGTTGACGCAGGCGTTCCAGCGCTTCCTGGCCATCGCGCGCCATATCCAGCCTGAAAGCGCCTAGTTCGTTGAACAGGTGCTGCAGGTACATATGCTGGAAAGGGTGGTCTTCGACGATCAGGATGTTAAAGCACTTCAAGACGGCTACCTCTATACGGGGCCAGGCAGTTAAACAGGGCCAGCAAGTTGAAAGGTTTGATCAGGCAGCGGTCCATGCCGGCGGTCAGGCACAGCGCTTCCTCACCGCGCAGGGCGTTGGCGGTGGCACCGATGATGGGCAGATTGCAACCTTGCTGGCGCAGGGCACGGGCAAGTTCATAGCCATTCATGATCGGCATGTTGACGTCGGTCAGCACCAGGTCGAATGGCTCGCGCTGCCAGGTCTGCAGGGCCTGGTCGCCATTACAGGTCAAGGTCACGCTGCAACCCAGTTCTTCGAGCTGATCGCGCAAGATCAACTGATTGATGACATTGTCCTCGGCAACCAGCACGTGCAGCCCTAGTGGTTCCGGCGTGGCTGTGCTCGCCGCGTTTTCGCTGCGCACACGATGCAGGCCTTGTGCTTGGCTGATAGCGTGATGCAGCGCGCCCAGGTCGTTGAGGTTCACCTGCCATTGGCCGTTATCATCACGAGCCTCCCAGCTTCCAAATGCACTCGCCACGATGTGCGGGCCGTCCCAGTCGGCTACCAACCACTGGTCGAAGCTGCCGGGGTGCAATTCAAGTAGTAGTTCGGCGGGGGAGTGGTTACCGGCGGACGGCACACCGACTTGCGCGCGCGCGCCCCAGCGGCACAGCCAGCCTGCGAAGGTTTCGGCCAGCTCATGGATTGGAGAGACCACCTGGATGCGTTCGGCCAGCAGGTTAAAGGGGGCGAGGGGTGGGGCACTCCCTGCGGATACGACTTCCAGTGGCAAGGTCAGGCTGAAACTGCTGCCCAGGCCCAGTTCGCTAACCAGGCGCAGTTGGCCATTCATCAATTGTGTCAGGCGCTGGCAGATGGCGAGCCCCAAGCCCGTGCCGGGAACTAGCTGTGTATAGCCGCCACTTTGGTAGAAGGGGTCGAAGATAGATGCCTGATCCTGTTCGGCAATACCTTTGCCAGTGTCTGCGACCTGCCACAGTATGGATGAGCGCTCGTCCTCGCGGTGGAGCAGCCTGGCTCGTAGGACCACCCGCCCACAATCGGTGAATTTCACGGCATTGCTCAGCAGATTGTTGAGTATCTGGCGGATCCGGTTGACGTCGCCGAGCAAACGTTCGGGTAAATGCGGATCCAGGCAGGCGTAGAGCTGCAAGCCTTTGTTCCTGGCCGCAGCGCTGTAACTCTGGATTACTTCCATGGCCAGCTCCGAGACGCAGAACTCGCTGTGCTCCAGAGCCAGTTGGCCGGCCTCGATCTTCGACACGTCGAGTACATCGCAGATCAGTTGCAGCAGTGTCGCCGACGAGCCTTCGATGGCTTGCAGGTAATCGCGTTGTTGCCCATCGAGGGCGGTGCGTGACAGCAGCTCCAGGGTGCCAAGCACGCCGTACAGGGGCGTGCGGATCTCGTGGCTCATCGTGGCCAGGAACTGGGTTTTGGCTTCGTTGGCACTGTCGGCCGAGCGTCGGGCATCTTCCAGCGCAGCTTCGATCTGCTTACGTGCACTGATATCGCTGAAGACGCAGAGCGCCACGTCCTCGCCTTTGTAGCGGGTCGGCGCACAGCTGAGGTAGAGATGCCGGCCATCACTGGTTTCGAAGTAATCGCTGCCCGCGACATTTGGCACGGCGAACGCCTGATCAATCCATGCCGCGCTGCGTGATACGCGGGCTTCGCCCAGCCACTGCTGTGCCAGGTGATTTTCCAGCACCACCTGGCCGTCGCTGCGACGCAGGACGCACAGGGCGACCGGTGCGGTCTCGATCACGTCACGGTTGAACAGCTCGCTCTCAACCAATGCCCGTATGCGTTGCACCGTCGGGGTGATGAACCGTTGCTCGAAGCGGCGGATCAACAACAGCATCAGACTGATGCTGAGCAGGCAGAATAGTAGGGCGCCCAGCAACTGCACCCAGAGCCCCGATAGGATGGAAAGCAGGTCGATCCCATATACCAGCTGCCAGTCCGACGACATCAACGGTTTGTTGATGACCAGGTACTCAGGTACCAACCCCTGGCCGATGAAGCCGAAGAAGTCACTGCCCTGGTGGGCTCGCAACATCTGGCTCAGCGCCTGGTCGGAGCTGTTGCTGAAGACCAGCATGCCATCTGCGTTGTACATCATGAACTTGCCCGAGCTCGCGTCATCCAGGGTCGGGGAAACTTCACGGCTGTCGATCTCCAGGCCCAGCCAGCCGGAGTCTGGGTCGCGCTGGTCCAGGCGCTGGAAAATGTAGAGGTGCGTGTGCTGCTCATCCTTGTCGGCCAGCCATAGCTCATTGACCGTGGTGGGCAGACGCTTTTGTTCGGTTTGCAAGCGTTCCAGCAGCGCCGTGGAGGGAGTGTGCGTGTGCGCAATGGTGCTGTACAGCCAGCGTGCCTGGGCCTGAGGGCCGGCGCCGACGTACAGCAGGTTGACCTGCTTGGTGCGCAGGTAGTCGCACATGCGTTGGCTTAGCCACAGGCTCCATTGCTGGCCGGGCTTGTTGCCCAGTAGCAGGTGCACTTCCTCGCTGGGCGTCTGCGTCATGTGCATGCCGCTTGGTGACGTTCGGGTAATGGCCGAGAGGCTCAGGCTTTCCAGCAGGGCTTCACGGTTGGTGAAGAAGGTGTGCGCCTCGGCAATCGCACTGCTCATGTAGCCGCGGCGCTGGGATATGTCGGTATTGAAGCTGAGCAGCAGAAAGCTGTAGGCGCCACCGAGTATGCCCGCCGACAGCACCAGCGCTAACAAGCGAAGCAGGTGGCGGGCTGCTTCCGGGTTGGAGAACAGTGGGTTGATCTGTTGCAGGTAGGTTTTCAGTCGCATGAAGCGACTTTAGATACGGAGGTGGCAGTACGACATCAGACGATCCTTAAACCGTGACTACTTGAAAAGCAGCTCGACGAGGGCCGAGGCTTCGAACGCACCGGGGGTTGCCGGGGCACGCCAGACCAGGTCGGCGCGGAATTCGTTGCGGATCAACCCGGGCGTCGTCAGCTCGCTGAGCTTGAACCAGTCCCCGAAGGGGACCGGCTGATTGCTGTCCTGACGCGTCAGTGCGATACCTACGGAGGTGTTCTGGGTGGGTACTAGCATTTTGTCGATGACGCTTGCCGTGCCAGCGACGGGTGTGAAGCGGGCGTTGACTGCATAGGGGGTGTCGCAGTTTCTGATCAGGTCGAGGCTGAAGTTGGCTGAACTGGCAACTTGGCCAACTTGCGCCGAACTTGTCAGGGCTCGGCGGAAGTTGACCACGGACGGTGTGATGGTCAGTTCAGGTGAGCAGGGAACGAAGCGGATGTTGTTCATGCCGGTGATGACATAGTTCAGGTTACTGTCAGGCTTTGGGTTCAGGCCACCCTTGCCGTCCAGTTGAAAAACCCGGTACTCGCTGGCGGTACTGGCCTGTCCGTTGGCTGGCGTATTGCCGAACTTTTCGATGAAGACACTAAAGTTCAGAGTGAATTTTGCTTTGTCCCATCCCGCGCAGTTGGCCCAGTCGCACCCATAAAGTGAACTGTAGCCCGTGCTGACAGTCCCCGAGGCTTGGGTGATCAACTGTGATTTGTAGCGGATACCCACTCGTATTCCCTGGCCGACACTTGCCTTGGCAGGGTTGATGTAGAAATAGATGGTTTCATTCAGACCCGTCTCGTAATCATCCGCACAGATCACCGGCAACGCGCGCTCGGCCGACTCCCAGATGATTGTGCCATCGGGCGCGTCGGCTGGTACGGCCAGCGTGGTGCCCAATGCCTCCTTAAAAATGGCTGTCTTGGAGGGGTCGAGCTTGCACGACAGCGCGTAGCTGGTGGTGGGGCATGCAGCGGCAATGAGCAGTAGGCCCAGCAGGTGTTTCCTGGTCGGTGGCATGGGGGAGCATCCTGTGGCGGTGTCATTACGGCAGCGACGCGCTGTGGCTCTGCAACAGGCCGCTGTCGGCGATTTCGGTGAATGCGACACGACTGCCGGCAGGCACGGGTGAGCGCGTGTCGAGGGTTATTGATGCGCCCGGTTGGAGCAGCACGTAGTCTGTTAGGGGCTGATGAAGGCCTGGGCCTTCGAGCGCAAGATCCACCAGTGAGAGGTGAAAGGCACTTCGGTTACGAATTTCGATACGCTGTGAATGCCGATGCCATTGCAAATCTCGCACTGCATCGCTGGTCGAGCCCTGCAGCCCTGCAGGGCGATAGAACAGCTTGAGTCGTTGTCGAATTGCGAACTGCATGCTGTCAGCGTGTTCGGACTTGCGCGGGATTTCGAGGATGTTCAGCCAGAACATCGACTCCCGATCGGTGGGCAGGCCCTGACCGGCATAGAGCACGCGCAGCATTTGGTGGCCTTGCGGGGGTAACAAGGTCAGAGGCTGGACAACGGCGAATGGAATATCGTCACCGTCTTGCGGGTGGCTGACCCAGCTCTGCATGACGGTCTCTTCGCCACTGCGATTGATAACGTTGATGCTGGCTTCCCTGTCCTGTCCAAGGTAGATCAAGCGGGTGCCTTCGACCTTGAGCTGCGCCCAGGCACTACTCGCCAGGCATAACAAGGCGAGTAGGGGGGCGGCCTTGAGCGGAAACAAGGGTAAGCGCTGCGGCGTTGACAAGTAACGGCTCCGGTGAGGCTGACTGGGGTAGTCGGGAGCCATGCTAGAAGCTGATAGTCCTGCTGGCTTTGAGACGTTTCTTAAAAGGTCTCGATGTGCATCCGTTTTTCGCTGTCCGGTTTGTGAGCGGGCTCACACCTTGGGCGGTGCTTGTCACCTTTTATCGGATAGGGTGAAGGTAGTGGGTTCACTGGGGAGTGAAGCAATGGACATCAAGACTTTTACGGTGTGTGCAATGAGCTGCCTGGGGTCGGTTGCGCAGGTGCATGCAACCAGCGATATCAGTTCGGGGGTGCTGCAGTTCACCGGCAGCATCGTT
This sequence comes from Pseudomonas entomophila, assembly GCF_023277925.1. Classification (NCBI taxonomy): domain Bacteria; kingdom Pseudomonadati; phylum Pseudomonadota; class Gammaproteobacteria; order Pseudomonadales; family Pseudomonadaceae; genus Pseudomonas; species Pseudomonas entomophila. The sequence continues at coordinate 5,164,531 of NZ_CP063832.1, forward strand.
GAGCCTTCCTGCCGTGGAGGTGCGGGGGATTGGGGGGTGCGGCTGGACGAATGTCCATCAGGGACCCTAGGCAGCCACATCGATGTCCAGAGTGTGGAAAGCCAAGGAGAGACTGTGCAGATCATCAGCAATGGCACCCTTGGCCGGACCAGTCACAGTTACAGGCTGGTCGATGCCAGCGGTAAACAGCTGTCAAAAGGTAGTTATGTGGTCATCCTGACGTCGCCTTGACACCCTGCGCTTTTGCCCGCAGGGATTCTAGGCAGTGTGCGACTCGAGCGGTGCGCACTGGTCTTGCCAAGCCATTGCGCACCAATTGATAACAGCCGGCTTTGGGTTGAGTGATGCTGACGTCTTCGCCTGTACGTTGAAGCTGGTAGCCACAGGCACACCGGGTGTTTGGGGGAGCGTGGTAAAACTGCAGCCATAATGGCGCACGCTCGGACGATTGCTGTAGTTCGGTCTTCGGCGAAGCCGGGAGGAGTTGCTTCAGCTCCGCCTCGGTACTCTCGAGATCCGTATTGAGCAGGTCATCCAACAAACGGCCTTGCGCCGTTTGAGACGGGCGATTTCATCGGTGAGCTGCTCGAAGATGGTTCCATCGTTCTGAATCTTCTTGATCATCGCCTCGACCTAAGACTGTAACTACAATGCTTGCGCCGCAAGAGGCTGTTTTGGGGCGATCTGGTCGAGGTATGACAAAGAAGTCATGCCGCGGGTTGTGCCAGAGCAGGCGCTCGACGACGATAAGTAGACTGGCTAAATGGTCGGTGTTTACAGGTATTACCCAGGCAAAATGATCCATTTGGGCACAAAAAAGGCACTTGAGCTTTTCGCTAAGTGCCTGATTTGTAAAGGATGTTTGGTGGGCCGGGGTAATCTGAAACGAATTTATATATTATTGAAAAATAATAGATAAATTCGGTTGGGCTTTACCGTGGAATACCATTTGGAGTACCAGTGGTCGGATTTTAACTCGAGGATGCTAAATTACGAATCTTTGAGGCTGCTCCACCGCTCTCTTGCTGAAGCAGCAACCCTGTTTGCTGCTTCATGCGTCAACTAGTTAAACGCCTTCCTCAATTTCCATTCTCACCCCTGGCAATGGCACGTATCGGATATACCGGCATGTCCGTGAGGACATGGTGGATGTGCTTCCGGGACTGTTCCGTCGTGCCAGCTACCTGTGCAACGCGGCTACGAAATACTATGGGGATCATCATCGTAGGTTCGATGCAAGTAGGATTAGCTAGCTGGCGCGATTTGTAAGGGCAGGCAGGCTGCATGTTCTGCCTGCCGCTGATAGAATCGAGTCGATTTGAACGACTATGGCAGCTTGAGCGCAACCACCATCAATACTGAACCCTGGGTTACTGCTGAGGTTGCCCTTCACTTGGGGGTGGCTAAGGATACGGTCTATCGATGGCGTGAGCGGCGTGGCATGCCTGCACATCGCATTGGCAGGCTGTGGAAGTTTAAGTTGTCGGAAGTAGATGGCTGGGTCTGTGCTGGAGGAGCCGATGAGTCGGCTTCGCTGTCCGCCCCTTCCGCAGCCCCCAAGGAATGATTGATGAACGTCCAGCAACTTGAAAATGAACTGTGGGAAGCAGCCGATCAACTGCGTGCCAACTCCAAACTGACTGCTTCCGAGTACGCAATGCCGGTGCTTGGGCTGATTTTCCTGCGCCACGCGGACAATCGCTTCAAGGCTTACCTCCCAGAGATCGAGGCCGAGATCCATCCCAAAATGCCGGATACCCAGCGCGAGAAGCTGATTCGGCTTGGCTTCCAGGGTAAAGCGGCTATCTATCTGCCAGAAAAGGCACGTTTCGATCGCATCGTGAGCTTGCCCCAGGGCGCTAACGTAGGCGAGGCCATCGACATTGCGATGGATGTGATCGAAGCCGAATATGACGTGCTCAAAAGCGCACTTCCGAGGGGATACACGGCCTTCGAGCCTGACTTGTTGGCAGACCTGGTCAAGATCTTCGACCGACCGGCGATCAAGGCTGCGACGGGCGATGTGTTTGGGCGCATCTACGAATATTTCCTCAACAAATTCGCCATGAGCGGCGCCCAGGAGGGAGGCGAGTTCTTCACGCCGCCGTCCTTGGTGCGGATGATCGTGAACGTGATCGAGCCCGATCATGGCTTGGTGGTGGATCCGGCATGCGGGTCGGCCGGTATGTTTGTGCAAACCGGCCACTTCATCGAAGACGAGCGTCATGCAGTGGTCAACGATGCCGTAACTTTTCACGGCCAGGAAAAGAGCGACACCAACACCAAGCTGGCACGCATGAACTTGGTTGTGCATGGTCTCGATGCATCCAACATTCGCCAGGGCAACACCTTTTACGATCAGGCCGAGCACCTGATTGGACAGTGCGATTTCGTCATGGCAAATCCACCGTTCAACGTGGACGGCGTGGATACCAAAAAGGTTGCTCCCCAGGAGGACCCCGCCGGTCGTCTACCGTTTGGCCTGCCTGGCACCAATGCGAAAACAGGTGCCATTAGTAATGCCAACAGCCTTTGGATTCAGTACTTCTACGCCTACCTGAATAAAATGGGGCGCGCCGGCTTTGTCATGGCCTCCAGTGCCTCTGATGCCGGCAACAAGGATCGCGATATTCGCGAGAAGCTGATTAGAACCGGTCATGTCGACGTGATGATGGCCATCGGTAACAAGTTCTTCTACACCCGCAGTCTGCCGTGTACGTTGTGGTTCTTCGACAAGGGCAAGCCCCAGCATCTGAAAGACCAGGTACTGATGATCGACGCTCGCAACGTCTACCACGTTGTATCCGCGCGCTCGCATGTGTTTACTGAAGAGCAACTGGCCAACCTCAATGCCATCGTTTGGTTGTACCGTGGCGAGCAGGAGAAGTTTGTAGCGCTGGTGGGCCGTTACCAGCGTCAGGTAGACGAATGGCTGGCGGTGCTGCCCGAGCGCGTAGCCGCTGACACTGCTGCAGTGAATAGCTTGGCCACCAAGCTTTGCGCCTTTGCTGAAGGCTCAAACTTGGCTGAGCTAAATGCGGAGCAAGCGGAGGACGCTAAGCTCACACAGGCGATGCTAGATGCCTACAAAGCAGAGCTTGCTACTGCCAGTGTTGACACTGCAGTCACTGAAAGTATTGCGGCGACTCTGAAAGCATGCACGCAGATTCGCTCCGCCATCGCAGCAGCGGATATGAGCGAACACGCTAGCCAGGTAACCCTGCAAGCCAAGTTGGATAGCTTGGCTCCACAACTGAAGGCTGCGTCCAAGGTGCTGGAAGCTCGCCATAAGCAGTGGTTCAAGCTGCTGGATACGGCCGAGAAATCCCTACGCGCCCGGCTCTCCAATTCCTTCGATGGCAAAGCAGTCCGTGAAGCCAAGCGTGCGTTGTTGGCTGCCGATGCCAAGAAGAACGAATCGCCTAGCGTGCGTGATTTGGTGCTGGAATCGTTCAAACAGGCGGTGTATTTCACCCATCAAGGGCATTGGCTGCATAGCCGATTCCCCAGTGGCGCGTTCGAGAACGTGCCTGGCTTGTGCAAAGCGGTACCTGTAGAGGGTGAAAATAGCATCGCTGGCAACGACTATTCATTAACACCAGGCCGCTATGTTGGGGTGGCGCCGGCCAGTGCCGAGGATGAAGAGGACTTTGCCGAGAAACTACTTGAGATCCGCAACGAGTTGGCCGAGTTGAACGATAAGGCGATTGAGCTGGCAGATCGTGTTGGTCGTAACCTTGAGGAACTGTTGGGATGAGTTGGGCAGAAATTTCTATCGGCGAACTCGGTCGGGTAGTTACTGGGGATACACCGCCACGCAAGAATCCCGAGTATTACGGTGGTGCATACCCGTTTATTAAGCCAACCGACATGAAAGTTGGATCTAGGTTAACGGTTGACTACGAAGAGGGGTACTCGGAAGAGGGGTTCGCGAAATACCGAAAGAAACTAATTCCCAGCGGTTCAACGGCTGTTGTTACAATAGGAAGTATCGGTCAGAAATTGACTTTTCTACAGTCAGATAGCTTTGTAAATCAAGCTGTGAATGCTGTGGTTCCTGATCAGGGTAAGTTTGACTGTTTGTATGTCTATTACTTGCTTAAGCATAATCTAAATCTGGTCAAGCAGGCGGACACTGGTGCTTCATCTGGACGGGAAAATGTTAGTAAAAGCAATTTCTCTGCGCTGAAAATTTGGGCGTGTCTTGATTTAAGAACGCAGAAGCGTATCGCGGAAGTTTTGGATGCTATTGACTCAACGATAGAGGTGAACCAGCGTCGTATAGCCCAGCTCGAAGAGGCCGCCCGCCAAATCCATCGCGAGTGGTTCGTAAATCTGCGCTTCCCTGGCCATGAATGTGTGCCGTTCAAGGAGGGGGTGCCCGAGGATTGGCAAATGGTACCCCTGACTGAGATTGCTGACTTCATAAATGGTTTTGCTTTCAAACCTGAGCATCAGCAAGAGTCTGGCTTGCCTATAGTTAAGATTCCTGAGCTGCGTGCGGGAGTCAGCAGCAAAACACCGCGAAATTCCGGGCTCGCAGTGCCAGCGCGAAACCATATCGATACCGGAGATGTTCTTTTTTCTTGGTCTGCCACGTTGCTTGTGAATGAATGGGGCGAGGGACCTGCGCTTCTCAATCAGCACCTGTTTAAAGTGGTGCCCAAAAATCCAATTCATAGGCGGCTGATTAGATTCACGGTCGAAGCTGCAATTCCGCTGTTAGCCGGACAGTCTGTGGGGGCTACAATGCAGCATATTCGGCGAAGTACTCTTGACACCTATTTTATGGCTGTTCCCAATCAGCCTATTGCTGATGCATTTGCCACTCTCGTCGACCCAATGATGGATATGGTGCTAAATCTTCATGCTCAGATTAGGCAGTTGACTTCGACCAGAGATACACTTCTTCCCAGGCTTATGTCCGGCCAACTAGACGTGAGCAATATTCCGCTGCCTGAAGAGGTAGCTGCATGACCACCGTTTCCGGCTCTGTGCCTATGCTGCGATGGGCAGATCGGCGTGCACGCCTGCATGACGATGATCTGGCTGCGTGTTTCCGAAAATGGCCCTTATGGCTAAGTGAAGGCGCAACCAACGCTCAAGCAACTCGAAGACTTCGCCAAGCTGAGGCATACGAGCGCATTAAAATCCCGAGCGTGCGCATCGGCTTGGGGCTACGTTTTATGACAGCCTATGAAATGTTGGGGAAAGAAAAGCGAAGTTCGTTTTGGGTGGTGCCCAGTAGAGATTGCGGCTTCAGCAGTCAGTAATGGTTGGATGATGATTAGATTTTTGGCCTTGGTGCGCCGAGTGCGTAGCTGGGGTATGGGGGAAGGAAACCGATGGCCAAGAAAGACTACACCGAAGATTTGTTGATTCAGGCTCCGACTGCCGAGTTTTTGGAACAGAAGCTGGAATGGATCAGTGTCTTCGCCCAGGACGAAGGTGGCTTTGGTCCCGATAGCCTCCTTGGTCGCGCCTCGGACAGCGAAGTGGTTCTGACCCGAGAGGTGAGGGCTGCACTCGAACGCTTGAATCCAGGCTTGCCTGAAGAGGTCTATCGTCAGGCGCTGACTCAGATCGTACGGGATGACATCACCAAAACGCTGATTACCCACAACGAAGAAAAGTACAAGCTGCTACGCGATGGCGTTCCGGTGAGTTACCGCGATGCTACTGGGCGCGTGGTAGATAAGCGTCTGCGCCTGGTCGACTTCAAGGAGTCAACCAACAACAGTTATCTGGCTGTGCGAGAGCTGTGGGTGCGCGGCAAGCTGTGGCTGCGTCGGCCGGATATCATCGGTTTTGTGAATGGCCTGCCTCTGGTGTTTATCGAACTCAAGCGCTTCGAGGCGCATATCGACAGCGCCTATAAGAAGAATTACGCCGACTACCTGGATACGATTCCACACCTGTTCCATTGGAATGCGCTGGTCATCATCTCGAATGGTCATGACGCCCAATATGGTTCGATCACCTCGACCAAAGAGCACTTCTATCGCTGGAAGCGCCTGGATGAAGACGATCCGGAACCAAACAAAGATCAACCTCTGCTCCCCATTCTGCTGGCTGGGATGCTGCATAAGCAGCGGTTGCTGGATATCGTCGAAAACTTTGTTCTGTTCGATACCAGTGAGGGGATCACGCACAAGATCGTGGCACGTAACCACCAGTACCTTGGCGTGAACCGCGTGATTGACCGTCTGACCTCTGAGGATGAGCAGATTCGTGCTGAGGTGATGGCTGGACAGCTCGGCGTCTTCTGGCACACCCAGGGCTCGGGCAAGTCGTACTCAATGGTGTTTCTGACAGAGAAGATCCATCGCAAGGTTTCCAGCAGCTACACCTTCGTGGTGATTACTGACCGCACTGAGCTGGACGATCAGATTGCGTCGACCTACACCAATTGTGGGCGTGCCAATAGCAAAAGCGATCAGGCCAAAAATGGCGAAGCGCTGCGCAAAATGCTGCGTGATCAGAACCGACGCTATGTCTTCAGTCTGATCCAGAAATACCGTGAGCGGGTGATCGAGCCCTATTCGGGGCGTGATGATATTATCGTTATCAGTGACGAGGCTCACCGTAGCCAGTACGGGCGCTTGGCTTTGAATATGCGCAAAGGGCTCCCGCGCGCGAAGTTTCTCGGCTTTACCGGCACTCCCCTGATTGAGTCGGGTGAGACGCAACTGACCCGCGAGGTGTTTGGTGAGTACGTATCGATTTACGACTTCCAGCGTGCCGTAGCTGATGGCGCGACTCTGCCGCTGTTCTATGAAAATGCAGGTGAGAAGCTGAAGATCATTGATCCTTCGGTGAGTGATCGTATCGCCGAGCACATTGAGATTGCTAAGCAGTCGGCGACGCTTGATGACCCATGGACCGATGAGAAAGAAGAAAAACTGTACCGTGAGTTGTCGCGAGACTATCCGATTCTGACCGCTCCGACCCGGCTGGATAAGGTGGCCCAGGATTTAGTCGATCACTTCCATCAGCGCTGGCGCGTTGTGGAAAACGGTGGGGGCAAGGCGATGATGGTTTGCCTCGACAAAATCACCTGCGTGAAGATGCATGATCTGATCGTGGCCAAGTGGCAAGAGAAAACAGCTCAACTCGATGCCAAAGTCAGCACTGAAGAGGTCTTGTTTGCTGCCAAGGGCAAGGCCACCACCACGCTGCTGAAACAGCGTCGCGAACAAGTGGAGTGGATGAAGGCCACGGAGTGCTGTGTGGTGGTCTCCCAGGAGCAGGGCGAGGTTGCCGAGTTCGCCAAGTGGAAAAACTTCCGCGACGAGCCGCTGGATATCACTACGCACCGCGAGAAGATGGTCAAGCGTGATCTAGAGAAGGAGTTCAAGAAAGCAGATAACCCCTTCCGGATTGCCATCGTGTGCGCCATGTGGCTAACCGGTTTTGACGTGAAGTGCCTGGCCACTCTGTATCTGGATAAGCCGATGCAGGGCCATACACTGATGCAGGCCATCGCCCGGGTAAACCGAGTGGGTGGCGGGAAGAAGCACGGTCTGATCATCGATTACAACGGCATGATTAAAAGCCTGCGACGTGCGTTGGCGACCTTTGCTCAGGGCGACCGTGCTGGTACCGGCAAAGGTGAAGGTGAGCAGGATACCGTACGTGACGATACCGCTGCGTTGGCCGAGTACGCAAATAGCCTAAGAGCTGCGCGTGATTTCCTGGCCGGGTTGGGGTTTGATCTTGATGCACTGATTGGGGCGCATGGTTTCGATAAGCAACAGCAAATTCTAGTGGCGGTGAACCTGCTTTGCGAAGGTGACGAGTGTCGGAAAACCTACCAGGTGATCGTCGAGGATGCCCAGGCCCGCCAACGAGCTCTGTTCCCGCATCCGGGCTTGTTCGGCTTTGATGCTGAGGAGAGCGCACTTACAGCAATCTACAACAAAATGCAGGATGCGCGTGTCTCACCAGACGTGAGCGCCTTGTTGCAGGACTTGTATGAGGTGGTGGATGTGGCGGTTGCTACAGAGGCACTGACGGCCAAAGAAACACGAGCCCGCTATGACCTATCGAATGTCGACTTTTCCCGTCTAAGGGCTGAGTTCGAAAAAACGCCATTCAAGAACATTGTAGCGATGAACCTGATGGAGAAAATTGAGGAACGTTTGGCTGCAATGTTGGCACGGAACCCAACTCGGGTGGACCTCTATGAGCGTTATCAGGAGATCGTGCAGGCGTACAACAAGGACAAAGATGTTGCGGAAATTCAGAAGGTGATGGATGACCTTTTTTCTTTCAACGACACCTGCTCGGAAGAGGAAAAGCGATACCTACGCGAAGGGCTGGAAAGCGAGGATCAGCTGGCTGTATTCGATTTGTTGCAGAAAGATTCGCTCAGCAAGGAGGATCGCGATGCTATCAAAAAGGCCGCCCAGGAGCTGCTGGGCAAACTGACTGGCGGCAAGCTGCAGATCGATCGCTGGCGTGAGAAAGCCGCTGCTCAGGCCCAGGTCAAGGCCGAGATCATCAAGCACTTGTGGGGCAATCTCCCCTTATCTGTCTATGACGCAGACGAGATTGATCTCAAGGCGAGCGCGGTTTTTTCCCACATTTACACCTCCGCTATCGGAGACGAATCGAGGGTGTATCACTGAATTTGTATGCGAGGTTGGTCTGCCTCGGGGGAAGCCCGCGAAATCTGTAATCATGTCCAATCTAGAAAATAAATGCTTGTGCGGAGAGGGGCTTATGGCTCCCCTCTCCTTATCAAAAAAACCTAGTCTTACTTCTGCCTCGTGAGGTTGAAAGGGAGTTATTGCCTAAGATAGCCCAGCGGCTGATCCTTGCTGTCGAAGCACAGGATGGCTTCCCAGGTGCCGCCTAGCTGGTCGGCATTCGATTCGCGGATGTCCGGTAACCACTTATCCAGCTCTGTGATTGGTACCTTCTTGGTAAGCGTCCGGCGAACTCACCTTCCGAACTCCAGCATTAAGGGCGATGGTGTCCGCGTATTTTTAAGCGGACGCGATCACCCTTATCGCCAGGATTTCCATGCGCCAACGAAGCTCTTATCCGAAACCGTTCAAAGCCCAGGTCGTTCAGGAATGCCTGCAACCTGGCGCAACCGTGTCCAGTGTCGCCATCAACCACGGCATCAATGCCAACGTCATCCGCAAATGGCTGCCGCTCTATCGAGATCAGCCCGCAGCGGCTTCACTACCAGCTTTCGTCCCGCTAAAAGCCGCACCTAAACGGCCAGCCCAATCGCTCCAGCCCGTCCTGTGCGGCCAGCGCGTTGTAACCGGCGTAGTCGTCGGTCATGACATAGCCGCGATAGCCGTCCAGCAGGCGCACCGGCACCTCCTGCGCTCGGCTGGTGGCGTAGTCGAAAAGGATCACCGGGCGATCAGGTGGACCGCCGGTTTGCACCCACATCCAGGATTGGCTGCTGGGCTCACGACTAGGCTCTTTCAACACCTGCACACGTGTTTCATCACAGTGGATGATCCGACTGTTCAACAGGCTTTCGCGCATCAGATTCAGCAGCGGCTGAAAGTGCTCGCTGCATTGAGTCACCCAGCGTGCCAGGGTTTGGCGCGGGATATCGATACCGTGACGCCCCAGCACTTTTTCGAAGCGGTGAAGCGGCAAGCCGTCTACGTATTTGGTGGTCAGTAGCATGGCCAGCACACTCGGGCTAGGTGGTGTGATGCGTCGGGCTCACAGGGAGGGGTTGATAGAAAAGACAGGGCGTGTAAAACCGACTACGCAACCAGAAAGCCACGGCACCGATATAACGGTCTGGCGTTCACTAATATTTGTCGCCGCAGGCGTATAGACGCGTACTTGATCAGCCCAGAGGCTATGAGGTCGGATACCGCTGGTGAGCCAGTAGTTCTGTATTCCTGTCGGGCTCTTGAGAACGCAGGCATGCTCTTCGTAGCCTTCAGTTCTGTCTGCCGTGCTTTCCATTCACACCAGCGTTCAGCATTGCTACAGTCTCGCCTCGATTCTGTGAAAGCAATGAGTATCAACATGCCCGCGATGTGGATGATTCGAGGTGATGGTGGCCGTCTCTATGACGATTTCAGGGATCGCAGTCTTGCTGCCATCGGGTGGGCTCAGCTAGCGCTTGAGGCCAAGCCCGGCGTTTCCAGGAAGGCGTTGATCCAAGCCTATAAAGACCTTCAACCAGGAATAAAGGACGCGAGTGCCGTAGCGGGGGCGTCGCAGGTCTTCCGTTTCGTTAACGAAATTAACATTGGCGATACGGTCGTTACCTATTCCCCTGCAAACCGGACCTACCTGGTAGGTCGCTTCAGCGGAGCGTGCCTGCTCCGCCCCGATCTGGCAGATGATGGTATGTCTTTGACCCGCCCTGTTGAGTGGTACACGCAGGAGGTCGATCGCGACAAGCTAACAGGCGCTAGCAGAAACAGCCTGGGGTCTACGTTAACCGTATTTAAAGTGTCTGAGGATGCTCAGAAAGAGCTGCTTGCCCTCGCTACTGGTAAAAGCGTATCCACACCACCGAAAGACTCGGTTGAAGACTCCGATGTTCTGGAAGACCCGTTGAAGGGGGTTCAGGAAATTGCGTTTGAGCGGATCAAAGACCAAATCAACAGCCTGGATTGGGCTGAGATGCAGGAGCTGGTGGCCGGAATCTTACGTGCAATGGGCTACAAGACACTGGTGTCTCCGGCCGGTGCTGATCGCGGCAAAGACATCATTGCTTCACCCGATGGTTTCGGATTTGAGCCGCCGCGCATCGTTGTGGAGGTCAAGCACCGGAATGCCCGTATGGGAAGTAACGAGATCCGTAGCTTTCTCGGCGGCAGGCACAAGGATGATCGAGGGCTGTACGTGAGTACTGGCGGATTCACGAAAGAGGCGTTGTATGAAGGTGAGCGAGCCAATGTGCATCTGACGATGTGGACGCTGGATGAGCTGGCTCGGACGCTGATGGCGCATTACCCGTCCACCGATCCGGAGACGAAGCGGTTGGTACCGTTGACTTACTTCTACATGCCTGCGTGAAACGCACTCTCACCAGATCCCAGGCACAAAAAAAAAACGCCCGAGGGCGTCTTCTTCTTTGGATTTGGTGGAGCCGGGGGGATTTGAACCCCCGTCCGCCAGTACTCCGCTGTCGGTACTACATGCTTAGCCGTGTCTACTGATTTAATCCGCAGCCGCCCGACGGGCAGGGTGCTTTGGATGAGTTGGGTAAGTTTTAGTCGCTTCGCCCCCAACGTGCTGCACGACGATCCTGTTCTGTATGACAATCATTTCGGGTTTACAGGCATCCCCTGATGATTGCTGGAGCCGAAGCTACCAGGAGAGCGGGCTCAGCTGCTTACGCAGCGAGAGCGTAGCCCTCGTAGTTTTCGTCATTGGCAACTATAGAAAGTTGCAACAGTGGATTTACGAGTTCTGTTACCAACTCGGCATGCACCTAGAGTTTCGCTACCGGCGTCGAATCCTAATCGGCCCCACACTCAGCTCTAGCTGACCGTACCTTTCGGCACGTGCAGCGGAGTATACGCCTTTGCGCGGGCCGCGTCGACAGGCGGGCCGTTTCAGGTGCCGTTGCCGCCTTTCTCGGTTTTCTCCAGGCGCTCCAGCACCTTGCTGGTGATGGCGATGCATTCCTTGGTGTCGCCGGAAGCCTGGGCGGCCTTGGCTTTGTCCACGTGCTCGGTGAGGGCCTTGTCGAGGCCTTCGGAGGTGGCGCCGGCGGTGGCCATGGCGTCGTCGATCTTCTGCAGGTTCATGGCGCACAGGTCGTCGGCGGCGAAAACGGGCGAGGCCAGCAGGGTTGCGGCCGCGAACAGGGCGGATAGCGCAGTGCCTTTCATGGGTGTCTCCTCGTTAGGCCTCTGGAGGGTGGGCCTGAAGGGTGGACTGCGTGGCGTTGGCGGGGGTTCCATCGGAGTTGTGAAGCACGCTGGCCTGTAGGAGCGGCCTTGTGCCGCGAAAGGGGCGCGCAGCGGCCCCCGGGTTTCAGTGTTGAGCAACGATCGCCGGGGCCGCTTTGCGGCTCTTTCGCGGCACAAGGCCGCTCCTACAGGGGGAGAGGTGGTGGTTTAGTGGGTGGATTTTTCCAGGGCTAACTCCATGTCGTCGATCAGGGCCTTGGCCATGGCGCTGAGGATGCGCGCCGAGCTGCCGGCGAGCAGGTCGCCCTCCATCTCGGCTTCACAGGTCAGGTGGCGGATGCAGCCGAGCAGTACCGACAACTCGCTGAAGGCATCGGCGAACGGGATGTCGGGCTGCACGCTGAACATGTCCATGCAGGTGGTCTTGCCTGGGGTAACGGTCATGGCTGCGCTCCTGGCTTGTGTTCGAGCAGTGCACAGGCGAGCTGGCCGAGGTAGTCGCTGGCGGTGAACAGGCGGTCGCGGTGGGCGCCGGGCTCGGTCTTGAAGTAGACATCGAGTACATCGGAAATGGCGGTGGCGACCTCGACGGCGGCGGCCATGGCGTGTTCGCGGGTGAGGGTGGGGGAGATGGTGAGGTAGGACGCGATGTGGGGTGGGTCTGGGACGAGCTTTTTCATTTTTGGAACTCTTGTGCTGTCTCAAGGAAGCACCACCCCAAGGCAATTCTCACAAGACAAAGGGTGGCAGCCGTGAACAGGGTGAGAATCCGGGGCACAAGAAACCCGGTCAGACCGAAGTCTGCCCGCACACGGCTGCCATAGAAGGAATGCCGAATTTCTTGAGCTTCGGGACTCTCACACCCCGGTCACCAAATGTGGCGACGGAGTGACGTTATCCCTGGGGTATTTCCCCGGCAACGCGGCGGCTTCCGACAGGTGCGTAGGATAGATCCCAAGCTGGTTTGGCTTGAAGCATTTGGTTGCAGGTTCGGAAATGTCGTACGGCTTGAGGGTGGTTCGCCGGCAAGGCCGGCTCCTACGAGGGGACTGTCCACAAGTCTTTAGAAGCGGGTTTACCCGCGAATCCGGCACCGCGGGGGATGGCACCGGCTTTGCCGGTGTTCGCGGATAAATCCGCTCCTACAGGGGCCGTGCCGGCCTTGGCATCGGCATCGTACCTGTAGGAGCCGGCGTTGCCGGCGAATTGGCCGGCAACGCCAGCACAAGGCTGTTTTGCGTCCGTGGCCCCGGCGATTTCAGACCGCCCGCGCCCGTGTCACGCGGTCCACCAGGTACACGAGGCCGTGATAGTCGATGCCGCTATGGCTCGACAAGCCGATCTCGCAGGTGCGGCTGGTGGAGATGCCTTCGCTGCAATACTGCACCGCGTCCTTGAGTGTGCGCAGCGAGTGGGCATTGAGCTCTGGCGTGGTGAAGCCTTTGTCGCCGGCGAAGCCGCAGCAGTGGATGCCCTCGGGGATCACCACTTGCTTGCTGCAGCGCCGCGCCAGGTCGATCAGCGCCTGGCTTTCGCCCAGATGCTGGGTGCTGCAGGTCACGTGCACGGCCACCGGCTCCTCTTGCGGAGTGAACTCCAGTTTGTCGACCAGGTGGGTGCGGATGAAGCGCACCGGGTCGTACAGGTCCAGCCGCGTTTCGCCCAGGTCCTGCACCAGGCGCAGGGTGCAGGGGCTGGTGTCGCAGTAGATCGGGTCGAGGCCGCCGCGGCTGGCGTGCAACAGCGCGGTGATCAGCTCCTGGCGCTTGTGCTCGGCTTGTTCGGGGTAACCCTTGGAGGCGAACGGCTGGCCGCAGCACAGGCTGTCGGCGTTGTCCGGGAACACCACCTGGTAGCCGGCCTTCTCCAGCAGGGCGCGGGTCTTGTCCAGCAGCGAACTTTGCTCGCGGTCGGCGTAGGCGGGGCCCATCACCCGCGATACGCAGGCGGCCAGGTAGACCACGCGCGGGCGGGCATCCTGGCTTGGGGCACTGAATTCGATGGCGCGCAGCGGCTGTGGCATGGCGGGTGTCCACTGTGGCAGGCGGCCTTTGCTGGCCTTGCTCAGGCGGGCGCTGAGGCGGCTCATGCGCGGGGCGCCGAGCAGCTTGCGGGCGCCATTGGCGGCGGCGAGGGTGAAGCGGGCGCCGCGCAGGGTGGCGTGGAAATGCTCGGCCAGCCAGTCGGCGGCCTTGCCATGCTCGGCCGCCTGGCCGCGCAGCTTCTTCACCAGCTCGCCGGTGTTGATGCCCACCGGGCAGCGCTGGGCGCACAGGCCGGTGGCGGCGCAGGTGTCGAGGCCCTGGTACTGGTAGGTGCGCAGCAGCTCGCGGGTGTCTGCGCCGGCGCGCTTTTTCGCCTGGATGTCGCGCCACATGACGATGCGTTGGCGGGGGCTTAGGGTCAGGCCTTTCGATGGGCACACCGGCTCGCAGAAACCGCACTCGATGCACTTGTCGACGATCTCGTCGGCGGCCGGCAGTGGCTTGAGGTTTTTCAGGTGGATGTCCGGGTCGCTGCTCAGCACCACGTCGGGGTTGAGGATGCCGTTGGGGTCGAGCAGGTGCTTGAGCTGCCACATCAGCTGGTAGGCGTCCTTGCCCCACTCCAGCTCGACGAAGGGCGCCATGTTGCGCCCGGTGCCGTGCTCGGCCTTGAGCGAGCCGCCGAATTCCACCGCCACCAGTTGCGCCACGTCGTCCATGAACGCCTGGTAGCGGGCGACTTCTTCAGCGCTGTTGAAGCCCTGGGTGAAGACGAAGTGCAGGTTGCCTTCCAGGGCGTGGCCGAAAATGATCGCCTCGTCGTAACGGTGTTTGTCGAACAGCTGGATCAGGCGGTTGACGCCCTCGGCCAGTTGCTCGATGGGGAAGGTCACGTCCTCGATGATCACCGTGGTGCCGGTCTGGCGCACGGCGCCGACGGCGGGGAAGGTGTCCTTGCGGATCTTCCACAGCTGGTTGTACACCGTGGGGTCTTCGCTGAAGGCGACCTTCTGCTCCAGTGGGAACTCGGCGATCGATGCCATCACCTGGTCGAGCTGTTCGTGCAGCAGGCTCTGGCTGGCGGCGCGGGACTCGATCAGCAGGGCACAGGCGGTGTTGGACAGGCCTTTCACCCAGGCCGGCATGCCGGGCATGCCCTGCACCGAGCGCAGGCTGCGGCGGTCCAGCAGCTCCACGGCAGACACCGGCTGCGGCTTGAGCAGGGTCACCGCCCGGCAGCAGCTCTCCACGCTGGGGAACACCAGCAGCGCACTGGCCTTGTGCGGGTGGTCGGGCACGGTGTCGTAGGTGACGGCGCTGATGAAGCCGAGGGTGCCTTCGGAACCAACCAACAGATGTTGCAGGATGTCGAGCGGCTGGTCGTAGTCCACCAGTGCGTTGAGCGACAGACCGGTCGTGTTCTTCAGTCGGTACTTGTGCCGGATACGCTCGGCCAGGGCGAGGTTGGCGCGGGTTTCGCGGCCAAGGCGGGCGAGTTCATCCAGCAGGCCGGCGTGGCTGTGCTCGAACGCGGCGACACTGGCCGGGTCTTCGCTGTCCAGGCGGGTGCCGTCGGCCAGCACCAGGCGCAGGCCGGCGAGGGTGTGGTAGGTATTCTGCGCGGTGCCGCAGCACATGCCGCTGGCGTTGTTGGCGACGATGCCACCGATCTTGCAGGCGTTGATCGAGGCCGGGTCCGGGCCGATCTTGCGCCCGTAGGGGGCAAGCCAGGCGTTGGCCTGGGCGCCGATCACGCCGGGCTGCAGGCGGATCTGCGTGCCCTGGCCGCGGATCTCGCGGCCATTCCAGTTGTCGCCGAGCACGATCAGCACCGAGTCGCTGATGGCCTGGCCCGACAGGCTGGTGCCGGCGGCGCGGAAGGTCACCGGCACGTGCTCGCGCTGGGCCAGTTTCAGCAGCGCGACCACTTCGTCCTCGGACTCCACGCGCACCACCAGCTTGGGGATCAGCCGGTAGAAGCTGGCGTCGGTACCGAAGGCCAGGGTCGAGGTCGGGTCGTCGAAGCGGCGTTCGGCGGGGATCAGGCGCTCGGCATCACGCAGGAACGCGGCGGGCAGGCTCATGCAGTCTCCTCGCGGGGCAGCGGCGTCTTCTGCGCGGCGTGCCCCGGGCAATCAGGCGTTGGCGGGCGGGCTCAGGCGCCCAGTTCGCGAACCAGCGAGTCGCGGGTGATCTCGCTGATGGACTTGGCGCCGGTCAGCACCATGGCCACGCGCATCTCTTTCTCGAACAGCTCCAGCAGGTTCTTCACCCCGGCTTCGCCGTGGGTGGCCAGGGCATAGAGGAAGGCGCGGCCGATCAGCACGGTGTCGGCGCCCAGGGCGATCATGCGCACCACGTCCAGGCCGCTGCGGATGCCGGAGTCGGCGAGGATCTTGATATCGCCCTTCACCGCGTCGGCGATCGCCGGCAGGGCGCGGGCGCTGGACAGCACGCCGTCGAGCTGGCGGCCGCCGTGGTTGGAGACGACGATGCCGTCGGCGCCGAACTTGACCGCGTCGCGGGCGTCGTCGGCGTCAAGGATGCCCTTGATGATCATCGGGCCGTCCCAGAATTCGCGGATCCACTCCAGGTCTTTCCAGGAGATGGACGGGTCGAAGTTGTTGCCCAGCCAGCCGATGTAGTCGGCCAGGCCTGTGGGGTTGCCACGGTATTTGGAGATGTTGCCCAGGTCGTGGGGGCGGCCGAGCAGGCCCACATCCAGCGCCCACTGTGGGTGGGTCATGGCTTGCCAGACGCGGCGCAGCGGCGCGTTCGGGCCGCTCATGCCGGAGTGGGCGTCGCGGTAGCGGGCGCCGGGCACGGGCATGTCGACGGTGAACACCAGGGTCTTCACGCCAGCCGCTTTCGCCCGCTCCAGGGCGTTGCGCATGAAGCCGCGGTCTTTCAGTACGTACAGCTGGAACCACATCGGCCGGTCGATGGCCGGGGCCACTTCCTCGATCGGGCACACCGACACGGTGGACATCGTGAACGGGATGCCATGGGCCGCCGCCGCGCGCGCCGCCTGCACTTCGCCACGGCGGGCATACATGCCGGTGAGGCCGACTGGGGCCAGGGCCACGGGCATGCTCAGGGTTTCGTCGAACAGCCGGGTCTCGAGGCTCAGGTCCGACATGTTCTTCAGCACGCGCTGACGCAGGGCGATGCTGGCCAGGTCGGAAACGTTGTGGCGCAGGGTGTGCTCGGCGTAGGCACCGCCGTCGGCGTAGTGGAACAGGAAGGGGGGCAGCTTGCGTTGGGCCGCGGCGCGATAGTCGGTGGAGGCGGAAATGATCATGGATTCTCGCAGCGTGGGTTGAAGGTGACGCCGGGCGCTGGTGGGCGCCCGGCCCCTCTCACTTTAGTGATGAACCAGCATGCCGGTCAGCCAGTAGGCCTGGATCAGGGTGATCAGGCCGACGATGGTGGCGAAGAACAGGCTGTGCTTGACGGTGAAGCGGAACAGGTCGGACTCCTTGCCCACCAGGCCGGTGGCGGCGCAGGCCACGGCGATCGACTGCGGCGAGATCATCTTGCCGGTCACGCCGCCGCTGGTGTTGGCCGCCACCAGCAGGGTGTCGTTGACCCCGATCTGGTGCGCGGTGGTGGCCTGCAGCGAGCTGAACAGGGCGTTGGACGAGGTGTCCGAACCGGTCAGGAATACGCCCAGCCAACCGAGGAACGGCGAGAAGAACGGGAACGCAGCGCCGGTGCCGGCCAGCACCAGGGCCATGGTCGAGGACATGCCCGAGTAGTTGGTGACGAAGGCGAAGGCCAGCACCATACCAATCGACAGGATCGGCCAGCGCAGTTCCCAGAAGGTCTCTTTGAAAGTGGTAAGACCAGTTTTGACGTTGATCTTCAGCACCCACATCGACACCAGCGCGGAGAGGAAGATCGCGGTGCCGGTGGCGGAGATCGGGTCGAGCTTGAACACCGCCGGCATGGCGGTCGGCGCGGTGACGATTGGCGCGGTCTTGACCACCAGCTGGTCGAGGTGCGGGATGGCGAAGTTGAACACGAAGTTGTACATCGCGCCGCCCGGGGCGAAGGCCGCCTTGAACGGCTTCAGGGTCCAGATGGTGACCAGCACGGTCAGGATCAGGAACGGCGACCAGGCCTTGAAGATCTCGCCGAAGCTGTATGGCGAAGGCTGGCTGCCACCCGACTGCACGACGGCGGCGCCAACGCTGCCCTTGGCTGCGGCGAACGAGCGCTTGGGCTGCCAGACTTTCAGGAACAGGGTCAGGGCGATCAGGCTGGCCAGGGCCGAGGTGATGTCTGGCAGCTCCGGGCCGATGAAGTTCGAGGTGAAGTACTGGGTGACGGCGAAGCTGGCGCCGGCGACCAAGGCGGCGGGCCAGGTTTCTTTCACACCGCGCAGGCCGTCCATCATGAACACCAGCCAGAACGGCACGAACAGCGACAGCAGCGGCAGTTGGCGGCCGGTCATGGCGCCGATGTGGAAGGCGTCGATGCCAGTCACCTGCCCGGCGACGATGATCGGGATGCCGAGGGCGCCGAAGGCCACCGGTGCGGTGTTGGCGATCAGGCACAGGCCGGCGGCGTACAGCGGGTTGAAGCCCAAGCCCACCAGCAGCGCGGCGGTGATGGCCACGGGGGCGCCAAAGCCGGCCGCGCCTTCGAGGAAGGCGCCGAAGCAGAAGCCGATCAGCAGCACTTGCAGGCGCTGGTCGTCGGTGATCGACAGCACCGAGCTGCGGATGACTTCGAACTGGCCGCTCTTGACCGTGAGTTTGTAGAGGAACACCGCGGCGACGATGATCCAGGCAATCGGCCACAGGCCGTAGAGGAAGCCATAACCCGCGGCGGCAAAGGCCATGTCGACAGGCATCTGGAAGGCGAAGATCGCCACCAGGATCGACAGCGCGAGGGTGATGCTGCCGGCGACGTGGCCCTTGAGGCGGAACACGGCGAGGGCGAGGAAGAAGAACACGATGGGGATGACCGCCGCCAGCGCGGACAGGCCAAGGCTACCAAGCGGGGTATAGAGTTGTTGCCAGGTTTGCATATGGGGTGGCCCCTAATTGTTGTTGGTCAAGGCACTGGCATTGGATAATTGGTAATACCAATTTACAATGGCTGGGCGCTAGGTTAAAAGCCTGATCAGGGGTGTGTCAATTTGTCCCAAGCAAAACTTTGGTCGGGCTCCGATGAGCGGCCGTTTGAAGGGGTTGGATGGCAGGGGTGGCGCATTCGGGTTTTTCGCGGCTGCCGTGGCTCCCAATCGCCTGTGTATCGACGGCTTGTGCGGGGTTGCGCCTCTGTCGCCCCGCTGCGGATAAGCGCAGAATAAGCGCCCCCGAAATCGGTGCCGGGGCATGTGGAGAGCAAGCAATGGTTTTTGATCAGGTCCGCCAGCGGCGCCTGTCCGACGACATCGTCGATCGGTTGGAAGGGATGATTCTCGAAGGCACGTTGACTTCGGGGCAGCGCCTGCCCGCCGAGCGCGTCCTTGCCGAGCAGTTCGGCGTGTCCCGCCCCTCGCTGCGCGAGGCGATCCAGAAGCTGGTGGCCAAAGGGTTGCTGGTCAGTCGCCAGGGTGGCGGCAACTACGTGGCCGAAGCCTTGGGTTCCACCTTCAGCGACCCGCTGCTGCAGCTGCTGGAGCGCAACCCAGAGGCCCAGCGCGACTTGCTGGAGTTTCGCCACACGTTGGAGGCGTCATGTGCCTACTATGCGGCCCAGCGCGCCACCGAGCCTGATCGCGAGCGGTTGAAAATCGCATTCGACGCGCTGCAGGACTGCTACAACCGTGTCGGCGAGGTGGACCGGGCAGAGGAGGGCGCGGCCGATGCGCGTTTCCACCTGGCCATTGCCGAGGCCAGTCACAATGCTGTGCTGCTGCACACCATCCGTGGTTTGTTCGACCTGCTCAAGCGCAACGTGGTGACCAATATCGGCGGCATGTACCAACAGCGCACGGAGACACGCGACATGCTGATCAGCCAGCATCGCGAGTTGTATCAGGCAATTGTCGAAGGGCGCGCGGAGGATGCGCGGGAGGTTTCCAGCCGGCACATTTTGTATGTGCAAGAGGTGCTGGAAGAAGCGCAGCAGCAGGCGCAGCGGGTAGCGCGGGCGGAGCGGCGCAGCGGGCGTTGAGCGTTGTGGCTTATCGCGGATGAATCCGCTCCTACAGGGGGGTGAAACCTGTAGGAGCGGATTCATCCGCGATGCAGGCGCCGCACTGCGAAGGGCTGCTTACTCTTCTTTGCCCTTGTTGCGCATGGTGCGCTGCAGCTCGCGGTTGGAGTCGCGCTCGCGCACGGTGTCGCGCTTGTCGAACTCCTTCTTGCCCTTGCCCAGCGCGATCTCGCACTTGATCAGGTGCTTGCTCCAGTACAGCGACATCGCCACGCAGGTGTAACCCTTTTGCGCCACGGCCGCTTCCAGGCGCTCCAGCTCGCGCTTGTTCAGCAGCAGCTTGCGGGTGCGGATGGGGTCGGCGATGACGTGGGTGCTGGCGGTGGTCAGCGGGGTGATATGGCTGCCGAACAGCCAGGCTTCGCCGTCCTTGAGCAGCACGTAGCTGTCGGTCAGGTGCGCCTTGCCGGCCCGCAGGCTCTTTACTTCCCAGCCGGACAGGACCAGCCCGGCCTCGAACTTGTGTTCGATGAAGTAATCGTGTCGCGCCTTTTTGTTCTGCGCGATGGTCCCGGTCGGATGTTTCTTTTGCTTAGCCATAGGGGCGGCATTATAGGGAGAGTCCGCGTCCTCGGCTACGGGGTTTAGGTGCGCTTGAGCCAGTTGTGTGAATCCCGGACAATACAGGCCTCATTCTGCCGTGCAGAACCGTATTCGAGGCGCTGCAACGCGCCGCCGCCCAGATTGGAAGTGACGCCTGGATGACTACCCATATTCAACGCTCCGCCCTGCTGCCATACCCTGCCCAGGCGCTCTACGACCTGGTCAATGATGTGGCCAGCTACCCGGAGTTCCTGCCCTGGTGCTCGGCTTCGACGGTGATTGACGCCAGCGACACGCACATGCGCGCCAGGCTCGAAGTGGCCAAGGGTGGGATGAGCCAGCAGTTTGTCACAAGCAATGTGTTGGTGCCGGGGCAGTCGATCGAGATGAACCTCGAGGAAGGGCCGTTCAGCCAGTTGCACGGGCTGTGGATCTTCAAGCCGCTGGGCGACAAAGCCTGCAAGATCAGCCTCGACCTGTCGTTCGATTACGCTGGGGCGTTGGTGCGCGCCACCCTGGGGCCGCTGTTCAACCAGGCCGCCAATACCATGGTCGACGCCTTTTGCCAGCGTGCCAAGCAGCTCCATGGCTGAAACTTCGTTGCGCATCGAGGTGGTCTACGCCACGCCTGAGCGGCAATGGCTACTGGCGTGCGAGGTGCCGGCCGGGGTCTCGGTGAGTGAAGCGCTGCGTTTGTCCGGGGTGGCCGAGCAGGTGCCTGGGCTGAATCTGCTGAGCAGTCCTGTGGGCATCTTTGGCAAAGTGGTGAGTGACCCAGCTGCGCGCCTGGTAGAAGAAGGCGATCGGCTCGAGGTTTACCGACCATTGCTGGCCGACCCCAAAGAGATTCGCAGGCAGCGAGCAGCTAAGGCCAAGGCGGCGCGCGAACGTTGAATGCCCTTGCCTGCAGAGCAGGCAATAAAAAGCCCGGATCCAGTCCGGGCTTTTTTGTCCGCCGCAATTACTGCGGAGAGGTTTCCAGTGGTGCTGGCGTCGGGACTGGGGTGGTCTCGATGGTGTCGATCTCTTTCTGCAGGGTGTCTTCCAGCGAACCTGGCTTGGCCGGTTTTTCCTGCGGCTGGCTTGGTTGGTTGTTTGGGCTTACCGTGGTGTCGCCGCTGCCGCCGAGAATTTCCTGGTCGCGGCTCACACCTGGCATGAAGTCACCGGACAGGCTGACCAGTTGGTCGCTTTCGTTGAAGAAGATGCTCATGCGTTCTTGCTGACGCTGGCCACCACCGGGCTGCAGGCTATAGAGATAGTCCCAGCGATTGGTGTGGAAGGTGTCC
Organism: Pseudomonas entomophila; assembly: GCF_023277925.1. Classification (NCBI taxonomy): domain Bacteria; kingdom Pseudomonadati; phylum Pseudomonadota; class Gammaproteobacteria; order Pseudomonadales; family Pseudomonadaceae; genus Pseudomonas; species Pseudomonas entomophila. The sequence continues at coordinate 5,186,374 of NZ_CP063832.1, forward strand.
TGGATCAGTGGGTTGCCCATGATAAACCTTACTTGCCGACGGGTCATTCCGGGGCGCAATTGGTCTATCATGTCCTGCGTGACGACATTGCCCTGCTGGATGTCGATTTTGTAAACCCCGGGAAACGAGCAACCGGCGAGTGCGAGCAGTCCCACGAGAGTGAAACTGGTTAGCAAGAGCTTGGTGTTGTTTTGCATCGGTGGGCGACTTCCACTATCTTGGCTGGACAACGTAAACCCCGATCATACCCGTATTAAGAGAAGCTGCGAAGCAGCATCGGCGAGAAAGCTGACCATGGTTGAAAATAGCGAATTGCGCAAAGCGGGCCTCAAGGTAACCCTACCTCGAGTCAAGATCCTTCAGATGCTCGACTCCACCGAGCAGCGTCACATGAGTGCCGAGGATGTCTACAAGGCGCTGATGGAAGCTGGCGAGGATGTCGGTCTGGCGACCGTGTATCGCGTACTGACCCAGTTCGAAGCGGCGGGTCTGGTGGTTCGCCACAACTTCGACGGCGGCCACGCGGTGTTCGAGCTGGCCGATGGCGGCCACCACGACCACATGGTCAACGTGGAGACCAGTGAGGTCATCGAATTCATGGATGCTGAAATCGAGCGCCGTCAGAAAGAGATCGTGGCCGAGCACGGCTACGAGCTGGTGGACCACAATCTGGTCCTCTATGTGCGTAAGAAGAAGTAACGATTTCGATCGTTATCGACAGCAAAGGCGACCCTAGGGTCGCCTTTGTGTTTTTCGGGGGGAAACTGCAGCGGCCCCTGTAGGAGCTTTAGCCGCGATCACCCGCGAAGCGGGTGCCAGGCACCGCGCTGCTTGCATCGCGGCTAATGCCGCACCTCCAGGCGAACAAGTCTCAAGCCTTGCTGCTCACCACCATCTTGCGTGCATGGGCCAGCGATTCCTTGGTCAGGTCGATCCCGCCAAGCATCCGCGCCACTTCCTCGACCCGCTCGCGCTTGCCCAGGTTGGCGACGGCGGTGTGTGTGGTGCCACTGTTGCGCACCTTGTGCACGAACAAGTGATGGTGCCCCTGCGCCGCCACCTGGGGCAGGTGGGTCACGGTCAGTACCTGGCCGCGTTCACCCAGCCGGCGCAGCAACTGGCCGACGATCTCTGCCGTGGGGCCACCAATGCCCACGTCCACTTCGTCGAACACCAGCGTCGGGATGCGCGAGGTCTGCGCGGTGATCACCTGGATCGCCAGGCTGATACGCGACAGCTCGCCGCCCGAGGCGACCTTGGCCAGCCCTTTGAGGGGTTGCCCGGGGTTGGCGCTGACCAGCAGCTCGATCTGCTCCAGGCCATGGGGTGAAAGCTCGCCGTTGTCGAAGGGCGTGAGCGCGATGCAGAAGCGCCCGCCCGGCATCCCCAGGCGTTGGATCTCCTGCTCGACGGCCGTGGCCAGTTGCTTCGCGGCCTGCTGGCGCAGGGCGCTGAGTTCGCATGCTTTCTCTTTATAGTGGTGGGCGTAGGCTGCCAGCTCGTCGCCCAGGCGCTCGATCGACTCGTCGCTGGCATTCAAGCCTTCCAGCTCTTCCATCAGACGCTGTTGCAGGTGCGGCAGCTCAGTAGGGTGCACGCGGTGCTTGCGGGCGAGGGTGTAGATGGTGTCGAGCCGCTCTTCCAGTGCTTGCAGGCGCATGGGGTCGGCGTCGAAATGGTCGAGAAAGCGATTGAGTTCGCCGACTGCTTCCTCCACCTGGATCTGCGCGCTGGCGATCAGGTTGACCGCTTCGCCCAGCGCCTTGGGGGCGTTATTTACGGCGGTAAGCCGGTTGAGGCTGACGGTCAGGGCGTTCAGCACGTTGCCCGAATCGCTTTCGCTGCACTGGTCGATGACCTGGCGGCAGATGCCGAACAGGGCCTCTGCATTGGTCAGGTTCTTATGCTCCTGCTCCAACTGCTCCAGTTCGTGCTCGCCCAGCCCCAGGTTGTCCAGCTCTTCGAGCTGATAACTGAGCAGTTGGTGGCGCGCACGCTGTTCGTCCCCTGAGTTGCTCAGCCGCTCCAGCTCCAGGCGGGTTTGGTGCCAGCGCTTGGCGGCCAGTTGCACCTGGCGTGCGAGATCAGTGGCGCCGGCGTACTCGTCGACCAGGCGGCGGTGGGTGTCGGTTTTCAGCAGCGACTGGTGCTCATGCTGGCTGTGGATATCGATCAGCAGTTCGCCCAGCGCCTTCAGGTCGCCCAGCGGGCAAGGCGTGCCGTTGATGTAACCACGGCTGCGGCCTTCGGCAGTGATCACCCGGCGCAGGATGCATGGGCCGTCGCTTTCCAGGTCGCGCTCCACGAGCCAGTCGTGGGCTTCGGGGATGTCGACCAGGTCGAAGGTGGCGAGGATGTCGGCCTTGTCCGCGCCCGGGCGCACCACGCCGCTGTCGGCGCGGTCGCCCAGTGCCAGGCCGAGGGCGTCGAGCATGATCGACTTGCCAGCCCCGGTCTCGCCGGTGATCACGGACATGCCGCGGGCGAGTTCGAGGTCGAGGTGTTCGACGATGGCGTAGTTGTGGATGGACAGGTGCACCAGCATGGGGCGGCTCCCGAGGGGTCGTGTCTGGATATTTATACAGTGCTTTTCACGGCTCTGCCAATAGCCGCCGATGAATGTGGAAAAGCGCCTCGCCCCTTGAACCTGGTTTTTCCGGCCCCATATAGCCGGCAAGACATGGCGAGCCTGGCTCGTACAACAGAAATTGCGGAGGAGAAACCTAATGGCTGACGAACAGCTGGATGAGAAGAACCTGAATTCCGAAGAAACCGGCGCAACGAATGTCGATGCCCGCGTCCAGGAGCTCGAGGAGCAGCTGGCCGCCGCCAAGGACCAGTCCCTGCGCGCCGCCGCCGACCTGCAGAATATCCGCCGCCGTGCCGAGCAGGACGTCGAGAAGGCCCACAAGTTCGCCCTGGAGAAGTTCGCCGGCGACCTGCTGCCGATCATCGACAGCCTGGAGCGTGGCTTGGAGCTGTCCAATGCCGACGACGACACCATCAAGCCGATGCGCGAAGGTATCGAGCTGACCCTGAAAATGTTCCACGACACCCTCAAGCGCTACAACCTGGAGGCCCTCGAGCCGCACGGCGAGCCGTTCAACGCCGAGCACCACCAGGCCATGGCCATGCAGGAAAGCGACAAGGTCGAACCGAACACCGTGGTCAACGTGTTCCAGAAGGGCTACCTGCTCAACGGCCGTCTGCTGCGCCCCGCCATGGTGGTGGTCAGCAAGGCGCCAGCACCGGCGCAACCTTCTATCGATGAGAAGGCTTGAAATCCGTCGGGGCATCCCCATCTAGGTGTCAAGCATTCAAGTATTACCGCAGTTGGCCAATGTAGCCGCTGCCACCTAATTCAAGTTTCGGGAGAGTAAACATGGGTAAAATCATCGGTATCGACCTGGGGACCACCAACTCCTGCGTCTCCGTGCTGGAAAACGGCACCGCCAAAGTCATCGAGAACGCCGAAGGCGCGCGTACCACCCCTTCGATCATCGCCTACGCCAACGACGGCGAGATCCTGGTCGGCCAGTCGGCCAAGCGCCAGGCGGTCACCAACCCGCACAACACCCTGTTCGCGGTGAAGCGCCTGATCGGCCGCCGCTTCGACGAAGAAGTCGTGCAGAAAGACATCAAGCTGGTGCCTTACAAGATCGTCAAGGCCAGCAATGGTGACGCCTGGGTACAAGCCAGCGGCAAGGACATGGCACCGCCGCAAATCAGCGCCGAAGTCCTGAAAAAGATGAAGAAGACCGCCGAAGACTACCTCGGCGAGCCCGTCACCGAAGCGGTCATCACCGTGCCGGCCTACTTCAACGACAGCCAGCGTCAGGCGACCAAAGACGCCGGCCGCATCGCTGGCCTGGACGTAAAACGCATCATCAACGAACCGACCGCCGCCGCGCTGGCTTACGGCATGGACAAAGCCAAGGGCGACCACACCGTCATCGTCTATGACCTGGGTGGTGGTACCTTCGACGTGTCGGTCATCGAAATCGCCGAAGTCGACGGTGAGCACCAGTTCGAAGTACTGGCCACCAACGGCGACACCTTCCTGGGTGGCGAAGACTTCGATATGCGCCTGATCGACTACCTCGTCGACGAGTTCAAGAAAGAGTCGGGCATGGACCTGAAGAACGATCCTCTGGCCCTGCAGCGCCTGAAAGAAGCCGCTGAAAAGGCCAAGATCGAGCTGTCTTCGGCTCAGTCGACCGACGTCAACCTGCCGTACATCACTGCAGACGCGACCGGTCCTAAGCACCTGAATGTGAAGATCTCCCGCGCCAAGCTGGAAGCGCTGGTCGAAGACCTGGTCACCCGTACCATCGAGCCATGCCGCATTGCCCTGAAAGACGCCGGCATCGACGCCAGCAAGATCGACGACGTGATCCTGGTCGGTGGCCAGACTCGTATGCCGATGGTGCAGAAGGCGGTTGCCGATTTCTTCGGTAAAGAGGCACGCAAGGACGTCAACCCGGACGAAGCCGTCGCCATGGGTGCCGCGATCCAAGGTGCGGTATTGGCCGGTGACGTGAAGGACGTGCTGCTGCTGGACGTCAGCCCGCTGACCCTGGGTATCGAAACCATGGGTGGCGTGATGACCGCGCTGATCGAGAAGAACACCACCATCCCAACCAAGAAGTCGCAGGTGTTCTCGACCGCCGACGACAACCAGGGCGCCGTGACCATCCACGTGCTGCAAGGCGAGCGCAAGCAAGCTTCGCAGAACAAGTCGCTGGGCAAGTTCGACCTGGCCGATATTCCACCAGCACCGCGTGGCGTGCCGCAAATCGAAGTGACCTTCGACATCGACGCCAACGGCATCCTGCACGTCGGCGCGAAAGACAAGGCCACCGGCAAGGCTCAGTCGATCGTGATCAAGGCCAACTCCGGCCTGTCCGACGAAGAAGTCGAGCGCATGGTGCGTGACGCCGAGGCCAACGCCGAGGAAGACCGCAAGTTCGAAGAGCTGGCCGCTGCCCGCAACCAGGGTGACGCGCTGGTGCACTCGACCCGCAAGATGGTCGCTGACGCCGGTGACAAGGTCACCGCTGAAGAAAAAACCGCCATCGAGGCGGCCGTGGTTGCCCTGGAAACCGCCGTCAAGGGCGACGACAAGGCTGCCATCGACGCCAAGGTCGAAGAGCTGTCCAAAGTATCGGCCCCTGTCGCTCAGAAGATGTACGCCGAGCAGCAGGCCGAGCAGCCACAGGGCGGCGCCCAGCAGGCTGAGCCGGAAGCCAAGCACGATGACGTGGTTGACGCCGAGTTCGAAGAAGTCAAAGCCGACGACAAGAAGTAATCGTTGCATGTTGTCGGCCAGTTCACCGCCGTTTGGCGGTGAACTGCTAGGATGTCGCCGCGCGGGGGCTTGCTCCCGCGTTGGCGTGTCTGGAACACGAGAATTATTTACAGCATCTGTCTGGGCGCATTCGCGTATGGCGGCAGGTGCTGACGGCATGGCGCACAGATGCGCAGAGGTATGCCGAACGCCCCCAAGAGTGCATATGACCTATGGCAAAGCGTGATTTTTATGAGGTCCTGGGTGTCGAGCGCGGCGCCAGCGAAAGTGATCTCAAGAAGGCCTACCGCCGTTTGGCGATGAAGTTCCACCCGGACCGCAACCCGGGCGACAAGGAATCGGAAGACAAATTCAAGGAGGCCAACGAGGCCTACGAAGTGTTGTCCGATGCCAGTAAGCGCGCGGCCTACGACCAGTACGGCCATGCCGGCGTCGACCCGAGCATGGGTGGTGGCGGTGCCGGCTTCGGTGGCGCCAACTTCTCCGACATCTTCGGTGATGTCTTCAGTGATTTCTTTGGTGGTGGTCGTGGCGGTTCGCGCAGCGGCGGCGCCCAGCGCGGTAGTGACCTGCGCTACACCCTCGAGCTGAACCTCGAAGAAGCGGTGCGTGGCACGACTGTCAGCATTCGCGTCCCCACGCTGGTCAACTGCAAGCCGTGCGACGGCTCCGGCGCCAAGAAGGGTTCGACTCCGTCGACCTGCCCGACCTGCGGCGGTATCGGCCAGGTGCGTATGCAGCAAGGCTTCTTCGCCGTGCAGCAGACCTGCCCACGCTGCCATGGCCAGGGCAAGATCATCACCGACCCGTGCAATTCGTGCCATGGCGAAGGCCGTGTCGAAGAGTACAAGACCCTGTCGGTCAAGGTGCCGGCCGGTGTCGATACCGGTGATCGCATCCGTCTGTCCGGCGAGGGCGAGGCGGGCACCCACGGTGGCCCGACCGGCGACCTCTATGTGGTCATCAACGTGCGTGAGCACGACATCTTCCAGCGCGACGGCAAGCACCTGTACTGCGAAGTGCCGATCAGCTACACCGACGCAGCCCTGGGGGGCGAGCTGGAAGTGCCGACCCTCGATGGCCGCGTGAAGCTGAAAATCCCCGAAGGCACCCAGACCGGCAAGCAGTTCCGTCTGCGTGGCAAGGGCGTGGCGCCGGTGCGCGGTGGCGCGGCGGGCGACCTGCTGTGCCGCGTGGCGGTGGAAACCCCGGTCAACCTCAGCCGTCGCCAGCGTGAGCTGCTCGAAGAGCTGCGCGACTCGCTCGAGGGCGACAGCTCCCATTCGCCCAAGGCCAGTGGCTGGTTCGAGGGTGTGAAGCGCTTCTTCGGTGATCTCTGAGAAGGAACAGGTTATGCGACGTATTGCGGTAATGGGCGCGGCAGGGCGAATGGGCAAGACCCTGATCGAAGCCGTGCAGCAAACCCCAGGTGCCGGGCTGACTGCGGCGATCGATCGCCCGGACAGCTCCCTGGTTGGGGCGGATGCCGGTGAACTGGCGGCGCTGGGGCGGATCGGCGTGCTGCTGTGCGACGACCTGGCCAAGGTTGTCGACGAGTTCGACGTGCTGATCGACTTCACCCACCCGTCGGTGACGCTGAAGAACCTGGCGTTCTGCCGCAAGGCCGGCAAGGCGATGATCATCGGCACCACCGGTTTCAGCGTCGAGGAGAAGCAGCTGCTGGCCGAAGCGGGCAAGGAGATCCCGATCGTCTTCGCCGCCAACTTCAGCGTTGGCGTCAACCTCAGCCTCAAGTTGCTGGACATGGCGGCCCGTGTGCTGGGTGACGACGTGGACATCGAGATCATCGAGGCCCACCACCGGCACAAGGTCGACGCGCCGTCGGGTACCGCGCTGCGCATGGGGGAAGTGGTTGCCAATGCGCTGGGGCGTGACCTGCAGGAAGTGGCGGTGTACGGCCGCGAGGGTCAGACCGGCGCTCGTGATCGCAAGACCATCGGTTTCGCCACCGTGCGTGCGGGTGATGTGGTCGGTGACCACACCGTGCTGTTCGCCGCAGAAGGCGAGCGCCTGGAAATCACCCATAAAGCGTCGAGCCGCATGACCTTCGCCAAGGGCGCGGTGCGTGCCGCGCTGTGGCTGGATGGGCGCGAGCCTGGGCTGTACGACATGCAGGACGTGCTCGAGCTGCGCTGATGGCTCCGTCCTTCGTGCAGGGGTAGTTGTAGGAGCGGCTTCAGCCGCGATGCAGGCGACGCGGTGTCTGGCACCCGCTTCGCGGGTGATCGCGGCTAAAGCCGCTCCTGCAACGGATTGCGCAATTTCCCTCTGTCGCAATCCTGTGTTTTAGAGGCACATTCCAGGTAGACCCAAAACGCATTTTTCTGTAAGCTACAGCTTTAGTGTGTCCACTAAAAGCGCGCAGACTAATTCAGCATAAAAGCGGGGTGACGTGTCCATACGTCATTCCGCTTTTTTGCAACCTGCGATCGCCCTTTCAGGCTTGATTTACGGGAGGTCTTCTTGACTAAGCCAGCCATACTCGCCCTTGCCGATGGCAGCATTTTTCGCGGTGAAGCCATTGGAGCCGACGGTCAGACCGTTGGTGAGGTCGTGTTCAATACTGCAATGACCGGCTACCAGGAAATCCTCACAGACCCTTCCTACGCCCAGCAAATCGTTACCCTGACCTACCCGCACATCGGCAACACCGGCACCACCCCGGAAGACGCCGAATCCAATCGCGTCTGGTCCGCCGGCCTGGTCATTCGAGACCTGCCGCTGCTGGCAAGCAACTGGCGTAACACCCAGTCCCTGCCCGACTACCTGAAAGAACACAACGTCGTCGCCATCGCTGGCATCGACACCCGTCGCCTGACCCGCATCCTGCGTGAGAAGGGCGCCCAGAATGGCTGTATCCTGGCCGGTGACAACATCAGCGAAGAGGCTGCCATCGCCGCTGCCCGCGCCTTCCCCGGCCTGAAAGGCATGGACCTGGCCAAGGTCGTCTCCACCAAGGAGCGCTACGAGTGGCGCTCCAGCGTGTGGGAGCTGAAGACCGACAGCCACCCGACTCTCGAAGCCGCCGACCTGCCGTACCACGTCGTGGCCTTCGACTACGGCGTCAAGCTGAACATCCTGCGCATGCTGGTCGCCCGTGGCTGCCGCGTCACCGTGGTACCTGCACAGACCCCGGCCAACGAAGTCCTGGCGCTCAACCCCGACGGCGTGTTCCTGTCCAACGGCCCAGGCGATCCCGAGCCGTGCGACTACGCGATCCAGGCGATCAAAGAGATTCTCGAGACCGAGATCCCGGTGTTCGGCATCTGCCTCGGCCACCAGCTGCTGGCCCTGGCCTCAGGCGCCAAGACCGTGAAAATGGGCCACGGCCACCACGGTGCCAACCACCCGGTCCAGGACCTGGACACCGGCGTGGTCATGATCACCAGCCAGAACCACGGTTTCGCCGTCGACGAAGCCACCCTGCCGGGCAATGTCCGCGCCATCCATAAGTCGCTGTTCGATGGCACCCTGCAGGGCATCGAGCGCACCGACAAGAGCGCGTTCAGCTTCCAGGGCCACCCTGAAGCGAGCCCAGGCCCGACCGACGTCGCGCCACTGTTCGATCGTTTCATCGATGCCATGGCCAAGCGCCGCTGAGCATCCTGCAGCAAGGCCCCGGGCCGGCAATCGCCGCGCCCGGATGCGCCTGACCCAGATTGTTCAAGACGGCTTGCCGACTGACCCGCGGATTTGAGTGACAACCATGCCAAAACGTACAGACATCAAAAGCATCCTGATTCTCGGCGCTGGCCCGATCGTGATCGGCCAGGCCTGCGAATTCGACTACTCCGGCGCCCAGGCGTGTAAAGCGCTGCGCGAGGAAGGTTTCCGCGTCATCCTGGTGAACTCCAACCCAGCCACCATCATGACCGACCCGGCCATGGCCGACGCCACCTACATCGAACCGATCAAGTGGCAGTCGGTGGCCAAGATCATCGAGAAAGAGCGCCCTGACGCAGTACTGCCGACCATGGGTGGCCAGACTGCACTGAACTGCGCCCTGGACCTGGAGCGCCATGGCGTTCTGGAAAAGTTCGGTGTAGAGATGATCGGTGCCAACGCCGACACCATCGACAAGGCCGAAGACCGTTCGCGCTTCGACAAGGCGATGAAAGACATCGGCCTGGAGTGCCCGCGCTCCGGCATCGCCCACAGCATGGAAGAGGCCAATGCGGTCCTTGAGAAGCTCGGCTTCCCGTGCATCATCCGCCCATCGTTCACCATGGGCGGCACTGGCGGTGGTATCGCCTACAACCGTGAAGAATTCGAAGAAATCTGCACCCGTGGCCTGGACCTGTCGCCGACCAAGGAGCTGCTGATCGACGAATCGCTGATCGGCTGGAAGGAATACGAGATGGAGGTGGTCCGCGACAAGAAGGACAACTGCATCATCGTCTGCTCGATCGAGAACTTCGACCCGATGGGCGTGCACACCGGTGACTCCATCACCGTGGCTCCGGCACAGACCCTGACCGACAAGGAATACCAGATCATGCGCAACGCCTCGCTGGCGGTGCTGCGTGAAATCGGTGTCGAGACCGGCGGTTCCAACGTGCAGTTCGGTATCTGCCCGAACACTGGCCGCATGGTCGTGATCGAGATGAACCCGCGCGTTTCGCGTTCCTCGGCCCTGGCATCGAAGGCCACTGGCTTCCCGATCGCCAAGATCGCTGCCAAGCTGGCCATCGGTTACACCCTCGACGAGCTGCAGAACGACATCACTGGCGGCCGTACCCCGGCGTCCTTCGAGCCGTCGATCGACTACGTCGTCACCAAGCTGCCACGCTTCGCCTTCGAAAAATTCCCGAAAGCCGACGCTCGCCTGACCACCCAGATGAAATCCGTGGGTGAAGTCATGGCCATCGGCCGTACTTTCCAGGAATCCCTGCAGAAAGCCCTGCGCGGCCTGGAAGTCGGTGCCTGCGGCCTCGACCCGAAAGTCGACCTGGCCAGCCCGGAAGCCGCCAGCATCCTCAAGCGCGAACTGACCGTGCCGGGTGCCGAGCGTATCTGGTACGTCGCCGACGCCATGCGTTCGGGCATGACGATCGAGGAAATCTTCCAGCTGACCGGCATCGACCTGTGGTTCCTGGTGCAGATGGAAGACCTGATCAAGGAAGAAGAGAAGGTCAAGACCCTGGCCCTGTCGGCGATCGACAAGGACTACATGCTGCGCCTCAAGCGCAAGGGCTTCTCGGACCAGCGCCTGGCCAAGCTGCTGGGTATCACCGACAAGAACCTGCGCCGTCACCGCCACAAGCTGGAAGTGTTCCCGGTGTACAAGCGCGTCGACACCTGCGCCGCCGAGTTCGCCACCGACACCGCCTACCTGTACTCCACCTACGAGGAGGAGTGCGAGGCCAACCCGTCGACCCGCGACAAGATCATGATCCTGGGTGGCGGCCCGAACCGTATCGGCCAAGGTATCGAGTTCGACTACTGCTGCGTGCACGCCGCCCTGGCGCTGCGTGAAGACGGTTACGAGACCATCATGGTCAACTGCAACCCGGAAACCGTCTCCACCGACTACGACACCTCCGACCGCCTGTACTTCGAGCCGCTGACCCTGGAAGACGTGCTGGAAGTCTGCCGTGTCGAGAAGCCGAAAGGTGTCATCGTCCACTACGGCGGCCAGACCCCGCTGAAACTGGCCCGTGCCCTGGAAGAAGCCGGTGTGCCAATCATTGGTACCAGTCCGGACGCCATCGACCGTGCTGAAGACCGTGAGCGCTTCCAGCAGATGGTTCAGCGCCTGAACCTGCTGCAGCCGCCAAACGCCACCGTGCGCAGCGAAGAAGAAGCCATCAGCGCCGCTGGCGGCATCGGCTACCCGCTGGTGGTGCGCCCGTCCTACGTACTGGGTGGCCGCGCGATGGAAATCGTCTACGAACTGGACGAGCTCAAGCGCTACCTGCGTGAGGCCGTACAGGTGTCGAACGACAGCCCGGTACTGCTCGACCACTTCCTCAACTGCGCCATCGAGATGGACGTGGATGCGGTCTGCGACGGCACCGACGTGGTGATCGGCGCGATCATGCAGCACATCGAGCAGGCGGGTGTTCACTCCGGTGACTCCGCATGCTCGCTGCCACCTTACTCGCTGAGCCAGGAAGTGCAGGACGAAGTCCGCGTTCAGGTCAAGAAAATGGCTCTGGAACTGGGCGTGGTCGGCTTGATGAACGTGCAGTTGGCCCTGCAGGGCGACAAGATCTACGTGATCGAAGTCAACCCGCGCGCCTCGCGTACCGTGCCGTTCGTCTCCAAGTGCATCGGCACCTCGCTGGCGATGATCGCGGCCCGTGTCATGGCAGGCAAATCGTTGAAAGAGCTGGGCTTCACCCAGGAAATCATCCCGAACTTCTACAGCGTCAAGGAAGCCGTCTTCCCGTTCGCCAAGTTCCCAGGGGTTGACCCGATCCTCGGCCCTGAGATGAAATCGACCGGTGAAGTCATGGGTGTCGGTGACAGCTTCGGTGAAGCGTTCGCCAAGGCCCAGATGGGTGCCAGCGAAGTGCTGCCGACCGGTGGTACCGCGTTCATCAGCGTGCGCGACGACGACAAGCCACAAGTGGCTGGCGTTGCCCGTGACCTGATCGCCCTGGGCTTCGAAGTGGTTGCTACTGCAGGTACCGCCAAGGTTATCGAAGCGGCCGGCCTGAAAGTGCGCCGCGTGAACAAGGTGACCGAAGGTCGTCCGCACGTGGTCGACATGATCAAGAACGACGAAGTGTCGCTGATCATCAACACCACCGAAGGGCGCCAGTCGATTGCCGACTCCTACTCGATTCGTCGCAATGCGCTGCAGCACAAGATCTACTGCACGACCACCATTGCGGCCGGTGAAGCCATCTGCGAGGCGTTGAAATTCGGTCCGGAAAAGACCGTTCGTCGCCTGCAGGATCTGCATGCAGGACTCAAAGCATGAGCATTACCAAGTACCCGATGACCGTCCAGGGCGCTCGCGCCCTGGAAGAAGAGCATCTGTTCCTGAGCAAGACCGAGCGCCCGCGCCTGAGCCAGGCGATCGGTGAGGCCCGAGAGCTGGGTGACCTCAAGGAGAACGCCGAGTACCACGCCGCCCGTGAAGAGCAGGGCATGGTCGAGGCGCGTATCCGCGATATCGAAGGCCGTTTGCAGAACTCGGTGGTGATCGATGTCACCACCATCGCCCACACCGGCAAGGTGATTTTCGGCACTACCGTGGTGCTGGCCAACACCGAAACCGATGAAGAGGTGACCTACCAGATCGTCGGTGAAGACGAAGCTGACGTGAAGCAGGGCAAGCTCTCGAGCGGTGCGCCAATTGCCCGTGCCATCATCGGCAAGGAAGAAGGTGATACTGTCGTCGTCAAGACGCCAAGCGGCACGGTCGAGTACGAGATTGTCGAAGTCAAGCACATCTGACCGGCGCCAGCGGGCGCCATCCCTCGAGGGTATCCTCTGGCAGCTGGCCCAGGTGTTCTGGGTCGGTGGCCTGTGGGTGTTCCATGTGGGGTTGGTGCCGGCGCTCAAGGTGAGTGGCCTTGCGCCGTTACTGGTGCATGACGTGGCTGCGCAGATCGACCGCTGGTTGATCGGCGTGGCGTTGCTTGGGTTGCTTACCCAGCTGGCGGTACTGGCGAGGGTGGACGGCCTGGCGGCCTGGTGGCGGCAGTTCCGCGGGCAGATGCTGTTGCTCGGTTTTGCGGCCTGCGTCAGCTACTACACGCTGCGCTACGGGATTTCCGTGGGCGAGCGTTGGCAGATGTTCTGTTTCCTGGTGCTGGGCTTTTCCGGCATCGTGCTGGTGGCTCAGCCGGTCCCGGTCAAGGTGCGCCGTTGACAGCTCGATGCCTGTAGGGGCCGGCTTGCTGGTGATCGCCGGCAAGCCGGCCCCTACAGGACGCTACCGTCACTTGTAACGGTGGATGTTTGACAGCTGCTTGTTCGGCTGCGGGTTCTTGCGGTAGATCAGCGCCTTCTTGCCGATGGTCTGTACCAGCTCGGCGCGGCCGGCCTTGCACAGTTCGGCGATAGTCTCGGCGCGTTCTTCGCGATCTTCCGAGCGAATTTCGACCTTGATCAGCTCGTGGTCGACCAGTGCGCGTTCCAGTTCGGCGATCACGCCTTCATTCAAACCGTTGCCAGCAACGATCAGGACCGGCTTCAGGTCATGACCAATGGACTTGTACTGCTTCTTCTGCTCGTTATTGAGCGGCATAATCTGACCCTTTTCGTCTGATTCTGTAAAATTGACGGGCATTTTACCCGAGGGCCTGTGGCTCCGCCCAGTCAAACACGACGCATATCATCGAGGTGCCCCGTGGTACAACGTTCCAAAAGCAGCGCAAACTGGCTGCGAGAACATTTCAACGATCCTTTCGTCAAGCAGGCGCAGAAGGATGGCTATCGCTCGCGCGCGAGCTACAAGCTGCTGGAGATCCAGGAAAAGGACAAGCTGATCCGTCCTGGCATGAGTGTGATCGACCTAGGGGCCGCGCCCGGTGGCTGGTCGCAGGTGACCAGTCGTCTGATCGGTGGTCAGGGGCGGCTGATCGCATCGGACATCCTGGAAATGGACTCGATTCCGGATGTTACCTTCATTCAGGGGGACTTCACCCAGGACGAAGTGCTCCAGCAGATCCTGCAGGCGGTCGGTGATTCGCATGTAGACCTTGTGATTTCCGACATGGCTCCCAATATGAGTGGTACGCCCGCGGTGGACATGCCGCGCGCCATGTTCCTCTGTGAGCTGGCCCTGGATTTGGCAACCCGCGTGCTCAAGCCTGGCGGCGATTTCCTGATCAAGATTTTCCAGGGCGAAGGTTTCGACATGTACCTGAAGGACGTGCGCAGCAAGTTCGACAAGGTGCAGATGCGCAAGCCGTCGTCCTCGCGGGACCGTTCCCGTGAACAGTACCTGTTGGGCAAAGGGTTCAAGGGCGCGTGAGCGGTGTTTTGCGGGGGCTCCGATAGTTAAAACCAATCGGTCACCCCGTCTGGATCGTCCGAACTTCGTGTAGTCTAGCTTTCACAAAGGGTTACAGACGGTGCCTGCGGATGCGTGGGTAATGTAGTAAGTTAGGGCGATGAATATCATGCGAGGCACGGCTGCGTCGTGCGCCGGCCTCAGAGGGTAGCGAATTGAACGACATGGCAAAGAATCTGATCCTCTGGTTGATCATCGCCGCCGTCCTGGTGACGGTGATGAACAACTTCTCCAGCCCTAACGAGCCGCAGACCCTCAACTATTCCGACTTTATCCAGCAGGTCAAGGATGGCAAGGTCGAGCGCGTGACCGTCGACGGCTACATCATTACCGGCAAGCGCACCGACGGCGACAATTTCAAGACCGTACGTCCGGCCATCACTGACAATGGTCTGATCGGCGACCTGGTCGACAACCACGTCACTGTCGAGGGCAAGCAGCCTGAGCAGCAGAGCATCTGGACTCAACTGCTGGTGGCTAGCTTCCCGATCCTTGTGATCATCGCCGTGTTCATGTTCTTCATGCGTCAGATGCAAGGCGGCGCTGGCGGCAAGGGCGGCCCGATGAGCTTCGGCAAGAGCAAGGCGCGCCTGCTGTCCGAGGACCAGGTCAAGACCACCCTGGCTGACGTTGCTGGTTGCGACGAAGCCAAGGAAGAGGTCGGCGAGCTGGTCGAGTTCCTGCGTGACCCAGGCAAGTTCCAGCGCCTGGGTGGTCGCATTCCGCGCGGCGTGCTGATGGTCGGCCCGCCCGGTACCGGTAAAACGCTGCTGGCCAAAGCCATTGCTGGTGAAGCCAAGGTGCCGTTCTTCACCATTTCCGGTTCGGACTTCGTCGAGATGTTCGTCGGCGTGGGCGCCAGCCGTGTGCGTGACATGTTCGAGCAGGCCAAGAAGCACGCCCCCTGCATCATTTTCATCGACGAGATCGATGCCGTGGGTCGCCACCGTGGCGCCGGCATGGGCGGTGGTCACGATGAGCGCGAACAGACGCTGAACCAGTTGCTGGTCGAGATGGATGGTTTCGAGATGAATGACGGCATCATCGTCATCGCTGCCACCAACCGTCCTGACGTGCTCGATCCTGCGCTGCTGCGTCCTGGTCGCTTCGACCGCCAGGTGGTGGTCGGTTTGCCAGACATTCGCGGTCGCGAGCAGATTCTCAAGGTGCACATGCGCAAGGTTCCGGTCGGTGAGAACGTTAATGCTGCGGTCATTGCCCGTGGTACGCCAGGCTTCTCCGGTGCTGACCTGGCCAACC
The DNA here is from genome assembly GCF_023277925.1 of Pseudomonas entomophila. Lineage (NCBI taxonomy): Bacteria > Pseudomonadati > Pseudomonadota > Gammaproteobacteria > Pseudomonadales > Pseudomonadaceae > Pseudomonas > Pseudomonas entomophila. The sequence continues at coordinate 5,201,934 of NZ_CP063832.1, forward strand.
TGGTAAACGAGGCGTCGCTGTTCGCCGCCCGCGCCAGCAAGCGCTTGGTCGAGATGAAGGAGTTCGAGCTGGCCAAGGACAAGATCATGATGGGTGCCGAGCGCAAGACCATGGTCATGTCTGAGAAGGAAAAGCAGAACACCGCGTATCACGAAGCCGGCCACGCCATCGTTGGTCGTGTGGTGCCCGAGCATGACCCGGTGTACAAGGTCTCGATCATTCCGCGTGGCCGAGCCCTGGGTGTGACCATGTTCCTGCCCGAAGAAGATCGCTACAGCCTCTCCAAGCGAGCGCTGATCAGCCAGATCTGCTCGCTGTATGGTGGTCGTATCGCCGAGGAAATGACCTTGGGCTTCGACGGTGTTACCACCGGCGCTTCCAACGACATCATGCGTGCCAGCCAGATTGCTCGGAACATGGTCACCAAGTGGGGGCTTTCCGAAAAGCTCGGCCCGCTGATGTACGCTGAAGAAGAAGGCGAGGTGTTCCTCGGTCGCAGCGCGGGCAGCCAGCACGCCAGCGTTTCGGGTGAGACCGCCAAGCTGATCGATTCGGAAGTGCGCAGTATCATTGACCAGTGCTATGCCACGGCCAAGCAGATCCTGACTGAAAACCGCGACAAGCTCGACGCCATGGCCGAGGCCCTGATGAAGTACGAAACCATCGATGCCGACCAGATCGACGACATCATGGCGGGCCGCACGCCACGCGAGCCGCGAGACTGGGACAACGATGCCGGCACTTCCGGCAACCAGGCCTCCCAGGGTGACCGTCCGGAATCGCCGATCGGCGGCCCAGCGGCTCAACACTAAGGGCTTCTATGACCTCACAGCAGTACCCGACCCGGTTGCCTTGCGGCAACCGGGTTCTTGATTTGTCCCGTACCCATGTCATGGGTATCCTCAATATCACCCCTGATTCCTTCTCCGACGGTGGGCGCTTCAGTCAGCGCGACGAGGCGTTGCGCCATGCCGATGCGATGGTGGCGGCCGGTGCAACATTGATCGATGTCGGGGGAGAGTCCACTCGTCCTGGTGCTCGGGCCGTTTCACCCACGGAAGAACTGGAGCGAGTCGCGCCCATCGTCGAGGCCATAAATGCTCGGCTGGACGTAATCATTTCCGTCGACACCTCGACACCTTCTGTCATGCGCGAATCAGCCCGTCTCGGCGCTGGCCTGATTAATGACGTGCGTGCCCTGGAACGTGACGGCGCCCTTGACGCTGCGGCTGACACCGGCCTGCCCGTTTGCCTGATGCACATGCGCGGGGAGCCGGGTAACATGCAGGACAACCCGCATTACGAAAACGTGACCGCCGATGTGGGGCGCTACCTCGAGCAGCGTATGGCCGCCTGCGCGGCGGCGGGCATCGGCGCTGAACGCATCATCCTCGATCCGGGTTTCGGTTTTGCCAAGACGCTTGAGCACAACCTCAGTCTGTTCAAGCACATGGAGGCGCTATGCCGCCTCGGGCGCCCGCTATTGGTAGGGGTGTCGCGCAAGAGCATGATCGGCCTCACGTTGGATCGGCCAGTGGACGAGCGGCTTTACGGCAGCCTCGCACTGGCGGCCTTGGCGATGACCAAGGGCGCGAGGATCCTGCGTGTGCACGATGTGGCCGAAACCGTCGATGTGGTGCGTATGATCGCCGCCGTGCAGGGCGCCGAATAAGAACATTGGAGTTCCCATGAGCAGAAAATACTTTGGTACCGATGGTATCCGTGGCCGCGTTGGCCAGTTCCCGATCACCCCGGACTTCATGCTGAAACTGGGTTGGGCGGCGGGCATGGCCTTCCGCAAGCAGGGGCATTGCCGTGTGTTGGTGGGCAAGGACACTCGGATTTCCGGTTACATGTTCGAGTCCGCGCTTGAGGCCGGGCTGTCCGCAGCCGGTGCCGACGTCATGCTGCTTGGGCCGATGCCCACGCCGGCCATTGCCTACCTGACCCGTACCTTCCATGCCGAAGCCGGGATCGTCATCAGTGCCTCGCACAATCCGCATGACGACAACGGCATCAAGTTCTTCTCGGGCAGTGGTACTAAGCTACCCGATGAAGTCGAGCTGATGATCGAGGAGCTGCTCGATCAGCCGATGACGGTCGTCGAGTCCGGCAAGCTGGGCAAGGTGTCGCGAATCAACGATGCCGCAGGTCGTTACATCGAGTTTTGCAAGAGCAGCGTGCCGACCAGTACCAGCTTCGAAGGGCTCAAGATCGTCGTGGATTGCGCCCACGGCGCCACCTACAAGGTTGCGCCGAGCGTGTTTCGTGAGCTGGGAGCCGAGGTGACGGTGCTGCACGCAGCGCCTGATGGCCTCAACATCAATGAGAATTGCGGCTCGACCCATATCGAGTCGCTGCAAGCCGCGGTGCTGGTGGGGCATGCCGACCTGGGTATTGCTTTCGATGGCGACGGTGACCGGGTACTGATGGTCGACCATACCGGTGCCATCGTCGACGGTGACGAGTTGCTGTACATCATCGGTCGTGACCTGCATGACCGCGGCAAGCTGCAAGGGGGGGTGGTCGGCACGCTCATGAGTAACTTGGGCCTGGAGCTGGCCTTCAAGGAGCTGGACATCCCGTTCGTGCGGGCCAAGGTCGGCGACCGTTATGTCATGGCTGAGTTGCTCGAGCGCGAGTGGCTGCTGGGTGGCGAGAACTCCGGGCATGTCGTGTGCTGCAGCCACACCACTACCGGCGATGCCATCATTGCTGCGCTGCAGGTGCTGATGGCCCTCAAGCGTAAAGGCGAAACCCTTGCCCAGGCGCGTCAAGGCGTGCGCAAGTGCCCGCAGGTATTGATCAACGTGCGCTTTGAAGCGGGTAAGAGTGACCCGTTGAAAAACCCGCTGGTGAAAGAGGCCAGCGACAAGGCAACCGAGGCCATGGCTGGGCGCGGGCGGGTGCTGCTGCGCAAGTCCGGCACCGAACCGCTGGTGCGTGTGATGGTCGAAGGCGACGATGAAAACCAGGTGCGTGGCCATGCCGAAACCTTGGCGAAACTCGTTGCTGAAGTTTGTGCCTGAATAGACTTGCCAGCGCAGATCGGGTTGGGTAAGATCTGCGCCCACTTTGACCGACGAGGTAAAGCATGCGTCGCCCCATGGTAGCTGGTAACTGGAAGATGCACGGTACCCGCGCCAGCGTCGTAGAGCTGACTCAGGGCTTGGGCAATTTGTCCTTGCCCAGCGGTGTGGAAGTCGCGGTGTTTCCGCCTTCGCTGTTTATCACTCAAGTGATTGACGGGCTGGAAGGTAAAGGGATCAACGTAGGCGCACAGAATTCTGCTGTACAGCCTGAACAAGGCGCGCTGACCGGCGAAGTTGCACCGAGTCAGTTGGCTGAAGTAGGTTGCAGGTATGTCTTGATCGGCCACTCCGAACGGCGCCAGATTATTGGTGAAACTGACGAAGTGCTGAATCAGAAGTTTGCAGCGGCTCAGCAAAGTGGTTTGACGCCGGTGCTCTGTATAGGGGAAACTCTCGCAGAGCGCGAGGCAGGCGAGACGCTCGAAGTTGTAGGGCGTCAACTAAGCAGTGTTATCGATGTGTTCGGTATCAAGGCTTTTGCCAATGCAGTAATTGCCTATGAGCCTGTTTGGGCCATCGGTACTGGTTTGACGGCCTCGCCACAGCAAGCCCAGGATGTGCATGCAGCCATCCGTAAGCAGTTGGCGGCGATGGACGCCGAAGTCGCAGGAAATATGCGGCTTCTCTACGGCGGCAGCGTGAAGGCGGCCAATGCGGCTGAACTGTTCGGCATGCCGGATATCGATGGGGGGCTCATTGGTGGAGCGTCCCTGAACGCAGACGAATTCGGTGCAATTTGTCGCGCCGCAGGAAACTGAACAAATGCTGGAAACAGTCGTAGTTGTTTTTCATCTGTTAGCAGCGTTGGCACTGGTTGTAATGGTGTTGCTGCAACAGGGTAAAGGTGCGGAAGCAGGTGCATCTTTCGGCGCAGGTGCTTCAAATACTGTGTTCGGAAGCCAAGGTTCCGCTACCTTTTTGAGTAAAGTTACTGCTATACTTGCCGCCACTTTCTTTTTGACTGCACTTGGGTTAGGATACTTCGCCAAGCAGCAAGCTCACCAGCTGACTCAAGCTGGTCTGCCAGATCCAGCAGTGCTGGAAGTCAAAGAGCAAAAGCCGGCAGTCAATGATGATGTACCGGTGCTCCAGCAGCAGAAGAGTGAAACCACCAACTCCGGTGACGTACCTCCTCCAGCGAAAGAGCAGCAGTAACGGGTTTCAAGTAGTATTGCCGAGGTGGTGGAATTGGTAGACACGCAACCTTGAGGTGGTTGTGCCCATAGGGTGTAGGGGTTCGAGTCCCCTTCTCGGTACCAATTGAAGCATGAAAGCCCGCTTTGAGCGGGCTTTCTTGCAGGTGGAGGTCGGATTGACCCAGCAAAGGGTTCAGTCTTATACTTTCGCCCCAGCTTTGTCGCGGGGTGGAGCAGCTTGGTAGCTCGTCGGGCTCATAACCCGAAGGTCGTTGGTTCAAATCCAGCCCCCGCAACCAGCTTCAGCAGAGCCCCTTTTCAGGGGCTTTTTGCTAGCCGAACAGTTTTAGGCGTCGTTGTCCAACGGCGCTTTCAGGGATGGGCGCTTCGCCCATTTTTTATTTGCACAGCATGCACGAGGGGGTTCAGGTGTCGAGCAAGCTAGAACAGTTGCAGGCCTTGTTGGCCCCGGTTGTCGAGGGTCTGGGCTACCAATGCTGGGGGATCGAATACGTCTCCCAGGGCAAACATTCGGTACTGCGTATCTATATCGACAAGGAAGGCGGCATTCTGGTGGACGACTGCGAAGCTGTCAGCCGTCAGGCCAGCGCCATCCTCGATGTGGAAGATCCGATCAGCTCTGAATATACCCTCGAGGTGTCCTCTCCAGGCATGGATCGCCCGCTGTTCACCCTTGAACAGTTTGCTTCGCATGCCGGCGAGCAGGTGAAGATCAAGCTGCGTACGCCCTTCGAAGGTCGTCGTAACTTCCAGGGCCTTCTCCGTGGTGTGGAGGAGCAGGATGTGGTGGTCCAGGTGGACAATCACGAGTTCCTGTTGCCGATCGACTCGATCGACAAGGCCAATATTATTCCCAGTTTTGACTGAGACGTGCCGGGCCCGGAGGACTTTCCGGGGCCAATGGCTTGCGCAAGGCGAGGCGTACGATGAGCAAAGAAGTACTGCTGGTTGTTGAATCGGTATCCAACGAAAAGGGTGTACCACCCGGCGTCATTTTCGAAGCGCTGGAAGTGGCCCTGGCCACTGCAACCAAAAAACGTTTTGAGGACGAAGTCGACCTGCGTGTGGAAATCAACCGCCACACGGGTAGCTACGAGACCTTCCGTCGCTGGACCGTGGTCGACGAGAACGACCTGGACGATCCGGCCATCGAGACCTGGCTGAGCAAGATCCAGGACACGCACCCGGACGCCAAGATCGGTGACGTGATCGAAGAGAAGATCGAGTCGATCGAGTTCGGCCGCATCGCCGCTCAGACCGCCAAGCAGGTCATCGTGCAGAAGGTTCGCGAGGCTGAGCGCGCGCAAGTCGTCGACGCCTACCGTGAACGCGTGGGCGAGATCATCTCCGGTACCGTGAAGAAGGTCACCCGCGACAACGTCATCGTCGACCTTGGCAACAACGCCGAGGCGCTGTTGGCGCGTGAAGACATCATCCCCCGTGAGACCTTCCGGGTCGGCGTGCGCCTGCGTGCGCTGCTCAAGGAAATCCGCACCGAGAACCGCGGTCCGCAGTTGGTCCTGTCGCGCACCGCGCCGCAGATGCTGATCGAGCTGTTCCGCATCGAAGTGCCGGAAATCGCCGAAGGCCTCATCGAAGTCATGGCCGCCTCCCGTGATCCGGGATCGCGTGCCAAGATCGCCGTCCGCTCCAAGGACAAGCGCATCGACCCGCAAGGCGCCTGCATCGGCATGCGTGGTTCGCGCGTCCAGGCCGTATCCGGCGAGCTGGGTGGCGAGCGTGTGGATATCGTCCTTTGGGACGAGAACCCGGCGCAGTTCGTCATCAACGCCATGTCGCCAGCAGAGGTTGCTGCGATCATCGTTGATGAGGACGCCCATGCGATGGATATCGCGGTGGCCGAGGATAACCTGGCCCAGGCCATCGGACGTGGCGGCCAGAACGTCCGTCTGGCCAGCCAGCTGACTGCCTGGACCCTGAACGTGATGACCGAGAAGGACATCCAGGCCAAGCAACAAGCGGAAACCGGCGACATCCTGCGTAATTTCATCGATGAACTGGAAGTCGACGAAGAGCTGGCACAGGTGCTGGTCGACGAAGGCTTCACCAGCCTCGAAGAAATTGCCTACGTACCGTTGGAAGAAATGCTCAACATCGATGGCTTTGACGAGGACATCGTCAATGAGCTGCGTGCTCGTGCCAAGGACCGTTTGTTGACCAAGGCCATCGCTACCGAAGAAAAACTGGCAGACGCCCATCCGGCCGACGACCTGCTCTCCCTCGAGGGCATGGACAAGGACCTGGCGGCCGAACTGGCGGTGCGCGGCGTGGTTAACCGCGAAGACCTGGCCGAGCAGTCGATTGACGATCTGCTCGACATCGACGGCATCGACGAAGAGCGTGCCGGCAAGTTGATCATGGCCGCCCGAGCCCACTGGTTCGAGTAATTAGGCGCGGCCTGAGGAGAGAAGTGCATGACGCAAGTCACGGTGAAAGAACTGGCCCAAGAGGTCGAGGCACCGGTAGAGCGCCTGCTGCAGCAGATGCGTGAGGCAGGTCTGCCGCACACCGACGCCGGTCAGGTAGTGACCGACAATGAGAAGCAGACGCTGCTGACTCATTTGAAAAGCAGCCACAAGAGCAAGGCGGAAGAGCCGCGCAAGATCACCTTGCAGCGCAAGACCACCAGCACTCTGCGTGTCGCCGGTAGCAAGAGCATCAGCGTAGAAGTACGCAAGAAGAAAGTGTTCGTGCAGCGCAGCCCGGAAGAGATTCAGGCCGAGCAGAAGCGCGAGCAGGAAGAGCGCCGCGCCGCTGAGAACGCTGCGCGCGAGAAGGCTGACGCCGAAGCTCGCCAGCGCAACGAAGAGCAAGCCCGTCGTCAGACGGCTGAAGCCCCTGCGGCCGCTCCTGTGGCCAAGGCAGATCCAGCTCCGGCTGTCGCCGCGGCTGCAGCGCCTGCAGTGGCCGAAGCGCCGGTGTCCGAAGACGCCGCCGCCCGTGCCGCCGAGCGCAAGAAGGACGAAGCCCGCCGCAATGAAAGCCGCACCCGTGACGATGATCGTCGTGGCGGTGGTGTTGCCGGCGAGCGCCGTGGCGAAGCGCCGCGTGTGTCCATCAAGGTCAAGGTCAAGGAGAAGGAAAAGGCTCCGACTCCGCGTGCCGCGCCACGCACCACCGACGAAGAGAGCGATGGTTTCCGTCGCGGTCGCGGTGGCAAGGGCAAGCCGAAGAAGCGCAACCAGCACGGCTTCCAGAACCCGACCGGTCCAGTCATCCGTGACGTGACCATCGGCGAGACCATCACCGTTTCGGACCTGGCGCAGCAGATGTCGGTCAAAGGCGCTGAAGTCGTCAAGTTCATGTTCAAGCTGGGTACCCCGGTCACCATCAACCAGGTGCTCGACCAGGAAACCGCTCAGCTGGTCGCCGAAGAACTGGGCCACAAGGTCACCCTGGTCAGCGACACCGCCCTGGAAGATTCCCTGGCCGAATCGCTGAAGTTCGAAGGTGTCAGCGAGTCTCGCGCACCGGTCGTGACCGTCATGGGCCACGTCGACCACGGCAAGACTTCGCTGCTCGACTATATCCGTCGTGCCAAGGTTGCCGCTGGCGAAGCCGGTGGTATCACCCAGCACATCGGCGCCTACCACGTGGAAACCGACCGCGGCATGGTCACCTTCCTCGACACCCCGGGCCACGCAGCGTTCACGCAAATGCGCGCCCGTGGTGCCAAGGCGACCGACATCGTCATCCTGGTGGTGGCGGCGGACGACGGCGTGATGCCGCAGACCCGCGAAGCCGTCCAGCACGCGAAAGCCGCTGGTGTACCGCTGGTTGTCGCCGTGAACAAGATCGACAAGCCGGGTGCCGACCTCGATCGCATCCGTAACGAGCTGGCCGTCGAAGGCGTGACCTCCGAGGACTGGGGTGGTGACACGCCGTTCGTCAAGGTTTCGGCGAAGATGGGTACTGGTGTCGACGAGCTGCTCGAAGCCGTCCTGCTGCAGGCCGAGATCCTCGAACTCAAGGCCACCCCGACCGCACCTGGTCGCGGTGTCGTGGTCGAGTCGCGCCTGGACAAGGGCCGTGGCCCGGTGGCCACCATCCTGGTTCAGGACGGTACCCTGCGTCAGGGCGACATGGTCCTGGTCGGTTCCAACTATGGCCGCGTGCGTGCCATGCTCGACGAGAACGGCAAGCCTGTGAAGGAAGCCGGCCCGTCGATTCCGGTCGAGATCCTCGGCCTGGACGGCACCCCGGACGCGGGTGACGAGATGTCCGTGGTCGCCGACGAGAAAAAGGCCCGTGAAGTTGCCCTGTTCCGTCAAGGCAAGTACCGCGAGGTCAAGCTGGCCCGTGCTCACGCCGGCAAGCTGGAAAACATCTTCGAGACCATGGGTCAGGAAGAGAAGAAGACGCTCAACATCGTCCTCAAGACCGATGTGCGTGGTTCGCTCGAAGCGCTGCAGGGTTCGCTCAGCAGCCTGGGCAACGACGAAGTCCAGGTGCGCGTGATTGGTGGCGGCGTCGGTGGTATCACCGAGAGCGACGCCAACCTGGCGCTGGCTTCGAACGCGGTGCTGTTCGGCTTCAACGTGCGTGCCGATGCCGGCGCGCGCAAGATCGTCGAGCAGGAAGGTCTGGACATGCGTTACTACAACGTGATCTACGACATCATCGAAGACGTCAAGAAAGCGTTGACCGGCATGCTCGGCAGCGATGTTCGCGAGAACATCCTGGGTGTGGCCGAAGTGCGTGACGTGTTCCGTTCGCCGAAGTTCGGCGCCATCGCTGGCTGTATGGTCATCGAGGGTACCGTGTACCGCAACCGTCCGATCCGCGTACTGCGCGAGGACGTGGTGATCTTCGAAGGCGAACTGGAATCGCTGCGTCGCTTCAAGGACGATGCCTCCGAAGTGCGTAACGGCATGGAGTGCGGTATTGGCGTCAAGAGCTACAACGACGTCAAGGTCGGCGACAAGATCGAAGTCTTCGAGAAAGTCCAGGTGGCTCGTACCCTGTAAGGGGCGAGCGTGGCGCAGGCCCCGTCGCAAGGCGGTTGGCAGCGCCTCACAAGGTAGCGCCCGGTCAGGCTTCAGCCTGACCGGGCGTTTGCCGCTTTACGTTACAGGTAGCAAGAATGGCAAAAGAATATAGCCGTACCCAACGCATCGGCGATCAGATGCAGCGTGAGCTGGCCGAACTGATCCGCCGTGAAGTCAAAGATCCGCGCGTCGGCCTGGTGACCATCACCGCAGTCGACGTCAGCCGTGACCTTGGCCACGCCAAGGTCTTCATCACGGTCATGGGGCAGGATGGCACCGATGCCGTGCCGCAGACCCTCAAGGCCCTCACCAGTGCCGCGAGCTTCCTGCGCCTGCACCTGGGCCGCGTCATGCAACTGCGCAGCGTGCCGCAACTGCACTTCCACTTCGATGAAAGCGTCAGCCGTGGTGTCCACCTGTCGGCGCTGATCGAGCGTGCAGTGGCCGAAGACCGCCTGCACAAGGATGCCGACGAGCTGGACGCCAAGGAGTAAGCGGTGGCCCAGGTCAAACGTATCCGCCGCAATGTCAGCGGCATCATCCTGCTCGACAAACCATTGGGGTTCACCTCCAACGCCGCCTTGCAGAAGGTCCGCTGGTTGCTCAACGCGGAAAAGGCCGGCCATACCGGCAGCCTCGACCCGTTGGCCACCGGCGTGCTGCCGCTGTGCTTCGGTGAAGCGACCAAGTTCTCCCAGTACCTGCTCGATTCCGACAAGGGCTACGAGACGGTCATGCAGATGGGGCAGACCACCACCACCGCGGACGCCGAGGGTGAAGTCCTGCAGACTCGCGAAGTGACCGTTGGTCGCGCCGATATCGAGGCCGTGATCCCGCGTTTTCGGGGTGACATCCTGCAGGTACCGCCGATGTACTCGGCGCTCAAGCGTGATGGCCAGCCGCTTTACAAGCTGGCGCGTGCAGGAGAGGTAGTGGAGCGCGAGGCGCGTTCTGTTACTATTGGCCGCTTGGAGTTGCTTGAGCACGAAGGTACCCGTGCGCGGCTGTCGGTTGGATGCAGCAAAGGCACCTATATCCGCACGCTGGTCGAGGATATCGGTGAGGCGCTGGGCTGTGGAGCCTACGTCGCCGAACTGCGTCGCACCCAGGCCGGGCCTTTCGCGCTGGCACAGACCGTGACGCTCGAGGAACTCGAACAGGCTCATTCTGAAGGTGGCAACGAAGCGCTCGATCGCTTCCTGATGCCTTCCGACAGCGGGCTGCAGGACTGGCCACTGGTGTTGTTGTCCGAGCACAGCGCGTTCTACTGGCTGCATGGCCAGGCGGTACGTGCACCGGACGCACCGCAGTTTGGCATGGTCCGCGTACAGGATCACAATGGTCGCTTCATCGGTATCGGTGAAGTGAGCGAAGACGGGCGCATTGCGCCGCGTCGGCTGATTCGGTCTGAATGACCGAAACCACAGGGCGAGGCTTCGGCCCCGTCCTGCGGAATCGAGGATGGCTGTCAGTAGGCACGGTCATGCCTCTTTTTATTAATACAGGGATCTTGTCCCTGGCCTATTGGACCCCGCTCGCGGGATCCGTTTATCAGGAGAAGCCAAATGGCCCTCAGCGTCGAAGAAAAAGCTCAGATCGTTGCCGATTACCAGCAAGCCGCCGGCGATACCGGTAGCCCGGAAGTGCAGGTTGCTCTGCTGACCGCCAACATCAACAAGCTGCAAGGCCACTTCAAGGCCAACGAAAAAGACCACCACTCCCGTCGTGGTCTGATCCGTATGGTCAACCAGCGTCGTAAGCTGCTGGACTACCTGAAGGGCAAGGACACCACTCGTTACAGCGCCCTGATCGGTCGCCTGGGCCTGCGTCGCTAATAGCGGCCTGGCCAGTGGTGTTGCATGGTGTGTCGCATTCTTCGGCATCGCTGCCTGTCAGCGTCGCCGTTGGGCACGCCGCGCGATCTGCGAGGTTGGCAGCCTGGTTCGCCGTGCGGTTCATCCGCCCGGCGCCAGGCTCCCAGCCTCGTGTTGTATCTGGACGGTCAATGGGGCCGATTCCCCGTTCTGCCCAAGAATTCGCAAGAACCAGTTCCCCCAAGAGCCACTGAAAAAGGTAGGAAACCGTGAACCCGGTAATCAAGACATTCCAGTTCGGTCAATCGACCGTTACGCTCGAAACGGGCCGTATTGCCCGTCAGGCCACCGGCGCTGTGCTGGTCACCGTCGACAACGACGTCACCGTGCTGGTGACCGTGGTCGGCGCCAAGCAAGCTGACCCGGGCAAGGGCTTCTTCCCGCTGTCCGTGCACTACCAGGAAAAGACCTACGCCGCTGGCAAGATCCCGGGTGGTTTCTTCAAGCGTGAAGGCCGTCCTTCCGAAAAAGAAACCCTGACCTCGCGTCTGATCGACCGTCCGATCCGTCCGCTGTTCCCTGAAGGCTTCATGAATGAAGTCCAGGTCGTCTGCACCGTCGTTTCGACCAGCAAGAAGACCGATCCGGACATCGCCGCGATGATTGGTACCTCGGCTGCCCTGGCCATCTCGGGCATCCCGTTCGAAGGCCCGATCGGCGCCGCCCGTGTTGCCTTCCACGAAAGCACCGGCTACCTGCTGAACCCAACCTATGAGCAACTGGCTGCCTCGAGCCTGGACATGGTCGTTGCCGGTACTGAGTCCGCCGTGCTGATGGTTGAGTCGGAAGCCCAAGAGCTGACCGAAGACCAGATGCTGGGCGCCGTACTGTTCGCCCACGACGAATTCCAGGCCGTGATCAAAGCGGTCAAAGAGCTGGCCGCCGAAGCCGCCAAGCCGACCTGGGACTGGAAACCGGCTGATAAGAACTCCGCGCTGTTCGACGCCATTCGCGCCGAGTTCGGCGAGGCGGTCTCCCAGGGCTACACCATCACCGTCAAGGCCGACCGTTATGCGCGCCTGGGTGAGCTGCGCGACCAGGCGGTTGCCAAGTTTTCCGGTGAGGAAGGCCAGCCATCGGCCAGTGAAGTCAAAGACATCTTCGGTGAAATCGAATACCGCACCGTTCGCGAAAACATCGTCAACGGCAAGCCACGTATCGACGGCCGCGACACCAAGACCGTACGTCCGCTGAACATTGAAGTCGGCGTTCTGCCCAAGACCCACGGTTCGGCACTGTTCACCCGTGGCGAAACTCAGGCCCTGGTCGTCGCGACTCTGGGTACTGCCCGTGACGCCCAGCTGCTGGACACCCTCGAAGGCGAGAAGAAAGACCCCTTCATGCTGCACTACAATTTCCCGCCGTTCTCGGTGGGCGAGTGTGGCCGCATGGGCGGTGCCGGCCGTCGCGAAATCGGCCACGGCCGTCTGGCCCGCCGTTCGGTCCAGGCCATGCTGCCGGCCGCCGACGTGTTCCCGTACACCATCCGCGTGGTGTCGGAAATCACCGAATCCAACGGCTCCAGCTCCATGGCTTCGGTCTGTGGCGCATCCCTGGCCCTGATGGACGCCGGTGTACCGATGAAGGCGCCGGTTGCCGGTATCGCCATGGGCCTGGTCAAGGAAGGTGACAAGTTCGCCGTGCTGACCGACATCCTGGGTGACGAAGACCACCTGGGCGACATGGACTTCAAGGTAGCCGGTACCGCCAAGGGCGTCACCGCGCTGCAGATGGACATCAAGATCAACGGCATCACCGAAGAGATCATGGAAATCGCCCTGGGCCAGGCCCTGGAAGCGCGCCTGAACATCCTCGGCCAGATGAACCAGATCATCGGCGAGTCGCGTACCGAACTGTCGGCCAACGCCCCGACCATGATCGCGATGAAGATCGACACCGACAAGATCCGTGACGTCATCGGTAAAGGTGGCGCCACCATCCGCGCCATCTGCGAAGAAACCAAGGCCTCGATCGATATCGAGGACGACGGTTCGATCAAGATCTTCGGCGAAACCAAGGAAGCCGCGGACGCTGCCAAGCAACGCATCCTGGGTATTACCGCTGAGGCCGAGATCGGCAAGATCTATGTCGGTAAGGTCGAGCGCATCGTCGACTTCGGCGCCTTCGTCAACATCCTGCCGGGCAAGGACGGCCTGGTGCACATCTCCATGCTGAGCGATGCTCGCGTCGAGAAAGTCACCGACGTGCTGAAGGAAGGTCAGGAAGTCGAAGTGCTGGTACTGGACGTGGACAACCGCGGCCGTATCAAGCTGTCGATCAAGGACGTTGCCGCTGCCAAGGCTTCGGGCGTCTGAGCGACTGACGCGTAACAGGAAAGGGCCCTTCGCAGACTGTGTGAAAACCTAGCAATCTGCCCGGCCCTTTAAGAGAATGCTCCGTATCGGAAGATACGGAGCATTTTTCGTTATGGGCTATGTCCAAGGAGAGTCTCGCAGCCAGACCAGTCTGTTCCCGGTCTCGCTGGAGGAACTGATCCTCGAATGGCCAACAATTCCAGGCATGTGAGGAAGCCTCCATTACCGCGTACGTGCCGCCAAACCGAACCTCCAACCCAGGCGGCGAGGCATTATTCGAGCGCAAGGACTTTATCTACGACGCCGAACAGGATCGGTACCAGTGATACGACCTCTGTAGGAGCGGCTTTAGCCGCGATCACCCGCGAAGCGGGTGCCAGACACCGTGGTGTTTGCATCGCGGCTAAAGCCGCTCCTACAGGCGAACGGGCCGAAAGCTGCTTGCGAACATGCATCTTGCACATCGTTTTTTCAGCCGCATTGCAGATTGCACGATCCTATGGGCATGTTTAATTTAATAAGTTATTGATTGTTAAGTGATTTTATAAAAATCCAAAGCTGGCACAGCGCGTGCAACTCCCTTCATACCTGTCGCCAGGATTCACGGCGCAGACCTTTCGAAAAACAGGAGTGACTCACATGAAGAAGTTCGCCATTGCTGCCGCTACTGCTACCGCTCTGACCCTGACCCTGGCTAATGCGGCGTTCGCCCAACAGTCCACCCAGGCCCCGATGACGCTGGCGGCCGGTGAGGTGACCAAAGCCAAGGAGGCTACCTCCGATACCTGGATCACTACCAAGGTGAAGGCTGACCTGATGACCGAGAAAGGCGTGCCAGGCAGTGACATCAAGGTTGAAACCAACAAAGGCGTCGTGTCCCTGTCCTCGGACGTGGCCATTACCGATGCCCAGAAGGACATGGCGGTTGCCATCGCCAAGAAGATCAAAGGCGTGCAGGCCGTCTCGGCTGATGGCCTGAAAGCCGAGTAAGGGATGTCCCGTCGGCCAAAGGGACTTGGCCACCTTTCAAGCAAAAGCCCCGGCATGTGCCGGGGCTTTTCATTGGTCGCCTGCTCAGTGCTCGGTGGCCGTTTCCCGTCGCCGGACAGGCTCGCCTTCGCTGTTCACTTCCATCACCGGGACTTCGTTGCCATCGGCGTCGAACAGCTTGCCATCCTTGAAGTAGTCGCCATCGCGCAGCGCGGAAATGTCCGCGTAGTTGATGGTGCGCTCATAGGCGGCGGCGAATACCGACTGCTGGTCCGAGTTGCCGGTGGTGAAGTGGTTGAAGATCAGGTTCAGCAGGATGGCCATGATCGCCGCGGAGCTGATGCCCGAGTGGAAGATGGTTTCGAACCAGTTCGGGAAGTTGTGGTAGAAGGTCGGCGCCGCGATCGGGATCATGCCGAAGCCCAGCGAGGCGGCAACGATGATCAGGTTGACGTTGTTCTTGTAGCTGACCTTGGACAAGGTGCGGATGCCGCTGGCGGCCACGGTGCCGAACAGCACGATGCCGGCGCCGCCCAGCACGGGGGTTGGTACCGCGGCGATGACCCGGCCCATTACCGGTAACAGGCCCAGCACTACCAGGATCACGCCACCGGTGGCCACCACGTAGCGGCTCTTCACGCCGGTCACGGCCACCAGGCCGACGTTCTGGGCGAACGCGCTTTGAGTGAACGAACCGAAGATCGGCGCCAGTATGCTCGACGCCATGTCGGCGCGCAGGCCATTGCCCAGGCGCTTGGAGTCGACTTTGGTGTCGATGATCTCGCCGACCGCGAGGATGTCCGCGGAGGTTTCCACCAGGGTCACCATGATCACGATGCACATCGACAGGATCGCGGCGATGTGGAACGTCGGCATACCGAAATGGAACGGGCTGGGGAAGGCAAACATCGGGCCTTCGCTGACCTTGCTGAAGTCGGTCATGCCCAATGCCCAGGCGATCAGGGTACCGACCACCATCGCCAGCAGGATCGACAGGCGCGAGATGGTCGCGTTGCCCAGCTTGCTCAGCAGCAGGACGATGGCGAAGGTCAATGCCGCCAGGCCAATGTTGGCCACGCTGCCGAACTCGGGCGAGGCGCTGTTGCCACCCATCACCCAGCGCGCGGCCACGGGCATGAGGGTCAGGCCGATGGTGGTGATGACGATACCGGTCACCAGGGGCGGGAAGAACTTGGTGATGCGCGAGAACACGGGTGTGATCAGAAAACCGATCAATGACGCCGCCATGACCGCGCCAAGTACGCCTTGCAGCCCGCCGCCGCCCTCACTGCTGATGATGGCGCCCATGGTTGCCACGCCAGCGAACGACACCCCCTGCACCAGCGGTAGCTGGCAGCCGAAGAACGGCAGGCCAAGGGTTTGCAGCAATGTCGCCAGGCCACCCGCGAACAGCGAGGCGGCGATCAGCAGGCCGATCTCCGCGGGGCCCAGGCCGGCAGCCTGGCCCAGGATCAGCGGGACGGCGACGATCCCTCCGTACATGGTCAGGACATGTTGCAGCCCGTAGGCCAGGTTGGCGCCGAGGCCGAGATTTTCGTCCTCGGGGCGCGGGGCGGGAGACGTGCTGGGGGACGTGGTCATTGGAGCAGGCTCTCTGTTTATTGTTGTGCCGCTACTGTAGACAAGTCTTACAAAACATTGCCACAAGAATTGTATACAAAGTTTTGATCGTAGCGTCGGCATAGGTGCTTCCAGGGTGCGAAAAACCTGGATGCACGTTGCGTTCCAACATGCACGGAGCTGTTCTAGAGGGGTGTGTACAAACGTGTGCGGCGGGGGATGGAAGCTGTCTGGCTGGACAGGAAAGCTGTCACAGCCAGATTGTTAGCAGGCTAAGAGATATCAATCTTCGATGAGTTCGCGCAGCTCGCGCATCATTTCAGGGCGGTCTGCCAGGTTCAGTTCCACAAGACGGTGCAGGTGAGTGGCCGAGTTGATATCGATCTTGAGGCAAATGAAGCCAAGCTTGGTCGCTTCTTCGTGACGCAGTTCGATCAGCATTTCCAGCGCGACATCGGGTGCCAGATGGATGATTGCTTCGAAATCCTGGGATAGGTCGGGCTCCCAAGGATCCGGACGCTCTATGAGCAGCCCCTTGAGCGACAGGTCGAGAAGCTTCGCAGGCCAGCGGCGTTCTCCCTGGCGCAGCTCGGCGGGGGCATCGAAGGCGATGCGTTGGAAACGGCGGCGTTCGTCGTGATCGCTCATGGGAAAGGCCCTCGGGGGTTCAACCTGACTATAGTTAATTGTGGCGTTTTATCAGGTACCGCAATCTGGCCGCAGAGGCTCTAGACCAAAGCAAGTGTGGCAATGCGCATTGACTCGCCCTAGACTCGATGGGCGGTCTTTTCCAATCCACCAGCTGGAAGTAAACCATGAACAACAATAATAGCCTGCTACGCCACATTCCGTGGCTGGCGCTGGCAGTCATAGGGGCCTGCGCGCTGGGTGTGGTCGCCCTGCGTCGCGGTGAGGCAATCAACGCCTTGTGGATCGTGGTCGCGGCAGTGGCCATCTACCTGGTTGCCTACCGTTACTACAGCCTGTTCATCGCCACCAAGGTGATGCAGCTCGATCCTCGCCGGGCCACGCCCGCGGTACTCAACAATGATGGCCTGGACTACGTCCCGACCAACAAGCACATCCTCTTCGGCCATCACTTTGCCGCCATTGCTGGTGCCGGCCCGCTTGTGGGCCCGGTGCTCGCGGCGCAGATGGGCTACCTGCCCGGCACATTGTGGCTGATCGCCGGCGTGGTGCTGGCTGGCGCGGTGCAGGACTTCATGGTCCTGTTCCTGTCCACCCGCCGCAACGGCCGGTCGCTGGGCGACATGGTCCGTGAGGAGATGGGCCGTATCCCCGGCACCATCGCCCTGTTCGGCTGCTTCCTGATCATGATCATCATCCTCGCGGTGCTGGCGCTTATCGTGGTCAAGGCCCTGGCCGAGAGCCCATGGGGGATGTTCACGGTGATGGCGACCATCCCGATCGCGATGTTCATGGGTATCTACATGCGCTACATCCGTCCGGGGCGCATCGGCGAGATCTCGGTCGTCGGTGTGGTCCTGCTGCTGCTGTCGATCTGGCTGGGGGGCCAGATCGCCGCGGATCCGGTGTGGGGCCCGGCATTCACCTTCACCGGTGTGCAGATCACCTGGATGCTCGTGGGCTACGGCTTCGTCGCCGCCGTGTTGCCGGTGTGGCTGGTGCTGGCGCCGCGTGACTACCTGTCGACCTTCCTCAAGATTGGCACCATCGTCGGCCTGGCGATCGGCATCCTGGTCATCGCGCCCGAGCTTAAAATGCCGGCGCTGACACAGTTCACCGATGGCACGGGCCCGGTATGGAAGGGCACCCTGTTCCCGTTCCTGTTCATCACCATCGCCTGTGGTGCGGTGTCCGGCTTCCATGCGCTGATCTCTTCGGGCACCACGCCCAAACTGCTGGATAACGAAGCCAACGCCCGCTACATCGGCTACGGCGGCATGCTGATGGAGTCGTTCGTCGCCATCATGGCCATGGTCGCCGCCTCGGTGATCGAGCCGGGCGTGTACTTCGCCATGAACAGCCCGGCCGCAGTGGTCGGTGCCGACGTCGCGTCGGTGGCGCAGACGGTCAGCAGTTGGGGCTTCATGATCACCCCCGAGCAGCTCGAGGCCACCGCCCGTGACATCGGCGAGCACACCATCCTGGCCCGTGCCGGTGGTGCGCCGACGCTGGCGGTGGGTATCGCGCAGATCCTGCACCAGGTATTGCCGGGTGAGAACACCATGGCGTTCTGGTACCACTTCGCGATTCTGTTCGAGGCGCTGTTCATCCTCACCGCGGTGGACGCGGGTACCCGTGCCGGTCGCTTCATGTTGCAGGACCTGCTGGGCAGCTTTGTGCCGGCCCTGAAACGCACCGAGTCGTGGACCGCCAACCTGATCGGCACCGCGGGTTGCGTGGCGCTGTGGGGCTACCTGCTGTACCAGGGCGTGATCGACCCGCTGGGCGGCATCAATACGCTCTGGCCGCTGTTCGGCATCTCCAACCAGATGCTCGCCGGTATCGCCCTGATGCTCGGCACCGTGGTGCTGATCAAGATGAAGCGCCAGCGCTATGTCTGGGTCACCCTGTTGCCAGCCGTGTGGCTGCTGATCTGTACCACCACCGCAGGCCTGATCAAGCTGTTCGATCCGAACCCGGCCGTAGGCTTCCTGGCCCTGGCCAAGAAGTACAGCACCGCGCTGGACGCCGGCCAGGTACTGGCCCCGGCCAAGGATATCGGGCAGATGCAGCACGTGATCTTCAACGCCTACACCAACGCCGGCTTGACCGTGCTGTTCCTGATGGTGGTGTTCAGCGTGCTGTTCTTCGCCGTCAAGGTCGGCCTGGCCGCTCTGGGCCGCAAGGAGCGCACCGACAAGGAAACTCCGTTCCAGGCCCTGCCTGACGCTTGAGAGGATCGCAGTGATGTTCAATGACCTGGGTCGACTGGGTAAGTACCTGGGGCAGGCAGCCCGCCTGATGGTCGGCATGCCCGACTACGACAACTATGTCGAACACATGCGCACCAAGCATCCGGACAAGCCGGTGATGAGCTACGAGGCGTTCTTCCGCGAACGCCAGGAAGCGCGTTATGGTGGCAAGTCCGGGCCAAAGTGCTGTTGAACCCGCGACATGCGTGACTCAGTGGGAGCCCGGGCAACCGGGCTCCCACTGTCATTTTCAGCTCCAAGGAGATTTCTGCGTGCAAACGCCCATTCCCGTTACCGTGCTGACCGGCTTCCTTGGCGCCGGTAAGACCACATTGCTCAAATACATGCTCAAGGCCGAGCACGGCCTGAAGATCGCCGTGATCGAGAACGAGTTCAGCGAGGCCGGCATCGACAGCCAGTTGCTCGGTGACGAACCGGTGCAGGTGATGACCCTGGCCAACGGCTGCGTGTGCTGCAGTATCCATGGCGACCTGACCCGTGCGCTGTACCTGCTGCTCGAACGGCTTGATGCTGGCGAGATCGCTTTCGATCGCCTGGTCATCGAATGCACCGGCCTGGCTGATCCGGCGCCGGTGGCGCAGACCTTCTTCATCGAGGAAGACCTGCGTGATCGTTACCTGCTCGACGGCATCGTCACCCTGGTCGATGCGGCCCACGCCGAACTACACCTGACCCAGGCCATCGCCCAGGCTCAGGTGGGTTTTGCCGACCGACTGCTGCTGAGCAAGACCGACCTGGTCGAGCCGCAGGCGCTCGATGCCCTGCGCGAGCGCCTGGCCCGCATCAATGGCCGCGCGGCGATCCGTGTGGTCGAGCATGGCCGTATCGACCTGGCCGAGCTGCTCGATGTACGGGGGTTCAACCTCAACCCGGAGCTGGGTATCAGCCTAAAGCCGGCATTGCGCCCTGTGCTCAAGCCGACCACCCCGGACCGCATATCGACGTTGGTATTGCGCACCGGGACGCCATTGAACATCGACCGCCTCAGCGACTTCATGAACGAGTTGCTGGAGGCGCATGGCAAGCAGCTGCTGCGCTACAAGGGCGTGCTGAACATTGCCGGCGAGGACCGCCGCCTGGTGTTCCAAGGGGTGCTCAAGCTCTATGGCTTTGATTGGGACGCCGAGTGGAAGGACGGCGAAGCGCGGGAAAGCTTGATGGTGTTCATCGCCGATGAGCTTCCGGAGGAGACGATCCGGGCAGGGTTCGAGGCTTTGACCGAGGCGTGAGTCGAGCTTGAGGCTGGTGTGCGCCGGCAAGCCGGCTCCTAGGGGGGTAGCGCAATGAAAAAGCCCGGCACATGGCCGGGCTTTTTTACATCAGTTGGCTGCCAATCAGTTGCCGTAAACCGGCAGCTTCTTGCAGATGGCCTTGACCTTCTCACGCACGGCGTCGATCACCGCTTCGTTGTTCAGGTCGGCCAGGATGTCGCAGATCCAGCCAGCCAGCTCGCGGCACTCGGCCTCTTTGAAGCCACGGGTGGTGACGGCAGGGGTGCCGAAACGCAGGCCCGAGGTGACGAACGGGGAGCGTGGGTCGTTGGGTACCGAGTTCTTGTTGACGGTGATGAAAGCCTTGCCCAGGGCGGCGTCGGCGTCCTTACCGGAGATTTCCTGCTTGATCAGCGACAGCAGGAACAGGTGGTTCTGGGTGCCGCCGGAAACGACGTCGAAACCACGCTCGATGAACACTTCGGCCATGGCCTGGGCGTTCTTCACGACTTGCTGCTGGTAAGCCTTGAACTCAGGCTGCAGGGCTTCCTTGAAGCAGATCGCCTTGGCGGCGATGACGTGCTCCAGCGGGCCGCCTTGGGCGCCTGGGAAGACGGCGGAATTCAGCTTCTTCTCGATGTCGGCGTTGGCACGGGCCAGGATCAGGCCACCACGTGGACCGCGCAGGGTCTTGTGGGTGGTGGTGGTGACGACGTCGGCGAACGGAACCGGGTTCGGGTACACGCCAGCGGCGACCAGGCCAGCCACGTGGGCCATGTCGACGAACAGGTAGGCACCGACTTTGTCGGCGATGGCGCGGAAGCGTGGGAAGTCCAGGACCTGCGAGTAGGCGGAGAAGCCGGCGACGATCATCTTCGGCTTGTGCTCCAGGGCCAGCGCTTCGACTTCGTCGTAGTCGATCAGGCCGTTGGCGTCGATGCCGTACTGGATGGCGTTGTACAGCTTGCCCGAGGAGGAAACGCTGGCGCCGTGGGTCAGGTGACCACCGTGGGCCAGGCTCATGCCCAGGATGGTGTCACCGGCCGACAGAAGCGCGAGGTAGACAGCGGCGTTGGCTTGGGAGCCAGCGTGCGGCTGGACGTTGGCGTAGTCGGCGCCGAACAGCTCCTTGGCGCGGTCGATGGCCAGTTGCTCGACCACGTCGACGTACTCGCAGCCACCGTAGTAGCGCTTGCCTGGGTAACCTTCGGCGTACTTGTTGGTCAGAACCGAACCCTGGGCCTCCATGACCGCCGGGCTGGTGTAGTTTTCCGAAGCGATCAGCTCGATATGCTCTTCCTGGCGCAGGGCTTCTTGCTGCATGGCTTCGAAGAGCTCGGCGTCGTACTTGGCAATGGTCAAATCACGGCTGAACATGGCGGTCCTCAAGGATCGGGCTGAATTGGGGGGGCATTCTAACCGATTGATTCGCCGCTGGCATATGAAGTGGCATCAAGTCGCGGACCAATGGCCTTCATGTTGCAACCCGCGCCGTGTCTGGGCTCGAGTTGACTTTCGGGTCCGTTTTTTCCGCTTCGGCACCGCACCCTGTAGGAGCGGCCTTGAGCCGCGAAAGGGCCGCAAAGCGGCCCCGGCGATCTTCGCCTCAACACTGAACCCTGGGGCTGCTGCGCAGCCCTTTCGCGGCTCAAGGCCGCTCCTACAGGGATCGTGTGATACCGGGCGGTTACTGGAACATGAACAGCGTTTCGTTGCTGAACTGCGCCTCGAACTGGTTGGCCGGCATCGGCCGGCCGAACAGGTAGCCCTGCACTTCGTCGCAACCGTGCTCGCGCAGGAACTCCAGCTGTTCATGGGTTTCCACGCCCTCGGCGATCACCGCCAGGTTCAGGCTGTGGGCCATGGCGATGATCGCCCGGGCGATCTGTGCGTCCTGTTCGCCCTCGGGCAGGCCGTCGACGAAGGTGCGGTCGATCTTCAGCACGTCGATGGGGAACTGCTTGAGGTAGTTGAGCGATGAATAGCCGGTACCAAAGTCGTCGACCGCGATGCTCAGGCCGAGGTTCTTCAGGCTGTCGAGGATCTGCATGGCTTCATTGACTTCGCGCATCAGGATGCTTTCGGTCAGCTCCAGCTCCAGGCACGCCGGGGGCAGGCCGGTTTCTTCCAGGATGGTCGCGATCCGTGTGCCCAGCTGGCCGTCGGAGAACTGCCGCGCGGAGATGTTCACCGACACTTTCGGGACCCGCACCTTCTCCTTGTGCCAGGCCTTGAGCTGGCGGCAGGCCTCGCGCAGCACCCAGTCGCCGACATCCACCACCAGGCCCAGCTCCTCGATCACCGGGATGAAGTCGCCAGGCGGTACCAGGCCGCGGGTCGGGTGGCGCCAGCGCAGCAGGGCTTCGGCGCCGGTCAGGCGCTTGCCGTCGCCGCTGAACTGCGGCTGGTAGTAGAGGATGAACTCGTTCTGCTCCAGGGCGTGGCGCAGGTCGCTCTCCAGCTCCAGGCGCTCGAGGGCGCTGGCGTTCATGTCGGCCTGGTAGAACTGGAAGTTGTTCTTGCCGCGCTCCTTGGCGTGGTACATGGCGGTGTCGGCGTTCTTCATCAGTTGGCTCAGCTCGCTGCCGTCCTGCGGGCTGAGGGCGATGCCGATACTGGCGGTGACGAAGAACTCGCGGTTCTCCAGCACGAAGGGGGTCACCAGGCTGTCGAGGATGTGCTCGGCCACGTGGATGGCACGGTTGAGCGCCAGTTCGCGGGTGGCTTTCGGTTGCAGCAGCAGGGTGAATTCGTCGCCACCCATGCGCGCCACGGTGTCGTCGTTGTCGACACAGGCCAGCAGGCGCTCGGCCATGTCCTTGAGCATGCGATCGCCCGCAGCGTGGCCAAGGGAGTCGTTGATCGGCTTGAAGCGGTCGAGGTCGAGGAACATCAGCACCACCCAGGCCTTCTGCCGCTCGGCCTGCTGCAGGGCGGTGTACAGGCGGTCCTGGAACAGCGTGCGGTTGGGCAGGTGGGTCAGGGCGTCGTAGTAGGCCAGGCGGTGGATACGTT
Source organism: Pseudomonas entomophila (assembly GCF_023277925.1). Taxonomy (NCBI): domain Bacteria; kingdom Pseudomonadati; phylum Pseudomonadota; class Gammaproteobacteria; order Pseudomonadales; family Pseudomonadaceae; genus Pseudomonas; species Pseudomonas entomophila. Next base: position 5,225,099 of record NZ_CP063832.1, read on the forward strand.
GTTCGCTGGCCTTGCGTTCGCTGATGTCGGTGAAGAAACACACATAGCTGGCCAGGTCGCCTTCGTCGTCGAGCACCGCGGTGATGCCCACCCACGCTGGGTAGTGCTCGCCGTTACGGCGCTTGAGGAACACTTCGCCCTCCCAACTGCCGCGCTGGTTGAGCTGCTTGAGCACGTAGCCCAGGTGCGCGTCCTGTTGCTGCTCGACGGTGAGCATGCCGGGCAGTTGGTCGAGCACTTCGGCGACGGCGTAGCCGCTGACCCGGCTGAATGCTTCGTTGGCCTGGACGATGTAGCCGGCCGGGTCGGTGATCAGGATGGCCGAGGTGGAGTGTTCGAACACCGTGGCCGCCATGCGCAGGTCTTTCTCGGCCCGGCGCTGCTGGCTGATGTCACGGCCCACGCCCAGCACGCCCTCGAAACGCTCGTGTTCGTCCCACACCAGCACCAGGCGCAGTTCAATGGGGATCTTGCGGCCATCGGCGCGCAGGCAGTCGAACAGGAACAGCTGCGTGGGCAGGGTGGTGCGCAACTGCGCCAGTTGTTCGGCGTTACCCTGTGCCTTGCTGACCCGTTCGATCAGGTCATAGGCGCCGCTGAGCTGGGCGGGGTTGGCGATGATCGACTGCCAGCCATTGGCGAAGATCCATTCGGCCTGGTAGCCCAGCACCGCCAGCACTGAGGGGCTGACATAGTTGAGCCGCAGCTGGTTGTCGGTGGAGAAGATCACGTCGCTGATGCTCTCGGCGAGCATGCGGTAGCGCTGCTCGCTGTCACGCAGCGACTCACTGGCCTCGATCTGCACCGTGACGTCCTTGCCCACGCCGATGATGCGGGTGACCAGGTCGTCGCTGTCGCGGGTCAGCACCTGCTCGCGGATGTCGTAGCAGCGCCAGCCGCCATCACGGTGACGGAAGCGCAACTGGCAATGCAGCGACTGGCCGTAACTGGTGTTCAGCTGTTGCTGGCGCAGGGCGCGGTAGTGCGCGGCGTCCTCGGGGTGCAGCAGTAACTCCCAGAAGCGTTCGCCCATCTGTGCCAGCTCGGCGCGGTCGTAGCCCAGGGTCTGGCCGAGGTGGCGGTTGCTGAAGATCATCCGCTGGCTCTGCACGTCCTGCACGTAAAGCTGGTCGGGCACGGTACGTACCACGTCCGACCAGAAACTCTCGCGCTCGAGCAGGGACAACTCCACCTGCTTGCGGCTGGTGATGTCGCTGATGCTCAGGATCACCGCTTGGTAGTCGCGACGTTGCCGGGGCATGCGCACCATCAGCCACAGGTGCAGCTCGCCGCCCAGCGGCGCGGGGAGGCGTACCTCCAGCTCAAGCTGCTCACGTGCCTCGATCAACGCGTCGATCAGTTGCATGCCGACACTGTCGCGACCGTCGCCACTGCCCTCGATCAGGCGCTGCCAGGCCCCCTGGTGGCAGTCGACGTTGAGCAACTGGCGGGCTACCTGGTTGATCTCGGTGATCTTCAGCTCAGCCAGCAGCGAACGCCGCAGGCTGGCGTCCAGGGCCAGGCTGTGGCGCAGGGCCGCGTGATTGCGCAGGTGGTAGCGGTCGAGCTGGCCGGGCAGGCTGGACAGGTCGAGCACGCACAGGGCTACGCCTGTGCCTTCGAAGATCTCCTGGTAGCGTCGACGGTCTTCCTGCAGGGCGCGCTGGCGACGGCGCATGTTGATCAGGGCGAGCACCGGCAGCAGGGCGCAGAACAGCACCAGCACACACTTGCCGATCAGCGCCGGGAGCAGCTTGTCGCGGGCCAGGCCTGCGTCGAACAGGCCGCGCAGTTGCCAGGTACTGTTGTCGATGAAGGCCAGCATCACGCTCTGCAACGGCTCGTTGCTGGTCGGTTGCGTGCCGTGGCGTTCGATGACCTTGCCGTTGCGACTGTTTTCCAGCAGCCACGAAGGGTGGCCCGAGGCGTCCAGATGCTGGGTCAGCTCCTTGTAATAGGCAGGGCTCAGCCGCAGCAGCCAGTAGCCGCGATCCTGCTCGGCGCTTTGGCGCAACAGCAGGTAGACCAGCTGGTTGTCGGGCGCGTTGCTGTAGAAATAGACGCGACCCTGGTTCAGTTGCAGGATCTCGTCAATCATCTGGCGGTCGGGGCTGCCGTCGAGGGTGTCGCTGCGCACCTGCCCGGAGCTGTCCAGCCAGGCCATATGACGCAGCGCGGGGAGGTGCGCGCGCAGTGTCGCGAAGAGGCTGGGCAGGGCGGCGGGCGCCGGAGGTTTGACGTAGGGTTGGACCAGGTTCAGCGCCTGCTGGGCCTTGAGTGCCATGTTCAGGCCCAGATGGTCGGCCAGCTCGGCGCTGGTCGCCAGGCTTTGCTGGCGCAGGTCGGCCTGGGTGTGACGGAACTGGGTGAACAATTGCCACAGCAGCAACCCCAGCAAAACCAGGGCCAACAGGGCCAACGCCCCCTTGAGCGAGCCACGCAGGTGTGTGCCGGCCGATGAGTTGGCAGGGCGCAGGGGTGACGAGTGCGTGAGATTGGTCAAGCGTTGGGTCCTGCGATTTGGCTGACGATGGCAGGGGGGTGTTTCACGGTGCATGCATGGCGCGTGCCGCGCGTGTCGGGCGCACTATAAGCCGCACAAGTGAAGCCGCCTAGAATGCCTTCAAATATGGCAAAGTGCCAGTCCGCGTGTCTCCAGCCGAGGTGCAGCCGGTCATGCCGGTTCGGCAAGACCCTGCGACCTGTGCGAGAATGCCGCCCGCTTCAAATAGTCAACGCATCGGAGAAGTACGGTTTTGGTTACCCACTATTCCACCAATGGCCTCGATTCCGCCTGTGGGCGCAGCAGTGAGACGCTGGTCAGCACTGCCGTGGCCGAGGACGTGTCCTGCAAGACCTGCCAGCGCTCGCTGGCCAAGCCGGAGGCGGCCGCCTCGAAGAACAAGACGCCATCGCTGGCCGAACTGCGCAAGACCGCCAAGGCGGCTGCGCAGCCGGCTGCAGTCGCAGCCAAGCCGGCGACCAAGGTGACCCGCGCACCTGCCGCCAAACCAGCCAAGGCCGTCGAGAAGGCCGCCCGCAGCGGCGGCTTCAGCGTCAAGGCTGCCTGGGCCGCGCGCTTGGCCGAGCAATCGGACCGTTGCCGCCTGCCGCGTGGCAAGGCCAAGCAAGCGCACGTCTGAGCCTGCGCCACCGCCATCGCGGGCTTGACCCGCGATGGCCATCGAACGGCGCCGCCATCTAGCCATCTGTGCAACGCCACGACTTGGCGTAGAATGGCCCACTTTGTTCAATGACACCCCGTAAACACATCCCCCTGGTCACCTGGCCGGGGCGAACGTCGATGTCTTTACCTATCTGATAGAGGGCTTGGTTTTGGCTCAATACGTCTACACCATGCATCGGCTGAGCAAGGTCGTGCCGCCGAAGCGGGAAATTCTCAAGAACATTTCCCTGTCGTTCTTCCCGGGCGCCAAGATTGGCGTGCTGGGCCTGAACGGCGCGGGTAAATCGACCCTGCTGCGGATCATGGCGGGCGTCGACAAGGAATTCGACGGCGAAGCCCGTCCGATGCCCGACATCAACGTCGGCTACCTGCCCCAGGAGCCGCAGCTGGACCCGAGCAAGACCGTGCGTGAAGTGGTCGAGGAGGCGGTCAGCGTGATCAAGGACGCCCAGGCCCGCCTGGACGAGGTCTACGCCGCCTACGCCGACCCCGACGCCGACTTCGACAAGCTGGCCGCTGAGCAGGCCAAGCTCGAGGCCATCCTGCAGGCCGCCGACGGCCACAACCTGGAGCGCCAGCTGGACGTCGCCGCCGACGCCCTGCGCCTGCCGGCCTGGGATGCCCGCATCGAACACCTGTCCGGTGGCGAGAAACGCCGCGTGGCCCTGTGCCGCCTGCTGCTGTCGGCGCCCGACATGCTGCTGCTGGACGAACCGACCAACCACCTGGACGCCGACTCGGTGGCCTGGCTGGAGCGCTTCCTGCACGACTTCCCCGGCACCGTGGTGGCGATCACCCACGACCGTTACTTCCTCGACAACGTCGCTGGCTGGATCCTCGAACTGGACCGCGGCGCGGGCATCCCGTACGAAGGCAACTACTCGGGCTGGCTGGAAGCCAAGTCGGAGCGTCTGGCGCAGGAATCCAAGCAGCAGAGCGCCCACGAGAAAGCCATGAAAGAGGAACTGGAATGGGTGCGCAAAGGCGCCAAGGCCCGCCAGTCCAAATCCAAGGCTCGTCTGCAGCGCTTCGAAGAGATGCAGTCGCAGGAGTTCCAGAAGCGCAGCGAGACCAACGAGATCTACATCCCGGCCGGTCCACGCCTGGGTGACAAGGTCATCGAGTTCAAGAACGTCTCCAAAGGCTATGGCGACCGCGTGCTGATCGACAACCTGTCGTTCGCCATGCCTAAAGGCGCGATCGTCGGCGTGATCGGTGGTAACGGTGCCGGCAAGTCGACCTTGTTCCGCATGTTGATGGGCAAAGAACAGCCGGATTCGGGCAGCATCGAGATCGGCGAAACCGTGCAACTGGCCTGCGTCGACCAGAGCCGCGAAGACCTGGACGGCAGCAAGACCGTGTTCCAGCAGATCTCCGACGGTTCCGACCAGATCCGCATCGGCAACTACGAGATCCCGTCGCGTACCTACGTTGGCCGCTTCAACTTCAAGGGTGGTGACCAGCAGAAGTTCGTCAAGGACCTCTCCGGCGGTGAGCGTGGCCGCCTGCACCTGGCCCTGACGCTGAAAGAGGGCGGTAACGTCCTGCTGCTCGACGAACCGTCCAACGACCTCGACGTCGAAACCCTGCGTTCGCTGGAGGAAGCCCTGCTGGACTTCCCAGGCGCCGCCATCGTGATCTCCCACGACCGTTGGTTCCTGGACCGCGTGGCGACCCACATCCTGGCGTACGAAGACGATTCGAACGTGGTGTTCTTCGAAGGCAACTACACCGAGTACGAAGCCGATCGCAAGAAGCGCCTGGGCGACGCCGCTGCCCAGCCGCACCGTGTGCGTCACAAGAAGCTGGCCCAGTAAGCCGGTTTTCGTTGCACAAGAATGGGGCCCTTCGGGGCCTCATTTTTGTGCCTGGCTCTCGGGCTGTTCGCCGGCAAGCCGGCTCCTGCACGTGCCGCATTGCCAGCCCTTCCTGTAGGAGCGGACTCATCCGCGGAAGAAGGCGACGCGATTCTGATCTTGTATACAGTTATAGAAATTGCACCAAATAATTTCATAAAAACGACATTGCGCCCTGTTCCAGTGCGATTGGTTCTTGGTACATTCCCGAAAAAACCAAAAACAATCCCTCTTGGTGAGATGTCTACCATGATCGAATCCGTCGACCATTTCCTGGCTCGTCTGCAACAGCGCGACCCGGCCCAGCCCGAGTTCCACCAGGCCGTGGAGGAGGTGCTGCGCAGCCTATGGCCCTTCCTCGAACAAAACCCCCACTACCTCGAAGCCGGCATCCTCGAACGCATGGTCGAGCCTGAGCGCGCGGTGCTGTTCCGCGTTTCCTGGGTCGATGACCAGGGCAAGGTCCAGGTCAACCGCGGCTACCGCATCCAGATGAGCAGCGCCATCGGCCCGTACAAGGGCGGCCTGCGCTTCCACCCGTCGGTGAACCTGGGCGTGCTCAAGTTCCTCGCCTTCGAGCAGGTGTTCAAGAACTCGTTGACGTCGCTGCCCATGGGCGGCGGCAAGGGTGGCTCGGACTTCGATCCGAAGGGTAAGAGCGACGCCGAGGTCATGCGCTTCTGCCAGGCGTTCATGAGCGAGCTGTACCGGCACATCGGTGCGGACCTGGATGTGCCGGCCGGCGACATCGGTGTCGGCGCCCGCGAGATCGGTTTCCTGTTCGGCCAGTACAAGCGCCTGGCCAACCAGTTCACTTCGGTGTTGACCGGCAAGGGCATGACCTACGGCGGCAGCCTGATTCGCCCCGAGGCCACGGGGTACGGCTGCGTGTATTTCGCTGAAGAAATGCTCAAGCGCCAGGACAAGCGGATCGACGGTCGCCGGGTGGCCATCTCAGGCTCCGGCAACGTCGCCCAGTATGCCGCGCGCAAAGTGATGGACCTGGGCGGCAAGGTGATTTCGCTGTCCGACTCCGAAGGCACCCTGTTCTGCGAAGCCGGGCTGAACGATGAGCAGTGGGAGGCGCTGATGGCGCTGAAGAACGTCAAGCGAGGCCGCATCAGCGAGCTGGCCGGGCGTTACGGGCTGGAGTTCCGCAAGGGCCAGACGCCGTGGAGCCTGGCGTGCGACATCGCGCTGCCGTGTGCCACCCAGAACGAGCTGAACGCCGAAGACGCCCGCACCCTGCTGCGCAATGGCTGCATCTGCGTGGCGGAAGGCGCCAATATGCCGACCACCCTCGACGCTGTGGATATCTTTATCGAGGCTGGCATTCTCTACGCGCCTGGCAAGGCCTCCAATGCCGGTGGCGTGGCGGTGTCGGGCCTGGAAATGTCGCAGAACGCCATGCGCCTGCTGTGGACCGCTGGTGAAGTGGACAGCAAGTTGCACCACATCATGCAGTCGATCCACCATGCCTGCGTGCATTACGGCGAAGAGGCCGATGGCCGCATCAACTATGTGAAAGGCGCCAACATCGCAGGCTTCGTGAAAGTCGCCGATGCCATGCTGGCGCAGGGCGTGGTCTGATTCGGGGACCATGGGGCTGCTGCGCAGCCCTTTCGCCGGCAAGGCTGGCTCCTACAGGATGGACGCTGTCCCTGTAGGAGCCGGCCTTGCCGGCGAATGGGCGCTCATGCTTCAGGCTCGATCAAGACGATCTCGATCCGTTGATCTCCCGCAGGCCGTCGCCACAATACTTCATCTCCTGGCCCGGCCCCCAGCAGCGCCCGTCCCAACGGCGAACCCCAATTGATCAGCCCATGCAGGGCATCGGCCTGATCTTCACCTACCAGTTGCACCTGGTGCTCCTGGCCACCCTCATCGACAAACCGCACCCGGCTGCCAATCTGCACCTTCTGCGTGGACGTGGCGGCAGGCACCTGTTGTGCGCTCTGCACACGGGACGTGAAGTAACGCAGGTCGCGCTCGGTGTCGGCCAGGCGTTGCTGATCGGTGCGATCGCCTTCGGCCAGCAGTTCGCCGTGCAGTGCCTTCAGCGCGGCCACGCGCTGCTGCAACTGGGCCAGGCCGCTGGCGGTCACATAGTTGGGCTGGTCGCTGACACGCCGCTCCACCGGCTGGCTGGCCTGGGCGGCGGCCTGGTCCTCGTTGACGAATGCTCGGCTCATGCGGGGCCTCCTTGTGCTGGAGACCATGGTGGCAGGTCACAGGTTGCAGCGGTTGTCCGTTTGCGACCTCTAGTTGCGACGATAGGCACGGGCGGCGTCGCGGTCCTTTTCCTGCTGCCACTCGCGGTCGCGCTCGTCCCAGTAGCGCTCGCGGTACTCGCGCAGGTCTTCGTTGGACTGCATGGCGTGACACTGGCGAAAACCGTCGTCCCAGCCGCTTTCGTACTGGCGGTTGTGCAGGTAGCGCGGGACGTCCTTGCGAAAGTCGCCGGCCATCAGCCCGGCGGCCTGGCGACCGCTGCTGCAGCCGTCCTGGAAACCGTCGGCGTAGGCGGGGGGGTAGCCTTTATTGACCATCTGTTCGTGGGTGGTTTCACAACCCGCCAGCAGCAACGCGACACACAGCCCCAACCAGTACCGCGACATATCCACAAGACCTTTGACGTGATGGTGGAAAGTCTAGGGGGGGAATTGTTGGCGGGATGTCAAAACGCTGTCGAAGGATCGCGGCGGGGCTGTTCGCCGGCCAGCCAGCTCCTACGAAGTGCTCTGTAGGAGCCGGCTTGCCGGTGCACCATCAGTACTGGTACCACTTCAATTCCAGCATCACCTCGTTCTGTGCCGTAGCCAACTGGCTGAACTGCCGCGAAGCGCTCAACCTCAGCCCGAGATTCTGGCTGATCTCCCACTGCTGGTTCAGGCTCACGCTGCGTCGCACCTCGCCATTGGTGAAATAGTCACCCTTGGCTTCCAGGGTCAGGTTGCCCAGCCCGTTGCGCCACAGCAGCCCACCATTGAACCCGGCCGCCGGCGAGACGAACTCGGCGAAGTCGTTGTGGTGTTCCACCCGTACCGTCCCCAGGGCGAAGCCGAGCAGGTCGTCGCTCAGTTGCCAGGTTCCGCCGGCGCCGCCGTTGACGTGGCTGACCAGCACCTCGTCGGCATGCTTGCCCGGCACCCGTTCCAGCCCACCGGCGACCTGCCACGACCACGGTTTGAGCAGCGCGTTGCGTGGCGTCAGCGAGCGGATGGTGGCCAGGTCCAGGCGCTGCACCTGCCAGTCGTTGCCCTCGTACTGGCGCAGCTTGAGCTGGAGGATCTCGATCTGGGCGCCGAGCGGGAAACCGTACAGGTTGTCGTTGAGGTCGTGGTAGGCCATGCGCAGGCCATATTCAGCGAAGGCGCGGTCCTCGCGGGTACCCACGCCCAGTTGCCAGGTGCGCGACTGGTGGCCGTCTTCCGGCAGCCCCGGGCGCTCTATCTGCAGAGGCGGCGGCGGGTTGCGGTTGATCGCCTTGAGCAGCTCGAAGCTGCGCGCGGCCTGGCCGGCGTCGCGCTCCTGGCCATTGGCCCGGTAACGCTCCAGGCGGTAGGCGGCGTCCTGCACCAGCGCCTGACGGTCGCGGGGCAGGGCAGTGAAGTCGGGGCTTTGCAGATGGCCGGTGTCGGCGCTGATGGCCAGCACTTGCTGTTGCTCGGCGTGGTCAAGTGGTTCGGCGCGGGCCAGCAGCTCGCGTTCGCGGGAGGGGCGGTAGCGCACGTCGGTGACCAGCCCGGATTGCTTGACCGCCTTGACGGTGTCGGTGGGGATGGCGGTCAGCGGGAACTGCGAAGTCAGGTCCAGGCTCGGGCGCGCCACCTGCAGCAGTTCCAGCAGGCGGTAGGAGCAGTTCTCGTCGAAGAAGAAGTAGTCGAACTTGATCTGCTTGAGTTCCCACACATGCTCGACCATGCGCCCGGTCTCTTGCGGGGTCAGGTCCAGCTGGTACTCCCACAGGTCACGGTTCTCCAGGCTGCGGTACTCGGAGAGTTTCTCCTGGTAGGGCATCATCGCGAACAGGCCCGGGTAGCCGCCCATCAGGCCTTTCCAGGCGTAGAGGATGCTGTTGTCGCTGCCTTCGATGTAGGCACCGAAGTTGATCGCGTAGCTCAGCAGTGTCGTGTCGTCGCGGCGGGTATTGGACTGGTCGATGCGCAGCAGCGTGTGGCCGAACATCGACGAAGGGCTGTTGAGGTAGGCGGCCGGGAAGATCAGCGCCGTGCTGTGCGGGTCGATGGACGTGTACCAGGTGTTGAATTCCTGGCAGTCCGGGCGAGGCAGGTCGTTCAGCGCCAATTGCTCGCGCAGCCAGCGGGTGCGGGCCGGAAATACGCATTGGGGGTGCTTGTCGCCGAGGCTCGCCGGGGCGTACAGCGCCGCCACCGTGGCCGCGAGCTCCTGGTCGGGATGGTGGGCGCCATCTTCGGCGAGGAAGAAGCGCGGGTCATCCACATAGCTGCGCCAACCGCCGAGCTTGGCGGTCTCGTAGTGGCCCAGGGCGATCCAGTAGGGCGTGGCCGCCAGCTGCTGCGCGCGGGCAGGGTCGATCTGTGGTGCGGCGTGAAGCGGGGCGCTGACCAGTAGCGCCAGGGATGCGAGGCGTTTGAGCATGTCGGGCAACTACTTCCTGATGATGCCGAAAGATGAATCGCCAAGCCCGCCCCGGTGCCGGGGCGGGAGGCGTGGGGCTCAAGCCTCGGTGGCGTACTTGGCCAGTTGCGGGTCGCGCTTGAGCACGGCCAGGGTGTTGCTGTGGACCGCTTCAGCCGTCACGTTGGCGCTGCTGAAGATCTGCTGGAAGTGCTCGTGGGTGACGGCGGCGAAGTGCGCGCGGTCTTCAGGTGCCACGCCCAGGACCACGGCGTAGGTGGTCAGGGCTTCGCCCTGGCCCTTGGCCATGTCCTCGGACAGTTCGTTCATCATGCCATTCATGGCGAACCAGGACTTGCCGCCATAGGTGAGGGAGGCCTTGGTCGAGCAGCCGTTGGTGCCCGAGGTCATGCCGAAGGTTGCGTTGCCGGAGGTGCCGTTGGTGGTGGAAGCAAGGAAGTGGGCCGGTGTACCGCGCTGGCCCTCGAACAGCATGTTGCCCCAGCCGCAATTCGGGCCGCCCGGCGCTTCGGCCATGGCGTTGATCGAGACTGCGGCGAACAGGGTACCCAGAAGAATCCGTTTCATAGCGTTGTTCTCATTCTCAAGTGGCATACCAATGGTCAGGGTTCTGGCAACGCGGTTGCCAGGTCGGAAAGGCCCTACGGCCCCCCGCGCAGTTTGGAGTTTAGGCACGATCCAAAGGTTGCGTTGTTTATTGCGAAAAATTGCTTGCGTGACGGGCCTTGATGGACAGCGACATAAAGTCCCGCGGAGCCTTGCCGCTGCGCGCTGGCAGCGCCAGAATGCGGTCATCCGCCCCGCCGAAGTAAGGAAACCCAATGCCCGATCCTGTCGCCTCGCGCCTGCGTCTCGCGCCCGAAGCCCTGACCCGGCGTTTCTCCGCTGAACAGTTTGCCTTCTCCAACACCGATGATCTGGAGCCGTTTCGTGGTGTCCTGGGCCAGGAGCGTGCCGTCGAGGCCCTGCAGTTCGGCGTGGCCATGCCGCGCCCCGGTTACAACGTTTATGTGATGGGCGAGCCGGGCACTGGCCGGTTCTCGTTCGTGAAGCGTTATCTCAAAGCCGAAGGCAAGCGCCAGCACACGCCCGCCGACTGGCTCTACGTGAACAATTTCGAGGAATCTCGCGAGCCCCGCGCGCTGGAGTTGCCGGCCGGCAGCGCCAACGAGTTCATCAGCGACATGAACGGGCTGATCGACAACCTGCTGGCGACCTTCCCGGCGGTGTTCGAGCACCCCTCCTACCAGCAGAAGAAAAGCGCCATCGACCGCGCCTTCAACCAGCGCTACGACCGTGCCCTGGATGTCATCGAGCGCGCTTCGCTGGAAAGGGACGTGGCCCTGTATCGCGACAGCAGCAACGTCGCCTTCACACCGATGGGCGATGGCAAAGCGCTGGACGAAGCCGAGTTCGCCCAATTGCCGGAAGAGGTGCGTGAGCGCTTCCACGAGGACATCGCCGAGCTCGAGGAGCGTTTGAACGAAGAGCTGTCGAGCCTGCCGCAATGGAAGCGTGAGTCGAACAATCAACTGCGCCAGCTCAACGAAGAGACCATTACCCTGGCCTTACAGCCCCTGCTGGCGCCGCTGTCGCAGAAGTACGCGGAAAACGCCGCGGTTTGCGCCTACCTGCAGTCCGTCCAGCTGAACCTGCTGCGCACCGTGGTCGAGCAACTGGTCGACGACAGCAAGACCGACGCCGTGGCGCGCAAGATGCTCGAGGAGCAGTACGCCCCCAACCTGGTCGTCGGGCACCCCCACAAGGGCGGCGCACCCGTGGTGTTCGAACCGCACCCGACCTACGACAACCTGTTCGGGCGGATCGAATACAGCACCGACCAGGGCGCGTTGTACACCTCTTATCGCCAGTTGCGCGCGGGGGCCTTGCACCGTGCCAACGGCGGCTTCCTGATTCTCGAAGCCGAGAAGATGCTCAGTGAGCCGTTCGTCTGGGACGCCCTCAAGCGCGCCCTGCAGTCGCGCAAGCTGAAGATGGAGTCGCCGTTGGGCGAACTGGGGCGGGTCGCCACGGTCAGCCTCACGCCGCAGATGATCCCGCTCAACGTCAAGCTGGTGATCATCGGTTCGCGTCAGCTGTACTACGCGCTACAGGATCACGACTCGGACTTCCAGGAGATGTTCCGGGTGCTGGTCGACTTCGACGAAGACATGCCCATGGTCGACGAGAACCTGGAGCAGTTCGCCCAGCTGTTGCGCACCCGCACCAACGAAGAGGGCATGGCGCCGCTGACCAGCGACGCGGTGGCGCGCCTGGCCACCTACAGCGCACGCCTGGCGGAGAACCAGTCCCGGCTTTCGGCACGCATCGGCGACCTGTTCCAGCTGGTCAGCGAGGCGGACTTCATCCGCCAGCTGGCCAATGAAACCATGACCGATGCCGGGCACATCGAACGGGCGCTCAAGGCCAAGGCCACGCGCACCGGGCGCGTGTCGCAGCGGGTGCTCGACGACATGCTCGCCGGCATCATCCTGATCGACACCGAAGGGGCGGCCATTGGCAAGTGCAATGGCTTGACCGTGCTGGAGGTCGGCGACTCGGCGTTCGGCATGCCGGCGCGGATCTCCGCCACCGTCTACCCGGGCGGCAGCGGCATCGTAGACATCGAGCGCGAGGTGAACCTGGGGCAGCCGATCCACTCCAAGGGCGTGATGATCCTCACCGGGTACCTGGGCAGCCGCTATGCCCAGGAATTCCCCCTGGCGATCTCGGCGAGCATCGCCCTGGAGCAATCGTACGGCTACGTCGACGGCGATAGCGCCTCGCTGGGTGAGGCCTGCACCTTGATCTCGGCATTGTCGCGCACGCCGCTCAAGCAGTGCTTCGCCATCACCGGCTCGATCAACCAGTTCGGTGAAGTGCAGGCAGTGGGTGGGGTGAACGAGAAGATCGAAGGTTTCTTCCGCCTCTGCGAGGCCCGTGGGCTGACCGGTGAGCAAGGGGTGATCATCCCGCGGGCAAACGTCGCCACACTGATGCTCGACGAGCGCGTGCTGCAGGCGGTCGAGGCCGGGCAGTTCCATGTCTACGCCGTGAGCCAGGCCGACGAAGCCCTGAGCCTGCTGGTGGGCGAGGAGGCCGGTGCCTTGGACGACAAGGGCGAGTTCGCCGAAGGCAGTGTCAACGCACGGGTGGTGGAACGCCTGCGGGTGATCGCCGAGATGATCGGCGAGGAAGAGATCAAGGAAGCCGAGAAGGAGCGGCTGGAAGAGGTCATCGCCCAGGGCAAGCCCGCCTGAGTCAATAAAACGGCGCTGGCGGCCAAGTGCTACCGTTCAGCGCCGGTTTTCTAACTTTTTCACAGGTCGGCTAAAGTGGAACTTAGGGACGGTATCAGGGTTCAGGATGGAAACAGCCCGACGCTTGCGGGCTGAACAGGGCTTCACAGAGGGGACGCCGCCATGCGCAACCTCAGCCTCACCCGCCAGTGCCTGGGCCTGGTGACCCGCATCGAATGCTGCATTCGTCCATTGGCCGGCGACAACGGCATGTGGACCTTGCTCTTCGCCGCCGGCATGGCCGGCGAACAACCCTCGGCGATCAAGGCCCAGGGGCCGTTCCATGGCCCGCTGGTGGCCGAGTCGGTGATGAACGCCATCGTCGACAGCCTCACCCTCCATGGTTATCAGGTCGCGCAAGACCCGCAGATCTGGTGCCTGCACCTGCAGGCGCAACTGCGCAAGATCAACGGCGAGCGCTGCCGGAATCTGGGGGACTACCAGTTCCACCCGGAAACCTGAATATCACGCATTTCGTAGGCGCCAGCCTTGCTGGCGAACCTCAGCAGCCCGGTTCGCCAGCAAGGCTGGCGCCTACAGGCATATCGCGAAACGACCGCAGGCTTTTGCTGTCACAGGTGGCTGGCTATACTCGCGCCCGCTTTTCCAGTCACCTCAAGAGTCCCTAACTGTCCATGGAACGTATCCTCGAAAATGCGATGTACGCCTCGCGCTGGCTGCTCGCCCCCATCTACTTCGGCCTCTCGCTGGGCCTGCTGGCACTGGCGCTGAAGTTCTTCCAGGAGATCATCCATGTCCTGCCCAATGTCTTCACCCTGGCCGAGGCGGACCTGGTCCTGGTGATCCTGTCACTGATCGACATGTCGCTGGTCGGTGGCCTGTTGGTGATGGTGATGATCTCGGGCTACGAGAACTTCGTTTCGCAATTGGACATCGACGACAGCAAGGAGAAACTGAGCTGGCTCGGCAAGATGGACTCCTCGTCGCTGAAGATGAAAGTCGCAGCGTCGATCGTCGCCATCTCCTCGATCCACCTGCTGCGGGTGTTCATGGATGCGCAGAACATCTCCACCGATTACCTGATGTGGTACGTGATCATCCACATGACCTTCGTTGTCTCGGCGTTCGTCATGGGTTATCTGGACCGGATCACCAAGCACTGATCCGTTGTAGGAGCCAGTTTGCTGGCGAACCGGTCAGCAGGGTTCGCCAGCAAGCTGGCTGCTACGGAAGTTTGCGATGGGCGGTGGCTTGCACTTTTGTCGATGCTGTATAAAAAATGAGCACTCATGCGTGGTTCCCGCAGCGAGGTACGCCCATGAACCTGCATCAGCTCAATACCGAGGCCAGGGCCGGCCATGTCGACGAACTCAACCTGATCGCCATCGAAGGTGGTGATTACCTGCTCGAAGCCCGGGTCAAGGGCCGTGCCCACCCTCTGGATGATGCCCGTGGCAAGCGCCTGCGCGTGCACTCGGTCGAGGATGCACGGCAACTCCTGCAATCGCTTCCCCTGCTGTCGATGAACCTGGTGCACTGGTCCGTGCAGGACGAGATGTGTGGCTTGGGCACGCACCCGGAAGAAGACCTCAAGGTCCCGATTTCCCAGCGTTCGGCCTGGTAGCTGCTTCGCGCCGCGCCAGTGTGCTAGGCTGCTCGCCCTTTTCATCAAGGGCGCGGATGCAGTGCGCCCTTCAGTGGAGCAAGCCCATGTCCGAACTCAACCTGTCCACCGACGAAACCCGCGTCAGCTACGGCATCGGCCGCCAGCTGGGCGGCCAACTGCGTGACAACCCGCCACCAGGCGTCAACCTGGAGGCCATCGTGGCCGGCCTGACCGACGCCTTCAACGGCGCCGACAGCCGTGTCAGCGAAGCCGACCTGTCGGCGGCTTTCAAAGTCATCCGCGAAGTGATGCAAGCCGAAGCCGCAGCCAAGGCTGAAGCCGCTGCTGCCGTTGGCAAGGAATTCCTGGCTGACAACGCCAAGCGCGAAGGCATCGTCACCCTGGCCTCGGGCCTGCAATACGAAGTGCTGACCGCAGGCGAGGGCGCCAAGCCTTCGCGCGAAGACAACGTGCGCACCCACTACCACGGCACCCTGATCGACGGCACTGTGTTCGACAGCTCCTACGAGCGTGGCCAGCCGGCTGAATTCCCGGTGGGTGGCGTGATCGCTGGCTGGACCGAAGCCCTGCAACTGATGAACGCCGGTAGCAAATGGCGCCTGTACGTGCCAAGCGAGCTGGCTTACGGCGCCCAAGGCGTTGGCAGCATCCCGCCGCACAGCGTGCTGGTGTTCGACGTCGAGCTGCTCGACGTTCTGTAATGCCCCGTTCGCCGGCAAGCCGGCTCCTACCGATGGCGAATACCTAGCGTAGGAGCCGGCTTGCCGGCGAAGCTCTTCAGTTCCAATCCGTTCCTCCCGGGCGCAATGCCCGCGCATAGCAGAACAGGAACAGGTTGCGCACCACCTCCTTGAGCACTCCAGGTTCACTCGAGTTCAACCCGGTAAGATCCAGGTCACCCTGGTCGCGCAGTTCGTCGAGCGCGTCTTCTTCCAGCACGGCGCAGACTTCGCCAGTCTCGCGATGCAGGATGCGCAGGTAGGGGTGGGGGCGGTCGAGCCAGGCGTCGATCAGATAGGTCATGGCTATTCTCCTTGGATAACGGTTCCAATGAGAATAATTCTTATTATCAAAATAGCAAGAGACTATTGGAAGTTTTCTTCCCAATGGTGCGGGCGATCCCGTTGCAGGATCTGTCAGGGCCGCCCGGCGGGCAGCCCCGAGGTAAGACTCAGACCTTGCGCACGAACTCGGACTTCAGCTTCATCGCGCCGATGCCGTCGATCTTGCAGTCGATGTCGTGGTCGCCATCGCACAGGCGGATGTTCTTGACCTTGGTGCCGACTTTGACCACGAGCGATGAACCCTTGACCTTGAGGTCCTTGATCACGGTGACAGTGTCGCCGTCCTGCAGGATGTTGCCGACCGAATCCTTCTTCACCACGTCATCGCTGGCGGCATCGGCTTCGCCACTGGCCGACCACTCGTGGGCGCATTCGGGGCAGATCAGCTGGGTGCCATCCTCGTAGGTGTATTCGGAGTTGCATTGGGGGCAGGGTGGCAGAGTGCTCACGGCTTTTCCTTTCAAGTACAGACGAACAAAGGCGCACATTGTATAAGGTTTTGTGTTTGTGTGCACAAATGCATCGCGGGGCAGGCCCGCTCGCACGCCGATACACCTCCAGGCGTGGGAGCGGGCTTGCCCCGCGATGTGGAATTTCGATCAGTGCGTGCGTGCTACCGCGAATTCACTCAGTTCGACCAGCGCATCCCGGTACTCGCTGGCTGGCAGCACTTCCAGGCAGGCGATGGCGCGGGCAACGTAGTCGCGGGCCATCTGCGCGGTATAGGCCAGGGCGCCGGAGGCTTCGACGGCGATGCGGATCTGCTCCAGGTCCTCGAGGCCACCCTTCTGGATCGCTTGGCGCACCAGCGCCGCTTGTTCCGGGGTGCCTTCGCGCATGGCGTAGATCAGTGGCAGGGTGGGCTTGCCTTCGGCCAGGTCGTCGCCGACGTTCTTGCCGAGGGTTTCCGAGTCGCCTTTGTAGTCCAGCAGGTCGTCGACCAGCTGGAAGGCCACGCCCAGGTGGTCACCGAAGGTGCGCAGGGCCTCGCGCTGCTCGTCGCTGGCGCCGGCCAGCGCGGCGGCGCTGTGAGTCGAGGCCTCGAACAGCATCGCGGTCTTGCCGCGGATGACGTCCATGTAGATTTCCTCGGTGGTGCTGGCGTCGCGCACACGCGACAGCTGCAGCACTTCACCCTCGGCGATCACGCGGGTGGCCTTGGAGAGGATCTGCATGACCGGCATCGAGCCCAGTTCGACCATCATCTCGAACGAACGCGAATAGAGGAAGTCGCCCACCAGCACGCTCGGGGCGTTGCCCCACAAGGCGTTGGCGGTGGAGCGGCCACGGCGCATGCCGGACATGTCGACCACGTCGTCATGCAGCAGCGTGGCGGTATGCAGGAACTCGATGGTCGCCGCCAGCAGGCGCAGGTCATCGCCTTCGCGGCCCAAGGCCTTGCCGCACAGCAGCACCAGCAGCGGGCGCAGGCGCTTGCCGCCAGCGGACGTGATATAGTCGCCGATCTTCGATACCAGCGGCACGCGCGAGGTCAGCTGCTTCTTGATGATCTCGTCGACGGCGCTGAAATCATCAGCTACCGCGCGGTAGAAGGTTTGGGGTTGCATCGGCTGCTCCATTGAGGTTGCGCGGCATGCTAGGTCGCGGGTACCGGTGTGTCAAGGCGCGGTGGCCGTGGCCCCGGGCCGGTACTTGCAAGCATTTATAGGGTTGCGTACAATCGCGCACCCTAACTTTCCTGGGCAGCACCTGCCTTACGCAATTGCGCCGGGCCTTTCCAGCCTTGTGCAGCCATGCCAGCCAATACTCATCATATAAAGCGCTGGGTGAGCAGGATTATCGGAGAAATACCATGTCTTACGCAGTAATCGTTACCGGCGGCAAGCAGTACAAAGTCGCTGAAGGTGAATTCCTCAAGATCGAGAAGCTGGAAGTCGCCACCGGCGAATCCGTGACTTTCGATCGCGTCCTGCTGGTCGCCAACGGTGACGACGTCACCATCGGTGCTCCAGTTGTTGCTGGCGCTAAAGTAGTGGCCGAAGTCGTTTCCCAAGGCCGCCACGACAAGGTTCGCATCATCAAGTTCCGTCGTCGTAAGCACCACATGAAGCGCATGGGCCACCGCCAGTGGTTCACCGAGATCAAAATCACCGGTATCCAGGCTTAATCGCCCCGATCCCCTGAATTTATTGGAGAATTGAACCATGGCTCACAAGAAGGCTGGTGGTAGTACTCGTAACGGTCGCGACTCAGAATCTAAACGCCTTGGCGTGAAGATGTATGGCGGCCAGGTTATCAAGCCGGGCAACATCATCGTCCGTCAGCGCGGCACCGAATTCCACGCTGGCTACGGCGTTGGCATGGGCAAGGACCACACCTTGTTCGCCAAGATCGAAGGCGTGATCAAGTTCGAGAAGAAAGGCGAGTTCATGCGCCGTTACGTGAGCATCGTCGCCGCTTAATCGCGACGTCGCTCCAGAAGCCCCGTCATGCGACGGGGCTTTTTCGTTTGTGGTGAGCCTCTTGCAAAGCTGTTTGAATGGGCTGCCGGCGTTGGTTTCTGGTTCGTACGGGGCCGCCGCGCTCATCTTTGCAAGAGCCTCAGGTTTTTCTGGTTTTCGACTCGTCGTCCGACGAGAGGCGGTTTTGAATGAAGTTTGTAGACGAAGTATCGATCCGGGTAAAAGCCGGTGATGGCGGCAACGGTTGCATGAGCTTCCGCCGCGAGAAATTCATCGAGAACGGTGGCCCCAACGGTGGTGACGGTGGCGATGGCGGCTCGGTGTACATGGTGGCCGACGAGAACCTCAACACCCTCGTCGACTATCGCTACACCCGCCACCATGAAGCCCAGCGCGGCTCCAACGGCGGCAGCACCGACTGCACCGGCAAGAAGGGCGACGACCTGTTCCTGCGCGTGCCGGTGGGTACCACCGTGATCGACGCTTCCACGCAGGAAGTCATTGGTGACCTGATCACCCCTGGCCAGAAGCTGATGGTCGCCCAGGGCGGTTGGCACGGCTTGGGCAACACTCGCTTCAAGTCCAGCACCAACCGTGCGCCGCGCCAGACCACGCCAGGCAAGCCGGGCGACCAGCGCGACCTGAAGATGGAAATGAAAGTGCTGGCCGACGTCGGCCTGCTGGGCTTGCCGAACGCCGGCAAGAGCACCTTCATTCGCTCGGTTTCGGCAGCCAAGCCGAAAGTCGCCGACTACCCGTTCACCACCCTGGTGCCCAACCTGGGTGTGGTCAGCGTTGACCGCTGGAAGAGCTTCGTCATCGCCGACATCCCCGGCCTGATCGAAGGTGCCTCCGAAGGCGCGGGTCTCGGTATCCGCTTCCTCAAGCACCTGGCCCGTACCCGCGTGCTGCTGCACCTGGTCGACCTGGCGCCGCTGGATGGCAGCAGCCCGGCCGATGCCGCCGAAGTGATCATCAACGAGCTGGCGCAGTTCAGCCCGGCGCTGGTCGACCGTGAGCGTTGGCTGGTGCTGAACAAGGCCGACATGATCATGGATGACGAGCGCGACGAGCGCGTCAAGGAAGTGGTCGAGCGCCTGAACTGGGATGGCCCGGTCTATGTGATCTCGGCCATCGCCAAGCAGGGCACCGAGAAGCTCAGCCACGACCTGATGCGCTATCTTGAAGACCGCGCCGACCGCCTGGCCAACGACCCGGTCTACGCCGCAGAGCTGGCCGAACTCGACCAGCGCATCGAAGACGAAGCCCGTGCCCAGCTGCAGGCCCTGGACGACGCCCGCACCTTGCGCCGCACCGGTGTCAAGAGCGTGCACGACATCGGCGACGATGACGACTGGGATGATTTCGAGGACGACGAAGACGGCCCGGAAATCATTTACGTGCGCGACTGATCGGTTGCAGTACACTAAACGCCGCTCTCTGGAGCGGCGTTTTTGTATCCACGGTATCTACAGATTCGACATAGGTTGGAAGAGAAGATGCGAAGCAAGGTGACTGGCGCCCAGCGCTGGGTCGTGAAGATCGGCAGCGCGCTGCTGACCGCCGATGGCAAGGGGCTGGACCGCGGCGCCATGGCGGTGTGGGTCGAGCAGATGGTGGCCCTGCGCGAAGCGGGCGTGGAACTGGTGCTGGTCTCCTCCGGGGCCGTGGCCGCTGGCATGAGCCAGTTGGGCTGGACTTCGCGACCGAGCGCGATGAACGAGCTGCAGGCTGCCGCTTCGATTGGCCAGATGCGCCTGGTGCAGGCCTGGGAGTCGAGCTTCGGCGAGCACGGCAAGCACACCGCGCAGATCTTGCTGACCCACGACGACCTTTCCGACCGCAAGCGCTACCTCAATGCGCGCAGCACCCTGCGCACGCTGGTCGACCTGGGCGTGGTGCCGGTGATCAACGAGAACGACACTGTGGTCACCGACGAAATTCGCTTCGGCGACAACGACACCCTGGCCGCGCTGGTAGCCAACCTGGTGGAAGCCGACCTGCTGGTGATCCTCACCGACCGCGATGGCATGTTCGATGCCGACCCGCGCAACAACCCCGAAGCCCAACTGATCTACGAAGCCCGTGCCGATGACCCGGCGCTGGATGCCGTGGCCGGTGGCACTGGTGGCGCCCTGGGCCGTGGCGGTATGCAGACCAAGCTGCGCGCTGCGCGCCTGGCCGCCCGTTCGGGTGCTCATACCATCATCATCGGTGGCCGCATCGAGCGTGTGCTGGACCGCTTGAAGGCCGGCGAGCGCCTGGGCACTCTGCTGTCGCCCGAGCGCGGCATGCTCGCAGCCCGCAAGCAGTGGCTGGCCGGGCACCTGCAGACCCGTGGCACCCTGGTGCTCGACGCAGGTGCCGTGAAGGCCCTGCGCGAATCGAACAAGAGCCTGTTGCCGGTGGGGGTGAAGACCGTGCAGGGCAGCTTCCGCCGTGGCGAGATGGTGGTCTGCGTCGGCCCGGATGGCCAGGAGATCGCCCGTGGCTTGGCCAACTACAGCGCCCTGGAGGCGCAGAAGATCATCGGCCAGCCATCCGATGCCATCGAGAGCCTGTTGGGCTACAGCGCCGAGCCCGAACTGGTGCACCGCGACAATCTGGTTTTGGTCTGAAGGAGATCACTGTGCTGAAAAGGATGTTTGCCGTGGCGGCGCTGCTGCTGCCGATGCTGGCTGGGGCCGAGGAGATCGGCCAGGTGTCCACCGTGTTCAAGTTCGTCGGGCCGAACGACCGGATTGTGGTCGAGGCGTTCGATGACCCGAAGGTCGACGGCGTGACCTGCTACCTGTCGCGGGCCAAGACCGGTGGTATCAAGGGTGGGTTGGGGTTGGCCGAGGACCGAGCCGAAGCATCGATTGCCTGCCGTCAGGTGGGGCCGATCCACTTCAAGGGTGACTTGAAAGACGGCGAGGAGGTGTTCAAGGAGCGCACCTCGCTGGTGTTCAAGACCATGCAGGTGGTGCGTTTTCTCGACAAGAAGCGCAATACGCTGGTGTACCTGGTGTACAGCGACCGGGTGATCGAGGGTAGCCCGCAGAATGCGGTGACGGCGATTCCGATCGTGCCGTGGGCGCAGCAATAACCGATTGATCGCCGGGAGGCCTTTGGCCTCCATTCGCGGATAAATCCGCTCCCACAGGGGCTGTAGGAGCGGATTCATCCGCGATGGGCCGCAAAGCGGCCCCAATTACCTCAGGCCAGTTCTTCGGCCTCATCCTCGCGCACGATCGCCTTCACCTCGTCGCGACGGCTGATGTACTTCCAGTCCGCTTCGTCGATGTAGATGCCATTCGGCCCGCTACCACCCTCAAGATCAATCGCCACCCGCGCCGACACCTGCGGCTTCACGCTCGCCAGGATCGGCACGAAGCCCAGTTGCTGGCTGGTCTCCAGCAACGCGGCCTGGTTGCGTTCGTCGATGTCCGCCGCCTCGTCGAGGTAGTACGGCAGGCGAATGCGCCCGGCCAGGTCGCGGTCCATCAGGTGCAGCAACAGATACATGTTGGTCAGCGCCTTGATGGTCATGGTGGTGCCGTTCGAGGCGGCGCCGTCGATGTCGGCGTGAATTACCGGCTGGCTGTTGATCTTGGTGATCTCGAAGGCCAGTTCGAACAGGTCCTTCAGGCCCAGCTGGTTGTGGTTGGCCGCCACCAGCCGTGCCAGGTACTCCTTGGCCTCTTCGTTCTTGTGGTCCTGATCGGCGTTTTGCGTCAGGTCGAACACCGACAGTGTCTCACCTTCCTCGTACTGGCCGGCGCTGTGGATGATCTGGTCGATGTGCTTGAGCGCTTCTTTGTTCGGTGCCAGTACCACGCGGAAGCTCTCCAGGTTCGACACCTGGCGTTTGTTGATCTCACGGTTGAACAGCGCCAGCTGGTGCTCGAGGCTGTCGTAGTCGCTGCGGATGTTGCGCAGGGTCCGGGCGATGTCGGTGACTGCGGCGCGACGGGCCTTGGCCAGTGTCAGCGCTTCCTCGGTGCGGTGCGAGTAGGCGTTGATCAGCAGTTGCAGGCGGCGCTCCATGTCGTCTTCGCTGTCGAACTTGGCCACGCCTTTGAGGCGTACCTGGGCGTACAGCGCTTCGATCTGGTTGTCCACGCGCTGCAGGGCTTGCCAGCTGTCCTGGTAGTCGTTGAGCAGCGGCAGCAGGTTGTCCATGGAGTCGTCGATCGCCTCCATGAACGGCGTGCCGAACGGCAGGTCGGCCGGCAGCAGCTGGCGACGGCGCAGGGCGTCTTCCAGGGTGCGCTGCTTGGCTTCCAGGTCGGCGATCTGTCGGCCCACCAGTTGCAGCTTGGCCGACAGCTGCTGGACGCGCTCGGTGAAGGCGTCGCTGGAGCGCTTGAGCTCGTCCTGGGCCGCTTCCAGCTGGCCCAGCTGCTCCATTTTTTCCGGCTCTTCGGCGGCCAGGGTTTCGGTGCGGCGGAAGTCCTCCAGGGCCTTCTGCGCGTCCAGCACCTGTTGGTACAGCGCCTCGGTCTGCGCTTTGCTGGCGGCGCGGTCGAGGGCCACGGCTTGCTGGGTCTTGAGCTGCTTGAGCTCTTTCTCCAGGCGTTCCTTCTGGTCGCGCAGGGCCGCGCGGTCGGCCAGCGCCTGCAGCGCGGGTGGGTCGATGTGCGAGATGTCGATGGACAGGCCTGGCACTTCGAAGCGCTCGCCCTTGAAGCGGTCGAGCACGCCTTCCAGGGTTTTCACCCACACGTCGCTGTCGTCCAGCTCGATGCCGCGGTCACCCATTGGCAGGCTGAACAGCGCGCCGTTGAACAGGCGCATCAGGCGGTCCACGTCCTGCTGCGAGAACTCTTCGCGCAGGCGGGCGTAGCTGTTGTTGTCGGCGTGGTCGAGCTGCTGCTTGACCGCCTTGACGCGTTTTTCCAGGTCGCGCACGCGCTCGTCGAGGTCCTCGGCGGAGAACTGCCGCGACTGGGCCAGGGCGCCGGCCAGTTCGTCGTGGGCATCCTTGGCGGCCAGCAGTTGCTGTTCCAGCACCTTGACGTCGGTGACCAGGGCGAAGCGGTGCTTGAGTACCGACAGCTCGCCCAGCCAGCGCTGGATGCCGGTGATCTCGCGCTCCAGGCGCATCAGCTCCTGGGTGCCGCCGCGCTGGTCGTTCTGCAGGCGGTCTTGCTCGCCGCGGTAGTGCTCGGACTGGATGACCAGCTCTTCCTTGCGCGCCATGGCGTAGTCCTGCCAGGTGCCCAGCAGGTTGTCGAGCAGTGGCGAAATACGGTGCAGCTTGCCGCGCAGGATGTCGCGCTGAGCCACGCCGCCGGCCAGGGCTTCGACCAGGGGGCCTGCGGCCACCAGGGCGTTGTAGTCGCCCTCCATGCGGCGCACGTCGCGGAAAGCCTCTTCGCAGGCAGCGATGTAGTCGACGCTGCCCGAGCGCAGGCTGTGCTCGAAGGCGTCGAGGAACAGCTGCTTGAGCTTGGCGGCGGTGATTTCGCGCATGTGCAGCAGGTTGATGAACAGGGCGCGGAAGGTCTTCAGGCTCTGCTCGCTGGTCGAGCGCAGCGGGATCAGGGTGAGGTCCAGCGGCACCGAGGTATGGCCACCGACCAGCAGCCGGCGCAGTTCGTCCGGCTTGAGCTCGTAGGCCTTCAGGCCATTGCGCTCGAGGTTGGTGAACAGCTCTTTCTGGCGCAGGCAGGTGTCGTCTTTCTGGTAGTGGGCCAGGTCCAGCTCGCCCTGGTAGGCGAAGAACTGGTGGCCGAAGCCACCACCCGGGCCGCGGCCGACCACACCGATCACATGGGGGCCATGGGGCAGGTTCAGTTCGCAGAGGATGTAGCTGGTGTCGGTGGCGAAGTAAAAGCGGCGCGACTGCTCCAGGCTGTACTTGCCGAAGCTCATGTCGGACATGCGCGCCAGGATCGGGAACTGCAGCGCGTTGATCGACGCCGATTTACCCAGGTTGTTGGCGCCATAGACCGACAGCGGGTGTTCCAGGGGGAACAGGCCGAGGCTGTAGCCGGCGGTGTTGAGCAGTGCGAAGCGGCGGATGCCGTAGCGTTCCTGGCTCATGCGTCAATCTCCTGTTGCTCTTCGCGGATCGCCCGGGCCAGGGCATCCTCCTCGCTCTCCTCGCCATCGAACGGGGTGAGGTCGAGCGGGTCGTCGGTGCGGTTGAGTTCTTCGGGCGTCTCTTCCACCACCAGCACGGGTACCGGCAGCGGCAGGTCGCTGTGCAGGGTGGCGGCCAGGTCGCGGTCCTGCTGGACCGACAGGCACACGTCAAGGAAGCGGTGCATCGGCGGCATGAAGCGGTAGATGCCGCCTTCTTCGAAGGCGAAGCCCAGCTGGGTCATGCGGCGCATGATCTTTTCTTCGAGCTCGTCGACCGTCTGCACTTCGGCCTGCAGGAACAGGTCGCGGTACTTGTCCAGCAGCGACGGCAGTTCGTCGCGGCCGATGCTGCCACCGTCGAGCACGGCCATCGGGTCGCGGCCCTGGTCGGCCAAGTGCTCGACCAGGATGAAGGTGAACAGCGACAGGCGCTGGGCGGTCTTGTTGACCTGCGCGGCGGCTTGTTCGGGGACGAAGTAGTAGAAGCCACGGGTGTCGCAGACCAACTCGAAACCGAGGGCCTTGAACAGGGTGCGGTATTGGTCCTGGAAGTTCGACAGCTGGGCGTACAGCTCCGGGTCGCGGCGGCTGATATGGAAGCCCTTGAACAGCTCGCGGAAGATCGGCGCGAGCTGGGACAGTTCGGAGAGATCAAGATGCATGGGTGGGGCTCGCGGTGGATTCGGTCGTGGTCGCCGGCTTGTTGTCGCGGCTGGAAATCAGGGCGAAGGAGCGCAGGCTGACCAGGTGTTCGCGGGTGAGGTATTCCTGGCGGTCGAGGCGTTCGCGGCTAAAGCGCTTCTCGCGCGACAGGCGCGAGAACCAGTACAGCAGCTCGTCGGTGGCGCCTTCGGGTTCCTGCTCCAGCAGCCAGACCATCAAGTCCGGCAGCGGCAGGGCGTCTTCGCAGCGTTCGAGCATCTCTTTGACCGTGCGCGGGGCGCGGGGCAACGGGCCCTTTTGCGTCTTGTGCGCCTTGGGGAAGCGCGCCGGCTTGGGTTCGAAGCGGGCCAGGGCATAGACGTAGGCTTCGACCTGGCTGGCGCTGCCAAGGAAGGTGCTCTGCGGTCGGGTGAACAGTGGCATGGCGGCCTGCGGCACGGCGTCGATGCCCTTCTTGCGGATGACCGACAAGGCCAGCGCCGCGCCACGGGTCACGGCATTGTGCCGGCGTGCTTCTTCACGCAACGGCAGCAGCAGTTCGCGGGCGTGGCGCAGGGTGAGCTGGGCGCTGGTCTGCATCTCGAGGATGCGCGCGTGGGTGCGCAGCAGCATGTCGTCGTCGACCAAGTGGCCCAGGCGCGCCTGCTCGCCCAGCAGGCGCAGCAGCACGGTCTCGACCTTGCGCACGCCCTGCTCGAAGGCGCCGTCGGCGTTGACCAGCTGGATCATCGGCTCGACGTACTCGTCCCAGGTCGCCAGCACTTCGGCATAGCGCTGGCGCAGGGGGATCTGGCGGTTGCTGGTCTTGGCCCGTTCGGCCACGGCCACCAGCGCCTGCTCGTCGTTGTCGAGCTTCTTCAGTACATCGCGCACGCGCATGTCGAGCAGGCGCAGCTGGCGCGCCAGGTCGTCGCTGTCGCGGTTGTCGAAGGCGTCCTGGATATGCCCGGCCAGGCGCTCGAGGTGGCGTAGATACGCCTCGATCTCCAGGCACAGGCCCAACCGGTGCTCGCGGCGCAGGTAGGCGAGGAAGTCGTGGATCTGCGCGTTGAGCTCGAAACGGTTCGGGCTCTTGGCCACCGGGACCAGGATGTCCAGGCGGATCCACACGTCGAGCAGCTGGGTGATGTCCTGCGGGGTGCTTTCCACCTGCTGGCGGGCCAACTGCTGGCGCAGCTCGACCAGGCTCAGGGTGCCCTGGTCGAAGCGCTCGCACAGCGGCTCGATCAGGGCCCAGTGTTCGGCTAGGGCGCGCAGGACGCGCTTGGGTTCGATCATTGGCGGGTCGACTCGTTGCCAAATAAAAGGGGCGATTGTACTGCATCCGGGGGGGAGGAATTCACCCCTTGGTCTGCAATAGGGGATCACCCCAGCTTCCCTAGGGTTTTCACCGGCCCTGTTGGCTGGCAAGCCAGCTCCTGCAAGGGCCGCGCGGGGCCTGTAGGCGCTGGCTTACCAGCCACCAGGGCCGGTAAAGCCGATAGATTCCGTCGGTCTGATGCGGCACGATGCTGTCAACGGCGTTAGAATGGCCGACTGATTTTTCCCGGATACCCGCGCCTTGCTCATCGAGTCCCGCCGCCGCGCCTACCTGTCCGCCATGCAAGTGGTGCACTGGCTGCCGCGCGCCGAACTGCCGTTCGCCGCGCCGTCGCGGCCTGAGCTGCTGCTGCCGGTGGCACCGGCCGAGGACATCGAGTTCGACACGCGTCCGGCGCCCGCGCCGGTTTCGAGCGAGGCGCCTGCCGCGCCTCAGGCCCGTGCGGAGCGGCCGAAGATCGAGATCCCGCGCCCAGGCAGCGCACCGAAACCGGCCGCCAAGCCGGTCGAAACCACCGAACAAGCGGCCCCGGCGCCGCGTCCAGCCCCCGTTGCGCCGCCACGCTTCGCCCTGCAATTGCTGCGTGCCGGCAGTTGCATGCTGTTGGTGGAACTGGCCACTGGCCAGCCCTTCCAGAGCCGCGACCCCTCCTACCTGCTGCTCAAGGACATGCTGCGCGCAGCCGGCCTGCCGGACGCCCCGCAGATCATCGGCGAGCCCGTGCGCTGGCCGTTCCTGGTGCGTGGCAACATGGACCAGGGCCCCGATGCCGCTCGGGACTTCGTCCAGGGCTTCATTGCCGCGCGCCTGGAAGAGGCGCCGTGCAGTTGCCTGTGGCTGGTCGGCCTGCCGGCCGTGCGCTTTGCCGGGCAAGCGGATGCCGAGGCCTACTACCAAGAACTCAAGGTCGACCTGCTCGGCGACGCCTGGGCCTTGCCCGGCCTTGAACTGTTGATGGACGAGCCGCAGCGCAAGGCGGACGTCTGGAAAGCCATGCGCCAGCTGATGGCGCGCTGGAAGAGCGTTGAATGAGTGAATCGATCAGTTTCCGCCCGGCGACCGAGGCGGATCTGGATGCCCTGCTCAAGATCGAGTATGCCGCGTTCAGTCACCCCTGGACCCGCGGCATCTTCCAGGATGCGCTGAAGTCGTACGAAGTGTGGCTGATGTTCGACGGTCAGCAGCAGGTGGGGCATGGGGTGATCAACGTGATCATCGACGAGGCGCACTTGCTCAATATCACCGTCAAGCCGGAGAACCAGGGCTGCGGGCTGGGCCTGCGGCTGCTCGAGCACCTGATGGCGCGGGCCTACCAGCTCAATGGGCGTGAGTGTTTCCTCGAAGTGCGTGCCAGCAACCAGTCGGCCTATCGCTTGTACGAGCGGTATGGGTTCAACGAGGTTGGGCGGCGCCGGGACTACTACCCGGTGGCGGGCGGGCGCGAGGATGCGCTGGTGATGGCCTGCACGCTGCTGGAAGACTGATTTTGCGGTGAGGCCTGTTCGCCGGCAAGCCGGCTCCTACAGGTAAGGTAGGAGCCGGCTTGCCGGCGAATGGGCCGCAGGGCGGCCCCTCGCACTGGTGCCTCAGATCTCCGAGTGTTCCACTTCGATCGGTTTGCGCAAATCGCGCAGGCTGCGCGTCACCGGCCCGGTATTGCACTTGGCCGCCGCCTGCTCCGGCGTCATCTCGCGAATGGTGCGGTAGAACAGCTCGCAGGTCTGTTTCTTCTGGGTCACCTGCCACTTGGTGGTGCAAGCGTTCAGCGTCAGCTTGGCGTCAGCCTGTGGATTGCGACCCATGCCAGCCTGCCAGCACGCGACGGAGAGGTCCTGGCCCATCATCTTCAGGCCGGCCGCGTCGGCTTTGTCCTGGTCGCCGTCGTAGCCTTTCGGGTCGGCGGCGTACCAGATGGCGCTCGGGTGGTTGGCGCCGAGCACCGGCACCTTGGCGCTGCCGGGCTCAGGGCTGATGCTGACCAGCCCCAGCACGTTCACTTTCGGCCCATATTGCTGCTGGATCCAGCTGCGCACGGGGGAACCGAAGGCGACCATCGGCAAGGCGGCCTTGCCCTCGTGGGTGAGGGCGACTTCCTTGACCATGCGCACCTGATAGTCGTTGAAGTAGCTGTAGACCCCTTCCAGGTCCTTGCCGGCGCTGGCCGGCGCGGCGATCGGGGCGATGTCGACGATGGTCTGGTAGGCCGGGGTCTGGGTGGCGTCGACGCCGTTGAAGGTCAGCAGCTCGGCCCAGCGGTCGGTGGTGTTGGACTTCAGGTAGTCCTGGTAGTGGGTCAGCGAGTAATCCGGCGGGAAGTGCAGCAGCTCGACACTGCGGCGGTTCTCCAGCGCCATCCCCAGGGGCAGGAACAGGTACCAGCTGAAGTCCCAGCCGCCTTTCTGGTTGAGCTGGGTGGCGCCCTGGTAGGCCAGCTCGCCGCTGTCGAGCAGCTTGCGCAGTGGCTCGGTATAGCCAGCGGGAACATCCGTGATCTGGGCATGCAGCTTGTCATTGTCGCGGTTCACGGTGACCTTGGCATTGGCGTAGCCATCGCGGCGCACGCTCTGGGTGAGGTAGTGCTCGACCGTCTGCTCCAGCGTCCAGTCGCGGTAGCAGATCACATTGCAGTTGTTGGGGTAGGCGAACAGGCGGGTGACGCGCTTGGCGTCGCCCAGGTCGATCTGCGCGTCGGCCACGGCCAGGCCGCTGAAGGCGAGGGCGGCCAGGCCCGATAGGGCAATCTTGTGCATGCTTAACTCCTTGTCAGTGGCCGCCAAGGTCGGCGGGCGCGCCCATGGTGGAGGAAGAGGAGGGGGAATGAAAAGCAGTAGATTATGGCTAGTGGCCATTGGCGTGCTGGGCGTGGGTATGGCGCAGGCCGACGAACGGGACCTGTGGATGTTCGCCCAATGGGCGGGGGACCATGAAAACCGTGCCTTTCGCAACATGCTGGTGGATGCGCGGTTATATGGCGTGGTGCCGATCCACCAGTTGCTGCGCTCGGCGTCGGACTGGCGCCAGTGCCGAGCCTCGCCCTTCGCGGTGCCCCCGGCCAGCCACTGGCCGGCGGTGCGCTCAACGCTTTCTCTCATCAAGGCGCTGGATGAGCAGGGCGCTCTACGTCAGTTCGAGGTGGTTTCGGCCTACCGCGATCCGCAACTCAATGCCTGTGCGGGCGGTGCGCCGAGCAGTGCGCACATGCGGGCTTTCGCCGTCGATTTGCTGCTGCCGCCCTGGGCCGACCCCAACCCGTTGTGCCGTTTCTGGCAGCAGTATGGCGAGGCCTGGCGCATGGGGCTGGGCCGCTACCCGTCGGGGCGCATCCACATCGATACGTTCGGTTATCGTACCTGGGGCGGGGATGGCCGCTCTGCTTCGTCGTTCTGCAGCAAGCCCAGGTGAGCCAGGCAGGCCTGGCATTCGGCGCTCACCCACTGGGCGAAACGCTGGCGCTTGCCGCCGTCATCCAGGGGGCGTGGGCTGAGCAGGTGATAGCTGGAGCCGTCGCGCAGGAAACCGAACGGCGCCTCCAGCTGGCCGTTGTCCAGTTCGTCACGCACCATCAGCGCCGAGGCGATGGCCAGCCCCAGGCCAGCGCTGGCGGCCTGGAGCGACAGGTAGAAGTGCTCGAAGACGCTGCGCTGCCCTTGCTGGAGGCCCTGCCCGCTCAGGCGTAGCCAGGTCGACCAAGCGTCGGGGCGGGTGGCGCTGTGGAGCAGGCGCTGGCCCTTGAAGCTGGGCGTGGCGACCGGGCCGATCCATTCATCGCAGATCTTCATGCTGTGCAGCTGGCGGTCCCAGTGGAAATCATCGCGGCGCAGGGCTAGGTCCACGCCGGCCCGGGCGAAGTCCACCGGCCCGCCGGCGGCTACCAGGTGGAGTTGCAGGTCCGGGTGCTCGGCTTGGAAGCGCGGCAGGCGGGGGATCAGCCAGCGCATGGCGATGGTGGGTTCGCATGAGAGCACCAGCACGTTGTCATGGGCAGGTGGGTGCAGGCGCTGCACGGCTTGTTCGAGCTGTTCGAAAATGGCCCGGGTGGTGGCCTGCAGTTCGCGACCTGCTCGGGTCAGGAAAATGGCCCGGTTACGCCGATCAAACAGTTCCACGCCGAGGCTTTCTTCAAGCAGGCGTACCTGGCGGCTGACGGCGCCGTGGGTGACGTGCAGGTGTTCGGCGGCGCGCACGAAGCTTTCGGTTTCGGCGGCGATGTCGAAGTAGCGCAGGGCGTTGAGTGGGGGCAGTTTCATGGGCGGGTGTTGTCCGTTCTGGCCTGTTCGCCGGCAAGGCCGGCTCCTACAGGTTGGCGCGCGGTCCAAACCTGTGAGGAAAACTAGCGTATTTACCTCACTATAAATCGATTTTTACTGATTTGAAGTGCCTCGATAATCACGCCGCAAGTGAATTTTCATCGCCTATCGAGGACGCTTTCGTGAATGAACTCATCGCCGTCGCCCTATTCACCGTGCTGGCTGTCATCAGCCCGGGTGCCGACTTCGCCATGGTCACCCGCAGCAGTTACGCCCAGGGCCGCAAGGCCGGGCTGGCCGCCGCCATGGGGATCGCCCTGGGCGTGCAGGTGCATGTGCTGTACACCGTGCTCGGCATTGCCGTGGTCATCAGCCAGAGCCCGGCGCTATTCCTGGTGATGAAGGTGGTGGGGGCGGGTTACCTGGTCTACCTGGGCTACAAGTCACTGACCAATAACACGCGCATCAGCTTCGATGGGCAGGCGACGGGTAGCCACGCAAGCGCGCTGGTCGCGTTGCGCACCGGCTTCATGACCAATGCCCTGAACCCCAAGACCATGCTCTTCGTGGTCAGCGCGTACACCCAGGTGGTGCAGCCGGGCAGCCCGCTGACCGTGGATTTTGCCTATGGCGCGTTCATGTCGTTCGCTCACTGGGCCTGGTTCAGCCTGGTGGCGGTGTTCTTCTCCAGCGTGGGGTTGCGCAAGGCGATGATCGAGCGGCAGGTGATCGTGGACCGTTTGATCGGGGTGGCGTTGATCGGCCTCGGGTTGGCTGTGGCGGTGGCGGGGGTGAAGTAGTCGAGGGTGGCTGCTTTTTCGCAGGCAAAGAAAAAGGGCTTATCTTTCGATAAGCCCTTTTAAAAGGTGGTGGCTACACAGGGACTTGAACCCCGGACCCCAGCATTATGAATGCTATGCTCTAACCAACTGAGCTATGTAGCCAACTTGGCGCGCATTATTAGCTCGAAACACGATCCTGTCAACACTGATTTCAAAAAAAATTTCCAACCTTTCAAACGCTTAGCCGGAAAGCCCGGTTCAGCGCACGATCAGCCAGTGGCTCAGCACGCGGTACAGGCGCAGTTGCTGCCCGGCAGCCAGCGTGTCCAGGCTCTGGCCCGCGTGATCCAGATCGAACTCACCGCTCACGCGACGATACGCGGCCTGTTCGTCCTGCCACCAGACGCGCAACCCTTGATAGCCTGCCAGGCGCTCCACCACTTCCCGCAGTGGCATGTCGCTGGCCGGCAGTCGACCGCCGCGCCAGGCATCGGCGGACTTGATGGTGATCTTTTCGACCGGATTGATCCGCTGGTCGCTGAAGGTGACCCGCTCACCGGCGTTGACCATGCGCTGGTCGCCACCTTGCAGGACGATGGCCTTGCCGCTCAGCACTGTCAGTTCATCGTGGGTACTGTGGCGGGCGATCTGCAGGCGGGTGCCGAACACCTGGATCCGGGTGTCGCCGACCTGCACCTCCATGGCCCGCCCATCGAGCATCACTTCCAGGTAGACCTGGCCCTGTACCAGTTGCAGCAGGCGGGTACGCCCGCGCAGGTCGACATTCATCGCGCTGGCGCTGTCCAGGTGCAACGTCGAGCCGTCGGCCAGGCGCACGCCGCGGCGCTCGCCGACGTCGGTATGCACTTCGCTGGCCAGGCGTTGCAGCAGCGGCCAGTAGAGAACGGCCAGCGCACTCAGCAGCGCCAGGAACAAAGCAGCCAGCCATATGCCGGCACGGCCGCGGCGAACTTCGACGACCTGCGGGCGTGGTGGCGTCACCGGGGCCTGTAGCTGCTGCCAGTAAGCTTCCAGTTGCGCATAGGCGCGCGCGTTCAGCGGGTCCTGGCACCACTTGCCGAACGCCTGGCGCAGAGCCTCGTCGCAACCGGGCTGGCGCAGGCGGGAGAACCAGTCCAGTGCTTCCTGCTCGGGATCGGGCGTGGGGTGCAAGGCGGGCATCGGGGTCATGGGATCGGGCTGCTCGCAAGGGCGGGGCGGTTTGGCCCAGCGTTTACGGGAGGGAGGCAAATGATGCTAATTATATTGAGAATTATTTACAAGTGCGTGCGAGATGTACGGAAGGGGTAAATAAAAAGGTAGCTTCGTATCTATTTGTTTCACGATAATCGGATCCCAACCTGCGGACGGAAATCCAGCCCATGGCCATCAGCAATACCCAGAGTTCCAGCGCGAGCAGCCCGGCAAGCCAGGCGAGCCCGCTGGTGATGCGCATCATCGGTTTCTGCGCCCTGGCGCACCTGATCAACGACCTGATCCAGTCGGTGCTGCCAGCGATCTACCCGATGCTCAAGGCCAACTATGGCCTGAGCTTCGCCCAGATCGGCCTGATCACCCTGACCTTTCAGGTGACGGCCTCGTTGCTGCAGCCGTGGGTCGGTTTCTTCACCGACAAACGACCGACGCCCAACCTGCTGCCCTTGGGCACCCTGTGCACCCTGGTGGGGATCGTGATGCTGGCCTTCGTCGGCAGCTTCCCGATGATCCTGCTGGCTTCGGCGCTGGTGGGGATCGGGTCGTCGACCTTCCACCCGGAGACCTCGCGCATCGCCCGCCTGGCCTCGGGCGGGCGTTTCGGCCTGGCTCAGTCGAGCTTCCAGGTTGGTGGCAACGCCGGTTCCGCGTTCGGCCCGCTGCTGGCGGCGGCCATCGTCATTCCGTTCGGGCAGACTCACGTGGCCTGGTTCGGGATGGCCGGGCTGTTCTTCTTCGCCGTCACCCTGATGCTGCGCCGCTGGTACAAGGACCACCTCAACCAGTTCAAGGCGCGCAAGGCGGCGCAGGCCACCCATGGCATCTCGCGCCAGCGGGTGATGCTGGCGCTGGTGGTGCTGGGGTTGCTGGTATTCTCCAAGTACTTCTACATGGCCAGTTTCACCAGCTACTTCACGTTCTACCTGATCGAGAAGTTCCAACTGTCGGTGGCCAGCTCGCAATTGCACCTGTTCCTGTTCCTCGGCGCGGTGGCGGCCGGCACCTTCTTTGGTGGGCCGATCGGTGACCGCATCGGGCGCAAGGCGGTGATCTGGTTCTCGATCCTGGGCGTGGCGCCGTTCACCTTGGCGCTGCCCTATGCCGACCTGTTCTGGACCACCGTGCTCAGCGTGGTGATCGGCTTCATCCTCGCCTCGGCGTTCTCGGCCATCGTGGTGTATGCCCAGGAGCTGGTGCCGGGCAATGTGGGGATGATCGCCGGGATCTTCTTCGGGTTGATGTTCGGCTTTGGCGGGATCGGCGCGGCATTGCTGGGGTACCTGGCCGACCTGCGCGGGATCGAATACGTGTATGGGGTGTGCTCGTTCCTGCCGTTGTTCGGGTTGCTGGCGGTGTTCCTGCCGTCCACTGGCAAGCGTTGATGGGGGCGCCGCCGCATTGCTCTGCGGTGACCTCTGTAGGAGCGGCTTCAGCCGCGATCACCCGCAAAGCGGGTGCCAGGCACCGCGATGCCTGCATCGCGGCTGAAGCCGCTCCCACAGTGATCTCGGTAGGCGCCGGCGAACGATTGACGTGCCGTTCATCGATGGCCTAGAGTGCCGCCTCCTCTTTACCTGCGTAGTCGATGCAATGAACCGTAGTGCTCATCCACACCGCCAGCCTGTCGCTCCGACAGCGCGCCGTGCGTGGCCGAGCGACACGGTGCTCAAGCGTCGGCGCAGCGTGCTGTTCGCCTTCACTTTCTCGCCACACCTTGCCCTGAACTGATCCGCGCCCTTGCGTCCAGCGCCTCCCAGGCGTGACTGCGGGCGCCTGCGTTCGAACATTTTTCAGTGGATTTTCCAGTCGGCCAGGGCCACAGCCCCTGCGCGCCGGCTTGCAAGGAGTGGTACATGAACATGCGTTTGCTGGCGGGCCTGTTGTTCGCCGTGTCGGTGGTCGGTTTCAGCCTCGGGGCGAGCCTGCCGCTGGTGTCGTTGCGCCTGCACGAGGCGGGGGCGGGGACACTGGAGATCGGCATCCTGTCGGCGATCCCGGCGGCAGGCATGATGCTCTCGGCATTCATGGTAGATGCCTGCTGCAAGCACCTGACCCGGCGCGTCATCTATCTGCTCAGTTTCAGCCTGTGCACCCTGAGCATCGCCTTGCTGGAATGGGCCTTCGACTCGATGTTGTGGCTGGCGCTGCTGCGGCTGGGGCTGGGCATCGGCATGGGCATCGCGATCATCCTCGGCGAGTCGTGGGTCAACGAGCTGTGCCCGGACCACAACCGCGGCAAGATCATGGCCCTGTACGCCACCAGCTTCACCGGCTTCCAGGTCCTCGGCCCGGCGCTGCTGGCGCTGCTCGGTGCCGACAGCCCGTGGCTGACCGCCGTGGTCACTGCCTGCTATGGGCTGGCCCTGCTGTGCATCCTGTTCACCGTACCCAACGACCACGTCGAGCACGGCGATGAGGGCGAGAAGAGCTTCGGCCTGGCCGGCTTCTTCCGCGTCGCCCCAGCGCTGTGCGTGGCGGTGCTGTTCTTCTCGTTCTTCGATGCCGTGGTGCTGTCGCTGTTGCCGGTATACGCCAGCAGCCATGGTTTCGCCGTGGGGGTGGCGGCATTGATGGTGACCGTGGTGTTTGCCGGGGACATGATTTTCCAGCTGCCGCTGGGCTGGCTGGCCGACCGGGTCGAGCGCACCGGCCTGCACCTGGTATGCGGGCTGGTCGCGATGGGCATCGGTATCGCCCTGCCGTGGCTGCTGCAGATGACCTGGCTGTTGTGGCCGTTGCTGGTGGTGCTGGGCGCGGTGGCGGGGGGGATCTACACCCTGGCGCTGGTGCTGATCGGGCAGCGCTTCAAGGGGCAGGACCTGGTCACGGCCAATGCCAGCGTCGGATTGCTCTGGGGCGTGGGTAGCCTGGTCGGGCCGCTGGTCAGCGGCGCGGCGATGGATGTAGCGCCCCATGGCCTGCCCATGGCGCTGGCGCTGATGGCGGGGTTGTTCGTGTGCTTCGCGCGGCAGGCGTATCGGCGGGCGGGCAAGTTGCAGGCGGTGGTGGACTGAGCGGCTTGTGCTGACTGCGCCGGCCCATTCGCCGGCAAAGCCGGCTCCTACAGTTGGACGCAAGAAGGGTCGTTTCATCGTGTAGCGGTTGGTCTAGGATGGAGGTTCAACCGTGTTTGAGCCGCGCTGATGATCCTTGCCGACCTTTCGCCCCAGGCCTTTGACGCGGCCACCAAGTACCTGGCTGGCCAGGACCCGGACTGGGCGCGCCATATCGCCGTCACCGGCCCTTGTCTGCACCAGGCCACGCCCGGTCGCGAGCCCTACGAGACGCTGGTCAGGGCGATCGCCTACCAGCAATTGCATGCACGGGCGGCGGAGGCGATCCTCGGGCGATTGCTGGCGCTGTTTCCCGAAACAGCATTCCCTACGCCGGAACAGTTGCTGGCGGTCAGCCCCGAGAGGATGCGGGCCTGCGGGTTTTCCGCGAGCAAGACCGCGACGCTCCATGGCATCGCCCAGGCGCATCTGGCGGGTGTCATACCCAGTCGGGCAGAGGCCTTGCTGCTGTCGGATGACGGGTTGATCGAACGTCTGGTGAGTTTGCGCGGGGTCGGGCGTTGGACGGTGGAGATGCTGCTGATCTACAGCCTGGAGCGTTCGGACATTCTGCCGGTGGATGACTTTGGCGTGCGTGAGGGCTATCGCCGGATGAAAGGGCTGGAAAAGGCACCGACACCAGCGCGGATGCGCGCGCTGGGGCAAGCCTGGAGCCCTTATCGTACGGTAGCGGCCTGGTACCTGTGGCGGGCCTGATTGACCGGCGTATTCCCTGTAGGAGCCGGCTTTGCCGGCGATTGGGCCTGTGCAGGCAGCGCAAGGCCGTTGTTTTCGTACCGGCTGTGGCGGCCCATTCGCCGGCAAAGCCGGCTCCTACAGGGAGCGTGCGGGTGTTTGACGATGAGGGTGTTTGGATGGCACCTGATGAATTACCTGCAAGAATCGGAGTGATCGTGCCAGCCACAGCTGTCAGGCTGAACCGATCCACGCCTGGAGAGACGCCATGAACCCCGTCCCGACCTACACCACCGAAGCCGCCCGCTGGCACGCCGTGCAATCGCGCGACGCCGCCGCCACCGGCCATTTCGTCTACGCCGTGCGCACCACCGGGGTGTATTGCCAGCCTGCCTGCAAGTCGCGCCTGGCCAAGCGCGAGAATGTCGAGTTCTTCACCGACGCCGCCCAGGCCGAAGCCGCCGGCTACCGCGCCTGCAAACGCTGCGCGGGCATAAACCAGGCCGTGCGCCGCAGCGACCTGGTGGCCCGCGCCTGCCGCCTGATCGAGGCCAGCGACCCCGCGCCCAGCCTCGACCAGCTAGGCGCGGCGTTGAACCTCAGCCCCTTCCACCTGCATCGCCTGTTCAAGGCCGAAACCGGCCTGACACCCAAGGCCTATGCCTCGGCGTTCCGCGCCCGGCGCCTGCGCGAGCGTCTGGAAAATGCGCCCAGTGTCACCGAAGCCATTTACGATGCCGGCTACAACTCCAACAGCCGCTTCTACGAAAGTGCCGGTGAACGCCTGGGCATGCGCCCCCGTGAGTACCGTGCGGGCGGGGAGGGCGCGACCATCCACTTCGCCCTGGGCCAGTGTTCGCTGGGGGCGATCCTGGTTGCCCAAAGCCAGCGTGGTATCTGCGCGATCCTGCTGGGCGACGAACCCGAGCCATTGCTCGACGAGCTGCAGGAGCAGTTCCCCAAGGCGCGATTGATCGGCGGCGATGCCGGGTTCGAACGGCTGGTCGCCGAAGTGGTGGGTTTCGTCGAAGCCCCGGCGCTGGGCCTGGCCCTGCCACTGGACGTGCAGGGCACGGCCTTCCAGGAGCGGGTTTGGCAGGCGTTGCGCGAGGTGCCGGCGGGCACCCGGGTGAGCTACACCGACATCGCCGAGCGCATCGGCGCGCCCAAGGCGTTCAGGGCGGTGGCCCAGGCTTGCGCGGCCAACCACATCGCCGTGGCCATCCCCTGCCACCGGGTGGTGCGCCGTGACGGTGACCTCAGCGGCTACCGCTGGGGCATTGAACGCAAACAGCAGTTGTTGGACCGAGAAACGGCACTCTCCTGAGCGCTCGGACCGCGTAGAATTCACGCCCTGTCGAGTTGTATAGAGGAACATTCGATGAGGCGTGTCAGCCTTGACCGATTTTATGCAGGGCTTCTGGCCCTGCTGTTGTGCCTGGCCGTACCGGCCTGGGCCCAGCCGGCCACGCCGGTATCGCGCCTGGCCGTGGCCGAGCAGCAGGTGCTGGACGAAAACGCCGGGCTGGAAGCGTTGAGCGAACGGCTCGACCAGATCCGCCAGGGCGTCACCAGCAACGCCAACGACGACCTGCTCGCACAGTTGCGCCAGTCGGCCCTGCAGGTGCAGCGCCAGGCCGATGTGCTGGTCACCCAGCGCACCGCCGACGTGCAGCGCCTGGACGACCAGCTCAACGTGCTTGGGCCGCAGATGCCGGAAGAAGCGCAGAGCCTGACCCGCCAGCGCAAGCAGCTCACCGACGAGAAGAACGCGGTGCTCGCCGAGCAGAAGGAGGCCACCACGCTGGCCCAATCGGCCCGTGACCTGTCCACCCAGATCGTCAACCTGCGCCGCAGCCTGTTCAACTCGCAGATCACCAGCCGCGCCGCCAGCCCGCTGAGCCCGGCGTTCTGGTCGAGCCTGATCCGCCCCACCGACGACGACGTGGCGCGCCTGCGCGATCTGCGCGGCGAGGCGTCGGACGCCATGGCCAGCGCCTTCAGCGCCGAGCACCGCTGGTGGTTCATCACTGCCCTGGTCGCAGCTGTGCTGGTCTGGACCCTGGTGCGCCGGGTGCTCGAGCGGTTGCTGGCCGACGCGATGATCCGCTGGTTGCCCGAAGGCCGCCTGCGCCGCAGTGCCCTGGCGCTGAGTGTCAGCCTGGCGACTCTGGGCACCATCTCCGGCTCGGTGTCGCTGCTGCGCTGGGGCCTGGAAAGCAGCGCCGACCTGGGCCCTGACCTCGCCAGCCTGACCAATCACATCCTCGCCCTGGTGGTGTTCAGCGCCTTCATCTCCGGCCTGGGCCGCGCCATGCTGATGCTGCAGCGTCCGTCCTGGCGCCTGCCGCCAATCGCCGACGAAGTGGCCAGCGCCCTGGGCTGGTTCCCCAAGGTATTGGCCCTGGCGCTGATGGTGCTGCTCACCCAGGAGCGCATCAACAGCGTGATCGGTACCAGCCTGGCCCTGACCCTGGCCACCAACGGCGTGACCGCGCTGGTGGTGTCGCTGCTGTTCGTCGTGGCCCTGCTGCGCTACCGCCGCGCCCATCGCCTGCACGACCTGGAGCGCCCGAAAGGGCTGGCCGGGCTGATCCCGTTCGTGATCGTGCTGTGGGTGGTGGCGATCCTGCTCACCCTGCTTGCCGGCTACCTGACGCTGGCGTACTTCCTCACCGCCAAGCTGCTGTGGATCAGCGTGGTGGTGACCTGCGCCTACCTGCTGGTCACGGTGTTCGGCGACCTGTGCGAAACGTTGCTATCCCCTCGCCAGCCGGGTGGCCTGGCACTGGCCTCGGCCCTGGGCCTGCAGCAACGGCACCAGGCCCAGGCCAGCACGGTGCTGGCGGGGATCGGCCGCACGCTGCTGCTGTTCGCCGCCGCGCTGCTGGTGTTCATGCCTTCGGGCACCAGCCCGGGCGAGCTGCTGCTGAGCCTGGCGGACTGGGACGGCACCGGCGGCAAGGTGCTGGGTAACCTGAACATCGTGCCCCAGGACATCTTCCTGGCGGTGGCGATCTTCCTCGGTGGCTGGTTCGCCATCCGCGTGGTCAAGCGCTGGCTGAGCGAGCGCCTGCTGCCGGAAACCGACATGGACGCCGGCATGCGCGCCTCGCTGGTGACCCTGGTGGGCTACCTCGGTTTCCTGTTCCTGGCCATGCTGGTGATGTCCACCCTGCACATCAACCTGACCAGCCTGACCTGGGTGGTCAGTGCGCTGTCGGTGGGTATCGGTTTCGGCTTGCAGCAGATCGTGCAGAACTTCATTTCCGGCCTGATCCTGCTCACCGAACGCCCGGTGAAGGTGGGCGACTGGGTCAGCCTGGCCGGTGTCGAAGGTGATAT
This sequence comes from Pseudomonas entomophila, assembly GCF_023277925.1. NCBI lineage: Bacteria > Pseudomonadati > Pseudomonadota > Gammaproteobacteria > Pseudomonadales > Pseudomonadaceae > Pseudomonas > Pseudomonas entomophila. Next base: position 5,264,533 of record NZ_CP063832.1, read on the forward strand.
TCGCCGGATCAACGTGCGCGCCACCGAGATCCAGATGTCCGACCGCTCGACGGTGATCGTGCCCAACTCGCAGTTCATCTCGCAGAACGTGCGCAACGTGACCATGGCCAACGCCCTCGGGGTGGTCAGCATCACCTTGACGCTGCCGCTGGAGACGGACCCGGCGAAAGTGCGCGAGGTGCTGCTGGCGGCGTACAAGGAGCATGAGTCGATCCTCGATGCGCCGGCCACGTCGGTGACCTTCAAGGACCTGACCAGCAGTGGCATGGTGATCGGGGTGAGCGGCTACGTGGCCTCGCCTCGGCAGGTGTCGAGCACCCGCAGCGACCTGCTGTTCACCATCCTCGGGCGCTTGCGCGACGAGGGCATTGCCCTGTCCTCGCCGCAGAGCATGGTGCTGGTGCAGGAGAACGGGCGACCGGCCGACGAACCGGCGTGACACCATTCGCCGGCAGGCCGGGCCTCCTGTAGGAGCCGGCCTTGCCGGCGAATGGGCCGGAACGGGCAAAGACGAGATTACGTCGTCAGCCCAGGCACCGCGTCACATGTTTCACCGATTGATACCCCGAAAGCCCCCACGGTCCGAGCTCGCGGCCAATGCCGCTGCCCTTGGTCCCGCCCCACGAGGTCTCGACGAACACCGCCTGCACCGAGTTGATCCACACATGCCCGACCTCCAGCGCATCGGCCACGCGCTCGGCGCGTTCCAGGTCGGCGGAGCAGACGGTGGCTACAAGCCCGAAGCGGCTGTCGTTGGCTTGGGTGATGGCTTCGGCTTCGGTGCTGAAGCGCCGTGCGCACAGCACCGGCCCGAAGATTTCCTCGCCCCACAGTCGGCTGCTCTCGGGCACATCCACATACAGCGTTGGGCTGACGAACCAGCCATCACGGTCTAGCGCCTTGCCACCGGCCAGGCACTTGAGGCCTTCCTCGCGTGCGGTGGCGAAATAGCCGGCTACCTTGAGCCACTGCGCCTGGCTGGTCAGCGGCCCCATGTCCACTTCTTCAGTGAGCGGGTTGCCCACACGCAACGCCTCCAGCGCCGCCTGCAAGCGCGGCAGCAGCGAAGCGGCGATGCCGTCCTGCACCAGCAGCCGCGAGGTGGCCGAGCACATCTGCCCGGCGTTCCAGGTAATGCCGGCGACGATCCACTCCACCGCCTGGTCGACATCGCAATCGTCGAACACCACGATGGCCGATTTGCCGCCCAGCTCCAGCGTCACCGGCCGGCACTGGGCCGCCGCGGCGCGCATCACCTGGCTGCCGACGCCATTGCTACCGGTGAACGACAGCTTGTCCAGGCCGTTATGGCCGCTCAGGGCGGCGCCGGTCTCGGCCTTGCCGTTGACGATGTTCAGCACGCCGGCCGGCAGGCCCAGGTGCTCGGCGATCTGGCCGTAGGCCTGCTCGATCAGTGGGGTGACCTCGGAGGGCTTGAGCACCACGGTGCAGCCTGCCGCGAGGGCCGGGGCGAGCTTCCAGGCGCTGGTCACCAGTGGGAAGTTCCACGGCACGATCAGGCCGACCACGCCTACTGGCTCCAGGCGGGTGCGGGCGGTGAAGCCCGGGGCGGCCAGGGGCACGTCACGGTTTTTCGCCGGCAATTGCTCGGCCAGGTTGGCGTAGTAGGCGAAGGTGGCGATCGCGTCGTCCAGGTCGATTTCGGCCTCGTGGCGCGGCTTGCCGTTGTTGCGCATCTGCAGGGCGATCAGTTCGTCGCGGCGTTGGCCCAGCTGCTCGGCGAAGCCGCGCAGGTAAGTGGCGCGCTCGGCGGCACTGACCGTCTTCCAGGGCGCCAGGGCGCGGCGTGCGGCGGCCACGGCCTGGTCGACCTGGGTGGCGCTGGCGGCCATCAGTTCGGCGAACGGCTGGCCTTCGGACGGGTTGTGGACAACGATGCAGTCGCTGCCCTGGCCTTCGACCCAGCGGCCGTCGATGTAGTGAGGTGTGGTCATGGTTGGATTCCAGTCAGGCCATTTCGGCGGTGGTCACGGGCTTCACGGGTGTGCTTTTGCAGCGCACCCAGCGCGGGCCCCGGGGGCCATACACGCCAGTGGGTTCAGGGAACAGGTTGAGCAGGACCAGGTACAGCACGGCGGCGATACCCAGGGTCACCGGCAGGCTCAGGTCGATGCCGCCGGCCAGCTCGCCCAGTGGGCCGACGAACTGACCGGGCAGGTTGACGAAGCACAGGCCAACCACCGCGCTGGGGATCCACGCGCCCATGCCGCGCCAGTTCCAGCCGCGGTCGAACCAGTAGTGGCCGCCTTGCTGGCCGCGGGTGAACACCTGCAGGTCGTCGGCGTGGTAGAAGCCGCGGCGGGTGATCAGGCCGAGGATCATGATCACCATCCACGGGCTGGTGCAGGTGATGATCAGCACGGCGAAGGTCGACACGCTCTGCACCAGGTTGAAGGTGAAGCGGCCGACGAAGATGAAGCCGATGGCCAGCACGCCGATCAGCAGGGTGGCGGCGGCGCGGCTGAGCAGGCGCGGGAACACGCTGGACATGTCCAGGCCGGTGCCGTACAGCGCCGTGGTGCCGGTGGACATGCCGCCGATCACCGCGATCAGGCACACCGGCAGGAAGAACCAGCCCGGCGAGATCGCCAGCAGGCCGCCGACGTAGTTGTTGGCGGCGATGTAGTCTGGCGCCTGGCTGGCCACTAGGGTGGCGGTGCACAAACCGAACAGGAACGGGATCAGCGTGGCGGCCTGGGCGAGGATCACCGCCAGCATGATGCGCGCCTTGGGCGTTTCGCGCGGAATGTAGCGCGACCAGTCGCCGAGGAAGGCGCCGAACGACACCGGGTTGCTCATGGCCAGGATCGCCGCGCCGACGAACGCCGCCCAGAAACCGGCCTGGCCGAGGTTGACGCTGCCGGCGTAGCCTGCGTCGAAGCGCCCGGCGAAGGCGAAGATGCCCAGCAGGAACAGCAGGCTCGAGGCCCACACCGCGATCTTGTTGACCCACAGCATGAAGCGGAAACCAAAGATGCACACCACCAGCACCAGCACCGCGAACAGGCCGTAGGCCAGGCCCAGGGTGAGGTCGGTTTCCGGCAGGCCGACCAGGCGCTTGGCGCCGCCGACCAGGGCATCGCCCGAGCTCCACACCGACAGCGAGAAGAACGCCACGGCAGTGAGCAGCGACAGGAACGAACCGACGATGCGCCCGTGCACGCCGAAGTGCGCGCCGGACGAAACCGCGTTGTTGGTGCCGTTGAGCGCGCCGAACAGGCCCATCGGCGCGAGGATCACGGCGCCGATGCCGACCCCAAGCAGGATCGCTAAGACCCCGGCCTGGAACGACAGCCCGAACAGTACCGGGAAGCTGCCCAGCACGGCGGTGGCGAAGGTGTTGGCGCCGCCGAAGATCAGGCGGAACAGGTCAAGCGGGGAGGCGTCGCGTTGATCGTCGGGGATCTGTTCGACGCCATTGGTCTCGATACCGGTCGAGTGGCTCATGGTGAGGCTCCAGCGCGAATGTTGTCGGCCGTCGGGCGGCCTTGTTGTGGGTGCGATGGCAGTGCGGCAGGGCCGCTTGAAAGTGATCAGCTCGGCGCGACGACCGACAGGTGCTCGTGGCAGGCCAGCCAGCGTTCGCCGTGCAGGCGCAAGACGATGGTTTCGCGCTCGTTCAGGTCAAGCACTTCAGCGGCGACTCGCAGGCGCGTGGCCACATCGTGCATGAAGATCGCCACGTCGCCTTGCAGGCTCACCTGGGCGTTGCTGGACTCACAGCCGAGCACGGCGAAGCCGTCCGCCTGCCAACTGGCCCAGAGGTCTTCATAGGCGCGGCGCGACAGCAGCGGTTGCGGCACGGTGTGGAAGAGAAAGGTGGCGTCTTCGCTGAAGCAGGCGAAGTAACGGGCGGTGTCGTTGCTGGCGAAGGCGGCGACGAGGTCGGCGGCGGCCTGCCGTACCTGGAGTGTCTGGTCCACGGAAGTGGCCTCACGGTTTATTGTGATTGTTGGTGAAGCGATTCTGGTGGGGGCGGGCGAGGGGAAAAATCGCTGTGGACAAATAATCAGTTCAGGAAATCCTGAACCAATGTGTGGGCGGTTTCTCCCCAGGAGACGGCGCCTTCTGTAGGAGCGGCTTCAGCCGCGATCATCCGCGAAGCGGATGCCTGGCACCGCGGTGCCTGTATCGCGGCTGAAGCCGCTCCTACAGAGGTTGTGCCAGGCCGGCTGGCGCACAGCCGACTGACGGTCGGCCCTGATCACCGTGTTTGCCTACGCTGAAACTCCCTACCTTTGAAGCAAGGAGTTCGGTCATGGCTTTTCATTACAACCGCCTGGACAAGAACAACGCTGCAGTCCTGCTGGTCGACCACCAGGCCGGCCTGCTGTCGCTGGTGCGCGACATCGACCCCGACCGCTTCAAGAACAACGTGTTGGCGCTTTCTGACCTGGCCAGGTACTTCAAGCTGCCGACCATCCTCACCACCAGTTTCGAGACCGGCCCCAACGGCCCGCTGGTACCCGAGCTCAAGGAACAGTTCCCCGATGCGCCCTACATCGCCCGCCCCGGAAACATCAACGCCTGGGATAACGAGGACTTCGTCAAGGCGGTGAAGGCCACCGGCAAGAAGCAGTTGATCATCGCCGGGGTGGTCACCGAGGTGTGCGTGGCCTTCCCGGCGTTGTCGGCGTTGGAGGAGGGTTTCGACGTGTTCGTCGTCACCGATGCCTCCGGCACCTTCAACGAGCTGACCCGCGACTCGGCCTGGCGGCGCATGGAGGCCGCGGGCGCACAACTGATGACCTGGTTCGGCGTGGCCTGCGAACTGCACCGTGACTGGCGCAACGACATCGAGGGGCTGGGCACGCTGTTCTCCAACCATATCCCCGACTATCGCAACCTGATGACCAGCTACAGCAAGCTGGCCAAGTAACGTTTTCACGGGCGCGGTGAGCGGTCACCGCGCCAGCTTCAATGCGCCATTCGCGGGTGTCGCGGACCAGATCGCCAGGGCCAGCAGCCAGATGCGCGAGCTCATGTGTTGCCTCCGATAAACAGGCCGGCCAAGGTCCGGACCCATTTGTCCCGACGGTTGACCGGCAGTGGTCAGGTCCATCGGGTTTCGAGGCAGTGCTTCGGGGTGAAGGTAGGGCGCCGACCCTGTAGGAGCCGGCTTGCCGGCGAACCGGCCCGCACAGATAAACTGATGGGCTACTTCAACTCGGTCTCAATGAACACGATCTCGTGGTCACTGGCATTGATCACGTTGTGCTCGACCCCCGCCTTGCGGAAGTAACTCTGGCCCGCCACCAGTACTGCCCGTTTTTCGCCGTCCGGCGTTTCCAGCAGCAAGGTGCCATCGGTCATCGGCACCACCACATAGTCATGGCCATGCAGATGACGCCCGGTCTCGGCGCCCGGAGCGAAGCGCCATTCGGTGACGATCACTTCGTTGGTGTCCACCTGCACGGTGGGGATAGCCTGGGGGCGAGTGTGCTTCATGAGCGAGTCCTGTCTGCGCAAAAGTATCTAGCCTGGACCGGGCCGTGGAGGGCGATAAATGCAAATCTGCTGGCAGTCAGTCAGCGAAAAGCTCACCTAAGCCGCAGAAACAAGAAAACCCCTTGAGCGCGAACGCTCAAGGGGTTTCTCTCATCGAAGCCTGATGACTTAGACGTTGAAGCGGAAGTGCATCACGTCGCCATCTTTGACGATGTAGTCCTTGCCTTCCAGGCGCCACTTGCCGGCTTCCTTGGCACCGCCTTCACCCTTGAACTGGATGAAGTCGTCATAGGCTACTACTTCGGCGCGGATGAAGCCTTTTTCGAAGTCGGTGTGGATCACCCCAGCGGCCTGGGGGGCGGTGGCGCCTACGCGCACGGTCCAGGCTCGCACTTCCTGCACGCCGGCAGTGAAGTACGTTTGCAGGTTCAGCAGCTCGTAGCCGGCGCGGATCACGCGGTTCAGGCCCGGCTCTTCCAGGCCCAGGGCCTCGAGGAACATGTCCTTCTCTTCGCCTTCGTCCAGCTCGGCGATTTCGGCTTCGATCTTGTTGCACACCGGCACCACCACCGCGCCTTCTTCCTCGGCGATGGCCTTGACCACGTCCAGGTGCGGGTTGTTGTCGAAGCCGTCTTCGGCAACGTTGGCGATGTACATCACCGGCTTGCTGGTCAGCAGGTGGAAGCCACGAATCACGGCCTTCTCGTCGTCAGCCATGTTTTTCATCAGGCTGCGCGCCGGCTTGCCTTCGGTGAAGTGCGGGATCAGTTTTTCCAGGATGGCCTTCTGTGCCAGGGCATCCTTGTCACCGCCCTTGGCGTTGCGTGCGACCTTCTGCAGTTGTTTCTCGCAGCTGTCGAGGTCGGCGAAGATCAGCTCCAGGTCGATGATCTCGATGTCGCGCTTGGGGTCGACGCTGTTGGAGACGTGGATCACGTTCTCGTCTTCGAAGCAGCGCACCACGTGGGCGATGGCGTCGGTCTCGCGGATGTTGGCGAGGAACTTGTTGCCCAGGCCTTCACCCTTCGAGGCACCAGCGACCAGGCCGGCGATGTCGACGAATTCCATGGTGGTGGGGAGGATGCGGTTCGGCTTGACGATCTCGGCCAGCGCGTTCAGGCGCGCGTCGGGCATCGGCACGATGCCGCTGTTCGGCTCGATGGTGCAGAAGGGGAAGTTCTCCGCCGCGATGCCAGACTTGGTCAGGGCGTTGAACAGGGTGGACTTGCCGACGTTGGGCAGGCCGACGATGCCGCAATTGAAACCCATGGGTATTCCCCTTTCTAAAGTGTCAGGCCTTCTGGCTGTGCAGTTCGCGCATCGCCTTGGCAAAGTCGCCGGCAAGCACGTCGGGCATCACGCCGAGGGCAAAATCGATGCTGGCGTCGAGCTTCTCCTGCTCGGCGCGCGGCGCGCGACCCAGGACGAAGTTGGAGACCAGTTTGGCGTCGCCCGGGTGGCCGATGCCAAGCCGCAGGCGGTGGAAGTCGTTCTGGTTGCCGAGCTGCGCGATGATGTCGCGCAGGCCGTTGTGCCCGCCATGGCCGCCGCCCTTCTTGAGCTTGGCGACGCCGGGGGGCAGGTCGAGTTCGTCGTGGGCCACCAGGATCGCTTCCGGCTTGATGCGGAAGAAATTGGCCAGAGCCGCCACGGACTGGCCGCTACGGTTCATGTAGGTGGTGGGGATCAGCAAACGAACATCGTTGCCTTGATGGCTGAACTTAGCCGTCAGGCCAAAATACTTCTTGTCAGCGGTCAGCGAAACGCGCTGGGCACTGGCAAGGCGTTCAACGAAAAGAGCCCCTGCGTTATGCCGGGTCTGTTCGTATTCGGGGCCGGGGTTACCCAGGCCGACGATCAACTGGATGGCGGTCACGTCAGGGGCTCTTCCTTGGAGTTGGTGGGTTACGGTGCGCGCGGCACTGTAACCCGATCAACGCCGGCGTGCGAGTGGATTACTCGGCAGCGCCTTCAGCAGCTTCAGCGGCAACGCGCGGGGCGTGGACGTTGGCAACAGCTTTGTCATCACCGTGGGCCAGAGCAACGAACTCTACGCCTTTCGGAGCTTTCAGGTCCGACAGGTGGATGATGGAACCGACTTCGGCCTTCGACAGGTCGACTTCGATGAACTCAGGCAGGTCCTTGGCTTCGCAGGACACTTCGATCTCGGAAACGACGTGCGAGATCTCGCCGCCTTTCTTGATCGGGGCTTCTTCGCCGACGAAGTGAACTGGAACCTTGGCGGTCAGCTTCTGGCCAGCAACGACGCGAACGAAGTCGGCGTGCATGATGAAGCCTTTGGCCGGGTGACGCTGCATGGCCTTGACCACGACGTTTTGCTTAGTGCCATCGACGTTCAGTTCGATTACGTGGCTGAAGGCAGCTTCGTTTTCGAACAGCTTGGCGATTTCCTTGGCCACGATGGTCAGGGATTGGGCTTCTTTATCGCCACCGTAGACAACGGCAGGGATGTTGGCGGTGTGACGCAGGCGGCGGCTCGCACCTTTCCCCAGGTCAGTACGCGCTTGGGCGTTCAGGATGAAGTCAGTCATTTTGTTTCTCCAAAATAGCCTCCCGAAAGGCGTTTGCGACCAGCGCCAGACGGGGATGGCAAAAAAGCCCCGCCCCAACAACCAGTGTTGGGGCGGGGCGCTTTTCGTCAGCGAGTGTTCCGCTTAGCGGAACATCGCGCTGATCGATTCTTCGTTGCTGATGCGGCGTACCGCTTCAGCGACAACCGGTGCGATATCCAGCTGGCGGATACGGTCACAGGCTTGAGCAGCGGCGGACAGCGGCACGGTGTTGGTTACCACCAGCTCGTCCAGTACCGACTTCTCGATGTTCTCGATCGCGCGGCCCGACAGGACAGGGTGCGTGCAGTAGGCGTAGACCTTGGCGGCACCGTGTTCTTTCAGGGCCTTGGCCGCGTGGCACAGGGTGCCGGCGGTGTCGACCATGTCGTCTACCAGGATGCAGGTGCGTCCTTCGACGTCGCCGATGATGTGCATCACCTCGGAGTGGTTAGCCTTCTCGCGGCGCTTGTCGATGATCCCGAGGTCGACACCCAGGGACTTGGCGACGGCGCGTGCGCGCACAACGCCACCGATGTCCGGGGAAACGATCATCAGGTTCTCGAAACGCTGGTCTTCGATGTCGTCGACCAGTACGGGCGAGCCGTAGATGTTGTCGACGGGGATATCGAAGAAACCCTGGATCTGGTCAGCGTGCAGGTCGACGGTGAGTACACGGTCGATACCCACGACAGTGAGCATGTCAGCGACGACTTTGGCGCTGATGGCTACACGTGCCGAACGCGGACGGCGGTCCTGGCGGGCGTATCCGAAGTAGGGAATCACGGCGGTGATTCGCGACGCTGAGGAGCGGCGGAAGGCATCTGCCATCACGACCAGTTCCATCAGGTTGTCGTTGGTTGGGGCACAGGTGGGCTGAATGATGAAGACGTCTTTACCGCGGACATTTTCGTTGATTTCAGCACTGATTTCGCCGTCGGAGAATTTACCGACAGAAACGTCACCCAGTGGAATATGCAGCTGACGTACGACACGCCGAGCCAGATCGGGGTTTGCATTCCCCGTGAAGACCATCATCTTGGACACGCGCAGTACCTGAAGGCTGAGGGTAACCTGGATGAGTATAAGAAATGGCAGGGGCGGCTGGATTCGAACCAACGCATGGCAGGATCAAAACCTGCTGCCTTACCGCTTGGCGACGCCCCTGTATCTGTTGCTGCGAATTCTTATGAACTCGACTTCTTGATCAGACTTTGCAGCTTGCGATGCAACATCGAAACATTGCTTCCTTTCGCCACAAACCCTGTTTGGGTCTCTGAAAGAAGGGCCAGAACTCTATCAGCTTCGGCTTTGCTTGGGAAGGCCCCAAACACACAACTTCCAGTGCCGGTCATTCGAGCTTCCGTGTATTTACCCAGTGAAATCAGCGCATTGCGAACTTCGGGGTAACGTTGCTCTACTACCGGTTGGCAGTCATTTCGACTGTTTCCCTCGGGAACGGGGCGCATCTTAAGGGGGAGGGAATCACGTGTCAACTCCGGATGCGAAAAAATTTCCGCTGTGCTGACAGACACTTGCGGCACCAGCACGACATACCAGGGTTCGGCGGGGTCGACGGGGGTCAGTTGTTCGCCAACGCCCTGGGCGAACGCGGCGTGGCCACGCACGAACACCGGCACGTCGGCACCGAGTGAGAGGCCCAGCGCGGCCAGGCGATCCTCGTTCCAGTCGAGTTGCCACAGGTGGGCAAGTGCCAGCAGCGTGGTTGCCGCGTCGGAGCTGCCGCCACCGATGCCGCCGCCCCTGGGCAGTACCTTGTGCAGCCAGATGTCGGCGCCAAGCGTGCAACCGGACTGTTCCTGGAGCTTGCGCGCGGCGCGCACGATCAGGTTGCTGTCGTGAGGCACGTCGGCGATTTCGCTGTGGAGATGGATCACGCCGTCCTCGCGAAGGGCGAAGCTCAGTTCATCGCCGTGGTCGAGGAACTGGAACACGGTTTCCAGCTCGTGATAGCCGTCGGCGCGGCGGCCAGTGATGTGCAGCCACAGGTTGAGCTTGGCCGGGGCGGGGAGTATCAGCTTTTGCATCGACTCAATGCCCCAGCTGGCGTGGCTGCCAGTCCTTGACCACCAGGGTGACGTCGATGTTCTCGCCATGCAGCTTCAGGCGCTCGGGCAGCCAGTAGCCGTTCTGCTCTATATAGCTGAGGTACTCGACCTGCCAGCCATCCTGCGTGAGGCGGGCCAAGCGGCTGTCGCCGTCGAGGGTGAGCTGGCTCTTGCTGTCCGGGGCGGGCAGGCCGCGCACCCACCAGACCAGGTGCGACACCGGCAGGCGCCAACCGAGCTGTTCTTCCAGCAGGGCTTCAGGGCTGTCGGCTTCGAAGCGGCCTTGGTTGGCCACCTCCAGCATCACCCCGCCGGGGCGGCCGGTCAGGCGTGCGGCGCCACGGCCGAGCGGGCCGGCCAGACGGATGTCGTAGTAGTCCTGGCGCTGCAGCCAGAACAGCGTGCCGCTGCCCGAGTCGCGGGGCGCGCGGATACCGACCTTGCCGCTGATCTGCCAGCCGTCGAGGCCGCTCAGCTGTTGCTTGTGCTGGCGCCACAGTTGCGGGTTGCCCTGGCCTTGTACGGCTTCCTTGCTGCCGAAGCCGGCGCAGCCGGCGAGCAGGGCGATAAGGGTGAAGGTGATGCAATGACGCAGGAACATGGTTTACAGGCTCTCGGATCCGGTCAGGCGCAGGAGGGTCTTGCGCAGGATGGGGCTGTCGGGTTGGGCCTCGAAGCCCTTGCCCCAGACCTGGCGGGCTTCGCGGCGCTTGCCGTTGGCCCACAGCACTTCGCCCAGGTGGGCGGCGACTTCATGGTCGGGGAAGCGTTCGAAGGCCAGGCGCAGTTGGCGCTCGGCCTCGTCGAGGTTGCCCATGCGGTAGGCGACCCAGCCCAGGCTGTCGAGCACCGCCGGGTCGTCCGGGGTCAGTTGGTGGGCTTTGTCGATCAGGGCTTTGGCTTCTGCGTAGCGGGTGGTGCGATCGGCCAGGGTGTAGCCCAGGGCATTGAGGGCCATGGCGTTGTCCGGCTCGCGGGCGATGATGGCGCGCAGGTCTTTTTCCATCTGCGAAAGGTCGTTGCGCTTCTCGGCAAGCATGGCGCGGGTGTAGAGCAGGTTGAGGTCGTCCGGGTAGCGCTTGATCGCCTGCTCCAGCACCTGTGCGGCCTGGGCCTCCTTGCCATTGTTGCCCAGGCTTTCGGCCTCGATCAGGTACAGCTGGATGGCGTAGTCGGGCTGCGCTTCGCGGGCTTCGGCGAGCAGGCGCGAGGCCTCCGCGCTGCGGCCGTTGGCGATGAGGATGTCGGCCTGGCGCAGTTGCGCTGGCAGGTAGTCCGGGCCCGCGCCGACCAGGGCGTATTCGCGCAGGGCGGCGGCCGGTTGGTGGCGCTCCTCGCGGATGCGGCCGAGGTTCAGGTGGGCGGCGTCGGTGTTGGCGTCGCGCTCGACCATTTCCTGCAAATAGCCTTCGGCTTCATCCCATTGCTTGGTTTCCAGGCACACCAGGGCCAGGGAGTAGCGGATCTCGTCGTCTTCCGGGTATTGCTGCAGCAGGTTTTCGAACTCGGCCTTGGCATCGTTGATGCGGTCCTGCTCGACCAGGGTGCGCGCATAAGTCAGGTGCAGGCGCTTGTCGTCGGGGTTGTCGCGAATCGCCCCGCGCAGCAGCGGCAGCGCCTCCGGGCCGCGGTCCAGCCCTTGCAGCAGGCGGGCGCGCAGCAGTATCGGGGCGATCTCGCCGTTCTGTGCCGGGTGGCTTTCCAGCAGTTCGAGGGCCTGTTCGGGCTTGTCGTCCTGGTTCAGCAGCAATGCCTTGCCGAACACCAGTTGGCCGTTGTCGGGGTACTTCACCAACAGGCGGTCGAAGCTCTGCATCAGGCCGTCGCGGGTGGCCTGGTCGGTTTCGGCGGCGGACAGCGCGAGGAAGTCGAAGTGGGTGTCGCCCTTGCCCTGCAGCACTTTCTCCATATACGCCATGGAGTCGTCGTAGCGCCCAGCGCGGGCCAGCTGGATGGCCGCGGCGCGTTGGGCGTCGAGGTTCTGCGGGTCGTTGCGGGCCCAGATCAACGCGCTGTCCAGGGCTGGCTCGTCGGCGCCGAGGTATTCGGCGATGCGGTAGGCGCGCTCGGAGACGCCAGGGTCTTGGGTTTTCTGCGCCTGGTCGGCGTAGTTGGCCAGGGCGATGTCGAAGCGGTTGCGCTGGCCGGCCAGCTCGGCCACCAGCAGGCTGTAGAGCGTGTCTTGCGTGAACGAACCATACACCACGGGCTTTTCCGCGCTCTTGCCGGCGTTGGCGGCGGGCGGTTGGTCGTCCGTCTTCTGCGGGGCCAGGCTTTGGCAGCCCTGGAGCAGGGCGAGGGCAAGCAGCAATGCGTAGGGTCTGTTCATAGAAGGCTTTAGGAGGGCTAACCGGCGGTCGGAGCATGATGACACAAGCGCGATGGCAAACCCACCTGCGAAGGTCGCGGTATGAAGCGTGGCTTCGGTCATAGGGACAATGCCGAGTATGGGAGGTTCGCCAGCAAGCCGATCCTTACAGGTTCGGCACCGCTCTTGCGGCTGGCACGGTCCCTGTAGGAGCCAGCTTTGCTGGCGAAGAGGCCGGCCCAATCAATACAACGCTATTGGTTCCACTGTTTTTTGGTTTTTGACTTCTCAGTCAACTGCGCAAGAAGTTGCGCACTCAAATGTGGATAAGTGTGTGGATAGTTCGATGCAGGCCTTGGTATTCGTAATGTACAGACGACTGCGCAACTTTTTGCCACCACTGCGCAAGAAGTTGCGCAACTTTTGAATGGCTCAAGTTGAAAGGAACACCCAAATAGATGTGCATGTTTTGTAACTAGCTGAATTAAATAGCTAAATAAAAACTGGCACGCCGTTTGTATTACCTAGTCGCCCCAAGGTGGCAAATTCCTGCCACCCGGCGACTATTTTCCAAGCAAGGAGAGCGACACATGGCAACTCCCGCCTACATGGCCGTCACCGGCGAAAAACAAGGTCTGATCACTGCCGGCGCCTTCACCGCCGACTCGGTGGGCAACACCTACCAGGAAGGCCACGAAGACCAGGTCATGGTCCAGGGCTTCGAGCACGAAGTGATCATCCCGCGTGACCCGCAGTCCGGCCAACCGACCGGCCAGCGCGTGCACAAGCCGGTGAAGATCACCAAGGTCTTCGACAAGGCCTCGCCGCTGCTGCTGGCCGCCCTGACCTCGGGCGAGCGCATGACCAAGGTCGAGATCAAGTGGTACCGCACCTCGGCCCAGGGCACCCAAGAGCACTACTACACCACCGTCTTGGAAGACGCGATCATCGTCGACATCAAGGACTACATGCACAACTGCCAGGACCCGGCCAACGCCCACTTCACCCACCTGGAAGACGTGTACTTCACCTACCGCAAGATCACCTGGACCCACGAAGTGTCCGGTACTTCCGGTTCCGACGACTGGCGCGCGCCGGTCGCAGGCTAAGGCCTGGGGGCTCTGGGCGATCGACGCTAGCGTTGCATCGCCCATGAGACCGAGCGCCGCCCGTGCGGCGCATCGCGGATAAATCCGCTCCTACAGCGGTTGCAACGTGCCACACCTGTGAGGCCATGGTTGCCCGCCTGATTGGCCCGACGCTGCCTCTGTAGGAGCGGATTTATCCGCGATGCGCCGCATGAGCGGCGCCCGATCCCGAGGTCGTTCCACCACCCAAGAAAGAGGGACAAGGATGTTTGCCGCCGCCGACCAGACCCATTTCAGCTTGCACATCGACGGCCTGGAGCACGACTTCCAGGTACTCGCCTTCGACGGCAGCGAAGCCATCAGCCAGGTGTACGCCATCGACCTGGAACTGGTCAGCGAGCACCCCTCGCGGGACCTGGAAAGCCTGCTGCACAAGCCCGCGTTCCTCCAGCTCGGTGACGACGGCCGCGGCCTGCACGGCCTGATCTACCGCGCCGCGCAAGGCGAGGCCGGCAAGCGCCTGACCCGTTACCAGGTCACCCTGCGCCCGCAACTGGCCTACCTGGCCCACCGCATCAACCAGCGCATGTTCCAACAGATGAACGTGCCGAAGATCATCGCCCAGGTGCTGGAGGAGCACGGCATCCTCGCCAACGCCTACCAGTTCCAGCTGGGCGCCGTGTACCCGGAGCGTGAGTACTGCGTGCAGTACGACGAGTCCAACCTGCAGTTCGTCCAGCGCCTGTGCGAAGAAGAAGGCATCCACTACCACTTCCGCCACAGCGCCGACGGCCACCAACTGGTGTTCGGCGACGACCAGACCGTGTTCCGCAAGCTGGCCCCGGTGGCCTACCAGCAGGACGCCGGGCTGGTGGCCGACACGCCGATGATCAAACGCTTCGGCCTGCGCGTGGAGACCCGCACCAGCAGCGTCACCCGCCGCGACTACGACTTCAAGAAACCGCTGATCCAGCTCGAAGGCGAGTCGGTCAGCCACGCCGAGCCCGAGCTCGAAGACTACGACTACCCCGGGCGCTTCCTCGACCGCGCCCGCGGCAAGCACCTGGCCACCCGCGCCCTGGAGCGCCACCGCAGCGACTTCCGCCTGGCCGAAGGGCGCAGCGACCAGCCGTTGCTGGCCAGCGGGCATTTCCTGACCCTCAGCGCGCACCCCAACGCCGCCTGGAACGACCTCTGGCTGCTCACCGACGTGCAGCACCAGGGCCGCCAGCCCCAGGTGCTGGAAGAAGCCATCACCAGCGACGTCGACGCCAAGTACGACGGCTTCCAGCAGGGCTACCGCAATTTCTTCAGCGCCACCCCGTGGGACGCCACCTACCGCCCACCCCTCGAGCACCCCAAGCCACGCATCCTCGGCACCCAGCGCGCCGTGGTCAGCGGCCCGGCCGGCGAAGAGATCTACTGCGACGAATACGGCCGCATCAAGGTGCAGTTCTTCTGGGACCGCGAAGGCCGCTCGGACGACAAGTCCAGCGTGTGGATGCGCGTGGCCTCCGGCTGGGCCGGGCAGGGCATCGCCAGCCTGCAGCTGCCCCGGGTCGGCATGGAAGTGCTGGTCAGCTTCCTCGAAGGCGACCCCGACCAGCCGTTGGTGACCGGCTGCCTGTACCACGGCGTGAACATGCCGCACTACAAGCTGCCTGACCTCAAGACCCTGGCCACGATCAAGAGCAAGGAATACAAGGGCAGCCGCAACAACGAACTGCGCATCGACGACACCACCAGCGAAATCAGCATCGCCCTGCGCAGCGACCACGGCGCCAGTGCGCTGAACCTCGGCTACCTCACCCACCCCAGACCGTCCGGTGGCGCCCCACGCGGTGAAGGCTTCGAGCTGCGCACCGACCGCCACGGCGCCGTGCGCGCGGCCGGTGGCCTGCTGATCACCACCGAGCCCCGCGCCAACGAAGCCAAGCATCACAAGGACCTGCCCGAAACCGCCGAACGCCTGGCCACCGCCAGCGAGCAGCAGGACAGCCTGGCCGAACTGGCCAAGCAGATGCAGGCCCAGGAGCCCGGCGACCAGGACGCCGTGGCCAAGCGCCTGCACGAGCAGCACCAGGGCATCCTCGGCAGCGGCCCGGTCAACCAGAGCGCCAACGAATTCCCCGAATTCGCCCAGCCGCACTTGGTGCTGTCGAGCCCGGCCGGCATTGCCCTGACCACCCCCGGCCCGGCACACCTGTCCACCGGCGAACACTTGGCCCTGAGCAGCACCGGCCACACCAGCCTGTCGATCGGCAAGCGCCTGTTGGCCAGCGCCAGCCAGGGCATGCGCCTGTTCGTGCAGAGCCTGGGCTGGAAGCTGGTGTCGGCCTCCGGCGACATCGACATCCGCGCCCTCAAGGACAACATCAACCTGCTGGCCAAGCTCGACATCACCGCCAACGCCGACCGCATCGTGCTCACCGCCAAGACCGAGCTGGTGATCCAGGGCGGCGGCAGCGCCACCACCTACAACGCCGGTGGCATCACCCACGTCACCAGCGCCAACTACACCGCCCACGCCGCGCAGTTCGCCCACATCGGCGCCGCCAGCAAGGCCGGCACCTTCCCCGAACCACCGAAACCCGGCAAGGGCGACCTGGAGCTGCTGTACCAGTACGCCAACAGCAAGGGCGTGAAGACCGGCGACTACGACGTGATCGACGCCCTGGGCAAATCGATCAAGGGCAAGCTCGACGGCAACGGTTTCAACCAGGCCAGCGGCGCCGCCGCCGGCCCGCTGTGGGTCGACTTCGGCCTGGACCCGGCCGACACCTGGGCCGAGGGCAGCCACTTCGGCGCCGGCGACTGGCCACCCAAGCCCAGCTTCGCCGACATCGCCCCCGGCCAGCAGGCCGTGGTCGGCGAGGTACTCAGCGGCGGCAAGGGCGCAGAGGGGTTGCTGGGCAAGGGCCTGGCACTGGCACAGCAAGGCATGGACAAGGGCAAGGGACTGATGCAGAACGCGATGGCACAAGGAAAATCGATGGCCCAGGGCCTGATGGGCCCCGGCGGCAACGGCCTGCTGGAACAGGGCAAGGCCCTGGCCGGCACCGGCATGCAACTGGCGAAAAGCGGCCAGGCCGCCTTGCAGAAGGCGCAACAGGTCAAGGCCGCCGTCGGCGGCGACACCGGCGCCATGGCCCAACTGGCCAGCAACGTGGTGCCCGGCGCGGCGCCAACGCTCAAGGCCGCCAGCGCCCTCAAGCAACTGCCGAGCCTGCCCAAGCTCAGCGCCCCGGTGAACCCGGCCAAGCTGAACCATGAGGTGCTGGCATGACCGACGCCAAGAAACGCGAACCCCAGGTCGCCGTCGCCCCGCTCAACACCATCGACGCCAAGGACGTCGGCCGTGGCGCCGCCGCCTTCGATGCCTGGCTGCAATCGGTCAGCGGCGGCTACGTCACCCTCGAACGGATCAAGACCGTGGCCGGCGCGCTGCCGGTGGTGGGCAACATCATGGCCCTGGTCGACGCCCTGGGCGACGTGGTGACCCTGGTCAAGAGCAAGAACCGCCAACTGCTCGACTGGGTGAGCCTGGGCATCAACCTGATCGGCGTACTGCCGGCGCCGCCGACCATGGCCGCGGCGCGCATGAGCCTGCGCCCGACCCTGTTCCTGGTGCGCCAGGAGCTGCGCAACAGCGCCAAGATGCTGCTGGGGGATTCGCTGATCACGGTGTTGATCGGCCACCTCAACGCCACCATCGCCGGGACCATCGACGACTTCGTCAAACAGGCCCAGCCGAAGATCGCCGAGATCCTCGCCGACGCCGGCGCGCTGGGCACCAAGATGACCAGAGAGATCGCCACGGGCCTTGAGAAGGTCACTCTCGGGCAACTGGACGCCAAGGGCGACCGTGACAAGGCGGGCAAGCAGATGTCGGCTGCCGCCGACAAGTTGCTCAACGACCCGAAGGCCGCTTTCAGCAACTTCTTCGGCGCCGTGCACAGCGCTTACAAGGCTGCCGGTAAAGGGCTGGCCAACAGCGCGACGAGCAAACTGCTGCCGGACGAGATCAAGACCAAAGTCTTGGCCAACACCGGCCAGTTGCGCGCCCTGGGCCCGGAGATGGCCCGGCAATTGAACAAGCTGGCCGACCCTGCCACGCAGATGAGCATCGGCTGGATGCTGACGGTGCTGGGCGGGGCGGTGAAGGGCTTCCGCAAGCGCAACAAGAACGGGCAGCCGGGGGTGAGCAAGCCGGGGACCACCACGCAGGTGGAGCGGGAGAAGGGCAAGGGTGAGTTGGCGGTCAGTGGTTCGCAGGCGAATGCCACCCAGACGCCGAGCCCGATTGAGCCCAGTTGCCCAATCCCAAGACCGATTCCGAAGTCCACGACGGGGCGCAGTATCAGCTTTGCCCTGGGTTCGGAGTTCATCATCCATACGGACTTTAGCCTGCCCGGTGCATTTCCAATTGATTGGCAACGGATCTACCACTCGCGCCTGGCTGAATATGACCAAGGCTGTCTGGGCGCCCGTTGGGTAACGCCCCTGACCACGCGTATCGATGTGGTCGACAAGGGCTTGCTGTTCCATGACTTCGACGGTCGCAGCCATGCGTTCGAACTGCCCAAGGTCGGCAAGTCGCTGTTCAACGCCATCGAGGACTTGCTGCTGGTGCGCAGCAGCGACGATGAGCTGGTGATCTGTCGTGGCTTCGTGCGCAAGGAGTATTACCTGCGCGTGGGCGACCGTTACTACCTGCGCAAGATCCTGCTGCAGAACGACGCCGGCTGCATGCTGCACTACGAGCATCACCACGAGGGGCGTCCGGTATTGTCGGACATCATCACCTTCCAGGGCGATGTGAAAGACGTCCTGCGCCACCTGGGCACGCTGACCGACGAACAGGGCCATATCACCGGGCTGTGGGAAATGCAGGACGGTCAGCCGCTGCGTCAGATGTGCGCCTACCACTACGATGATCAGGGTGACCTCGTCGCCGCCCAGGATGAACACGGCGCGGCCTGGCATTACCAGTACCAGAACCACCTGGTAACGCGTTACACCGACCGTACCGGTCGGGGCATGAACCTGCAGTGGGACGGCAGCGCTTTCGACGCCAAGGCCATTCGCGAATGGGCCGATGACGGCAGTTACGACACGCGTCTGGAATGGGACGAGAACATCCGCCTCACCTACGTCACCGACGCCCATGGCCAGGAGACCTGGTACTACTACGACATCCTCGGTCACCTGTACCGCGTGCGTTACCCGGACGAGCGCTCGGAGTGGATCTTCCGTGACGAGCGCAAGAATGTGGTGCGCCATGTACACGCCGACGGCAGTGAAGACCGCTACGACTATGATGAGCAAGGCAGTGTCATTCGTCATATCCGTGCTGATCACAGTCAGACACATTTCTCTTACGATGATCACCGCCACCCTATAAAGCTTCGTGATGCCGAAGGCGGTCTGTGGCTGCGGGACTATGACCAGAAGGGCAACCTGGTCGAGACAACCGACCCATTGGGCAACAAGACCGAATTTGCCTACACGCCTTCTGGGCTAGTCAAGGCGATCAAGGACGCCAATGGCAACGAGAAGAAGCTGGCGTACAACGCGGCGGGTCAGTTGGTCGCGTACACCGACTGCTCGGGCAAGACCAGCCAGTGGGCATACGACGCCTTCGGTCAGTTGGTGCTGTTCACCGATGCGGCGGGTAATAAGACAGCTTACGAATACAAAGCCGGCCAACTGGCAAAAGTCATCCACCCGGACGCCACTGAAGAGCGTTTCGAGCGTGATGCCGAAGGTCGTCTGCTGGCTCACGTCGATGCACTGGACCGTTGCACTACTTGGACCTACAACGCTGTGGGCCTGCTGGCCGAGCGGGTGGATGCCAACGAACACACGCTGCGTTATCGATGGGACAAGTTGGGCCGACTGATCGGCCTGGAAAACGAGAACGAGAGCAAGGCCAACTTCCTTTACGACCCGGTCGGGCGCCTGCTGCAAGAGCAAGGCTTCGATGGCCTGGTGACGCGTTACCAGTACGATCCTGATACGGGCCGGCTGGCCAGCACCCAAGTCGGTCAGCGCCGCATCGACATCACCTTCGACCCGGTGGGGCGTCTGATTTCACGTGCGGCCAGCTTGGGTGACCAGCGCCAGGAAGAAACCTTCGCTTACGACGGCAACGGCAATCTGATCCAGGCGATCAACGCGGCTAGCAAGCTGCAATGGTTCCACGACGAAGCCGGTAACCTGACCCGTGAGCACCAGTACTACCTCGGTACCGAGGTGCCGATGGTTGCGGTGTGGCAGCATGAGTACGACGCACTGAACCTGCGCACGGCGACGATTCGCCCGGATGGCCACAAGGTCAGTGTGCTCACCTACGGCAGTGGTCACGTGCTGGGCATGACCCTCGATCAGCATGAGTTGCTCGCCTACGAGCGCGATGACCTGCACCGTGAAGTGGTCCGGCATCAGGGCAACCAGCTGATGCAGACCCAGAGCTGGGACCCGGCAGGGCGTCTGCAAGAGCAACTGCTGGGCAGCCACGATGGCCAGTCGACCCTGCTCAAACGCCAGTATCAATACGATGCCGTCGGCCAGCTGACCGATATCCACGACACCCGCCGTGGCCACCTGGCCTATCAGTACGATCCCGTTGGCCGCTTGCTGCAAGCCTCCAGCCGCCTCGGTGTCGAGACCTTTGCCTTCGACCCGGCCGGCAACCTGCTGGACGACAAGACCCAGGAGCTGAACCGTCCGCTGGAAAGCGATCCGCGCCGTAATAAGCTGATGGATAACCTGCTGCGTGAATACGCCGGGACCCACTATCAGTACGACGAACGCGGCAACCTGATCCATCGCCTGCACAACGGCGAACAGGCCCGCCTCAGTTGGGACCTGTTCGACCGATTAGTCCGTTTCGACGATAGCAAGCTCAGCGTGGTGTACAGCTACGATGCCTTGGGCCGCCGTCTGCACAAACACTCTACTGCGCACCACCAGGATGATCCGCGGGCCGGCAGTGGCTGGAACCAGATGCAGCGGGCCAAGCGCCAGCGCGAACTGGGCTGTGGCTACACCTTGTACGGCTGGGATGGCGATAACCTGGCTTGGGAAAGCTCGCCACCGCAGGACGAGGGTGAAACCGGGCGCACCGTGCATTACCTGTACGAGCCGGGCAGTTTCGTGCCGGTTGCCCAGGCTATACGCAAGCAGCCGATCCGCTTGCTACGCCAACCGGACTGGAGCGACCGGGAATACGATTTCGATCAGGACCCGTTGTGGCAACACGAGGTGAAGCCGCAGTCACTCGACGCGATTCTCTGGTACCAATGCGATCACCTCGGCACGCCGATGGAACTGACCGACCACCATGGAGAGATGGCCTGGACGGCGCAGTACAAGGCATGGGGTGAGATCAAGGAGGCCCGCTCGGAGTGGGCGAAGCAGAATGGCCTGAACAACCCGATCCGCTTCCAGGGCCAGTACCACGACCATGAGACCGGGCTGCATTACAATCGCTATCGGTACTATGATCAGAGAGCGGGTCGGTTTATATCGAAAGACCCCATAGGGCTGACCGGCGGGTTGAATCCTTATCAATACGCACCAAATCCACTGAGCTGGCTTGATCCACTGGGATTACAACGACTTTGTACGTTTGGAAATAAAGCTGGACCACACGGCATTCGTCCTAAAGATTTAGCTGAAAACGAACATGGTTTACTCCCCTCACAAGCAGGCCAGGCTAAGCCTCAAGGTAAGTCAGTGACCAGAACACCTCAAGACTCTGGTTTGAAAGGGCACTATCATGCGTTACCTGAGGACGTAAAAATGCCTGAGGGATTGGCGGTTAAGCATGATGGTCGTGATATGCCAGGCGGACATATGTCTCCTGGGCACTCAACAGTGTATCCAACTCGCGATATGACACGGGATGAGTTTGATGGGTTGTTTAAAGCGTTGCCGTGGGAATATGGGGGTAAGGTATGAGTGAGTTCATGACGGCGTTTAGTGCGATCGAGGATTCTTTTAATGAGAAGGTTCGCGGTTTTGTTGAGTCGGTTCAGCATTCTGGGCTTTCGTGGTCTAATTATGAGCTGCACGAACGCGTCATAAATCAGTATGGCTATGATGTTCGATCTCTGTATTTGCAGTATGAGCCTGATTTGATGGCGATGCTGCGTTCTGACAGTAGTGAAGATCGGCGGGTATCTTTAAAAGTTGCAAGGGATGGTTTGCTTGATTTTTCGTGCTCTGACTCGTTTGTCGAGGAACTCATAAATATATCGATAGATGGGAATGAGGAAGAGATGCTGCTGGCAAGAGATATTTTAGCTTCCCGTGGCTGGATATCTGGTCGGGATGAGCTGGTCGGGAAAATTGTATCTGGTCTCTGCAGTGATGGTGTGGATTATTATACGTATAAAAATGTTGGTGAATTTTTATGTGTTGTTGGGGGTAAGAGCTTGCTAGAAGCGCATATAAAACTGGGCGAGGGTAGCCAGGATGAAGATATCGTTGAGCTGGCTAATGATCTAAGTTTGCACTTTTTTCGTGGGTAATTTGTTTTGTATACGTGTTTGAGAGCTCTAGCTGGTGGTGGCTGGGGTGGGGCTTAAACCACGACATACTCATCGCGGAGATTTGGTTGGTCATTCTATGTGCGCGCGGGGGCGATTGATTGTGAGGCCGGCTGCAAGTGAACCCAACCAAGGCCAATGGGCGAGGCGTGGATCAAAAAGGGGACGGATTTGAATGGCGCCTACTTAGATAAAGGTGATGGATTTATTTTTTTCACTCGAATATCTGCCTGCATTGGGATCAAGACGGCCATAAAACTAAGGCTGTTTCGCCTGGAAAGCTAATCGTGACAAGATAGGGCTTCCAACGGAGGAAGTTGACGGGCAACCGTCGGCTCATGGCAAGTCGCCGGGAAATTAATCGAGCTGGCAAAGTAGGGTGGAAAGAAGTTGGAGTAGGCAAAATGAATCTGTCCCATTTTTCTCCAGATATCGTGAGGTTGCGGTAATGCATCAAAGCAATCATGTGATATGGGGTGCTGCTAGCGAGCTGATTTCAGCCTACAAGAAACTGAATGAAAGTGGAGAATTGGTCGCGGACGTTGAGTCGCAGGAGGTTGTAAGAAGGGCCGTTTTGGCTAAATACGATTTCTTCTATCGTAATGGTCTTCTGCTGGTTAACCCATTTACCCCGCAGGGTGAGCTGATTGATAGAGACTATCGAGTGGAAGATTTTTCTAAGATCGGTTATGAGTTATGTCGGAAGAAAGTTCCTGCTTGGCTCAAGGGGAAAGGATCGAAAAAAATGCCGCCAGATATGTCTTTGTTAGTGAAGGCATTGGCAGAAGCAAAAAAATAGATTTTGTACCAAAAAGGGGGCGGGTTTGAATGGCACTTACTTAACATGCTTCGGATGCCCATATCTTCTGATCTCTGCCCTTGCTGATCGACGTGGCTTGGTCAGCAAGGGGTAGGCCTGAGGCCTTCGTTTTATGGCCCGAGGCTCGACACGACCAGGCCGGTTGCCCACACGCCTTTGAGCAATCAGCATCAGCAAATCTGCTAATTGATCTTCCCCATCACCGTAGCTGCGCTGTCGTAGCGCCAGCCATAGCTGGAGACTGTGCTTGAAACTCAGCTCGCGGGGCAAGCAATCGGCCATTAACGCCGATTGCGACATGAGCATCCGGATCAGGTTGTGTGCCAGCAGATAGACCCACAGCTCCTTGACCGCCATCCCTGGGGTTTTGCAGCTCAGTTTCCCCAATCCCAACGTTGCCTTCAGGTTTCGCAAATCCAGTTCGACATGCCAGCGTCCTTTGTAGAGCGACCTGAGGGCTGACTTGGGTGTTTGTTTTGGGCATTGCAACGTTGTCACCAGGATCTTTCCACCGGCCTTCAGCTCTCTCACCGTCAGCCTCTGCGGCGCCTGTTCATAGTGCGCCATGCTCATCCATGGCGGCCTGCATGCAGGCTTTTTCAGCTCGATCAAATGGTCATCCGATCCGAGACGTTGTCCTAAAGCAAAATCAGTACTGCGCCGCCGCGCTCCATATTGTTCGAACACGCCATCGATGCCCCTTCGCTGCAGCTCACACAACAGAAAGTAAGTGGCGTAATAGGCATCGCCCAACAGAATATCGCCTGTTTTCAGCACATTGAGCATTGACCTGAGCAAGGTCTGTTCATCGCCGCCTTTGCCTCTGAAGCGGCCCAAAGCAGCGTCCAGAACGGTACCGCTACATAGACAGACAATGCCAACCATTCGGCAGAGTGGGAAACCCAGGCCGACCTTCTGCCCCCGTGATTGTGGATATGCAACCTGATTGGCAGCCGTGTCGGGCATCGAAACGGTTGTTCCATCAACAAGACGCACGGGCCGTCCCCTCCAACGCCACGACGAGGGGGCTTGATCACTGATCGATGAAGCCGTGTGACGAACCAGTGTTGAGACCATCTCCACCGGTAGGCGCTGTCTGGCTCTGCAGAAGGCGCCTGTACGAGTGCTGTTGGGCTTCATACCGTTGCAGGATCGCTTGATGGAAAAGTCATTGACCGCCTGCTGGCAGGAGCGATCAGCATTCATTGCTTGAGCCAGGAACATCGAGAGCGTTTCAGTCGGTGGGAATAGGCGCTCTCGATGTGCTGGCAACGCTGACTCGACACGCTTTAGCAGTTCGGGGGCCATGAGGAGATCGAAAAATGCCTGAGCGTCACTGGTCGAAGCATGGTGGCGAAAACGCTGCTGTTGATGCTGAAGGATTTGACGTCTACGATCCATTCTGGGCTGCGTCCTTGGCTTAATGGTGTGTGTTCGCAACTATCACCGTAGACCAAGGCCAGCCCTTCTTCATTTTTTTCTTATGGATCAAAGGGTTGATGGCTAAGTAAGTGCCATTCAAATCCGTCCCCTTTTCCTCTTTTTCTCCGCCTTTTTTATCGTAATGATGAAAGCCTAAAGGGACTTTCTCAAACGTTAAGTGAAACTGCGAGGTGCCCTCGATGATGGAGTTTAGACTGGTGTCTGCTAATGGGTTGTTTCTTGGGGGATTATTGGTTTCTTCCATAAGTGGTATGCGAGTGATCGGTTCTTTTTTGCCGGATAGAGATTTTGACCTATATGGAAAGTTGTTCAAGGAGCATGAGCAAGCGGTGAATGAGCAGCTTTTTATAGAGGAGGAGCGTTTGATGAAGGAGATAGACTCGCTTGGGCTTTATGTTGTCGGCCCTTCACCAAAAACTGATTCTCATCGTATTGAAAATTTGCAGATTATGGAGGGTGGGGCGAGTTTTAGGTTCTGTACGAAAAGAGATGTCGCTAACACCGCATGGAATAGTCGCGTTGGTTTGACGCAATGCTGACTGCGTCCAGGCAGAAGCTGGGCACAGAGGATGTCACTGGCTTGACCGCCAGAAAGGAGGACGCGCAAGCGTGTCCCGTTGGCATCGAAAGGTAGACAAGGACACGAGATTCTGGCGATTGGCCAGCTCTTTCAGTTATCCTGCGCGCCCAAATTATTTCAAATTGTAAGGGACTACGATGAAACACCTGCGCCAGTTGTTGGCGGCAGTGTTGCTCTGCGCAACTACTTTGCCCGCCATTGCCGCCAGCACTCCCGCATCTGCGCCAACCGCCAGCGAACAACCGCACCAGACCGCCGAACAGTGGCTGGCTACGCTCAAGCAACAGCACGGCAACATCACCCTGCCCGGCGGTATCGCCAGCCTCCAACTCAACAACGAGTTCTACTACCTGTCGCCGGGCGACACCGAGCGCCTGCTGACCGAAGGCTGGGGCAACCCACCGGGCTTCAAGACCCTCGGCATGATCATCCCGACCGCCGTCAATCCACTGGCGGACAACGGCTGGGGCGTGATCATCAGCTACAAGAACGACGGCCACATTTCCGACGATGACGCAGCCAAGATCGACTACGCCGACCTGCTCGAGCAGATGAAGGCCGATGACGAGGAAGACAACAAGGAGCGTCGCAAGGAAGGCTATGCCGGCCTGACACTGTTGGGCTGGGCCGAACCACCGAGCTACGATCAGGCTACCCACAAGATGTACTGGGCGCGAGAGTTGAAGGCCGAAGACGCCGATCAGACCACCCTGAACTACAGCATCCGCGTGCTGGGCCGCGAAGGCGTGCTGGAGCTCAATGCCGTGGCGGCGATGGCCGACCTGCAGACCATCAAGCAGGAAACGCCAAAGATTCTCGCCTTCACCAACTTCACCGACGGCAACCGCTACGCCGATTACGACGCCAAGACCGACAAGCTGGCGCCATACGGACTGGCCGCCCTGGTCGCCGGTGGCATCGCCGCCAAGGCGGGCCTGTTCGCCAAGATCGGTGTTGCCTTGCTGGCGTTCAAGAAGTTCATCATCCTGGGCTTGGTGGCCATCGCCGGCTTCTTCGGCAAGCTGTTCAAGCGCAAGCGATCCTGATTCAGACCTGGCTCACCCTTGCTGGGTGGGCCACCTCCTTAAAACGAACGTGCCTGCTGAATGCTTCCAGGCACCAATGCCGTTCAGGGCGCAATGTGGTGGGGCTATCATCCATGACCGTCTGCCATCGACCCTTTGCGGCTAGTCGCTTGATACACGCCATCCACCCAACGCAGCCCTCGGACCTTTCGATTTATAGTCAGCATTGCTGTTTTCAGGGCGAACCCTAGGTGCATGTTCGGCTTTCGTTGCACTCAATGCGATTGCCTGGGAGCCGGCGCACCGCCCCCAGGCACCGCATGCTCAGTGCCTCATTCCCAACTCGGCATCATCCATCAACGCCTTGGCCAGCGCGCTCAGGTAGTACGACGCCCAGAGCAGTTGCGGCTTTTCCTCCATGATCCCGGCGATGGTCAGGTCGCGCACGCAGCCCATCAGCTCCGAGGCCTGGTCGCGGGCGTGCTGGCAGGGGATGCCGGGTTCGATGCAGAACAGCGGGTCGGTTTGGCCTTCGCCCTGGTAGAACTTGGTTTTGCCTGCCGTGGTGTTGGGGGTGGTGTTGCCTGTGGTCATTGTTTTTCTCCCTGAAGTTGTTGGGGCTGGGCGGGACCTTTCGCCAGCAAGGCTGGCTCCTACAGGTGAAACGCAGCCCCCGGTAGGAGCCGGCTTGCCGGCGAACAGGGCCGGGCGCGGGCTAGTGCAGCGTCTGTGGAGCCTTGGGCATCTGCACCTGGATCAACGCCGACTCGAGCAGCACGCGCAGCGATTCGACTTCATGCATCGACGCCATCATCAGGATCGTGGCCGGTGATCTGGGCTGGGCGTGCACGGCCTGATGGGCCACGGTCAGCGCGCACAGGGCGTACTCGGTGGCCTGTATAAGGGTGTCTTCAAGGGAGTGAGGGTTGTGGGGTGGATCGGGGACAATCTTTAGCATTGGCTTGGCTCTCTCAAATGGGCCGCCCCCAACTGCTGTCAAACAAATGGGTGGCAGCTATACGTGGGTTGACAGACCGGTGAGAGAACCAAACCCGGCGCACACGAGGTGCCCCACGCACAGCCGCCATAGAGCGCAAGCCATGCGTCAGGTTCTCAGCGGCCTGTCAAAGCCGATCGCCGATTGTGCAGCGACCGCCCGAGACTAGAGGCCAACCCAGACCACCGCAATGGCTGAAAGGGCCTGGGAGTATGTTTGGGAAATGGACTACAGGAAAGCGGCTTAATCTGAATCTTTCCACCCGCGTTAAAGCCCACGACCCGCTCAACAGCCTCCCAGGCGCTCACTTCGTCGGTGGAAAGCCACCCCTGCCACGCTACGCCAGACACCGTGATAGCGCTTGACCATCACCACAATAGCGAACGGTGGTTGTTCAAAAACCTGCGAAGTAGGACAATTATCGGCTTCACGTCCCAACCAGCGACCTTGCATGGCCTTTCTTGCACTTGGTATCAACCATAAGACTGCCTCGGTAGACGTACGCGAGCGCGTGGCGTTTACCCCGGAGCAGCTGGTGGACGCCCTGCAGCAGCTGTGCCGACTGACCGCCAGCCGCGAGGCGGCGATCCTGTCGACCTGCAACCGCAGTGAGCTCTACATCGAGCAGGACCACCTGGCCGCCGACGCCGTGCTGCAGTGGCTGGCCGACTATCACCAGCTGAGCCTCGACGAGCTGCGCGCCAGCGCCTATATCCACGAAGAACACGACGCGGTGCGGCACATGATGCGTGTGGCCTCGGGCCTCGATTCGCTGGTGCTCGGCGAGCCGCAGATCCTCGGCCAGATGAAGTCGGCCTACGCCGTGGCCCGCGAGGCCGGCACCGTCGGCCCGCTGCTCGGGCGCTTGTTCCAGGCCACCTTCAGCGCCGCCAAGCAGGTGCGCACCGACACCGCCATCGGCGAAAACCCAGTGTCGGTGGCATTCGCCGCGGTGAGCCTGGCCAAGCAGATCTTCTCCGACCTGGGCCGCAGCCAGGCGCTGCTGATCGGCGCCGGCGAGACCATCACCCTGGTTGCCCGCCACCTGCACGAGCAGGGCGTGCGCCGCATCGTGGTCGCCAACCGCACGCTGGAGCGCGCGAGCATCCTGGCCGAACAGTTCGGCGCCCATGCGGTGCTGCTCTCGGACATTCCGCAAGAGCTGGCTCACAGCGACATCGTCATCAGCTCCACTGCCAGCCAGTTGCCGATCCTCGGCAAGGGCGCGGTGGAAAGCGCGCTGAAGCAGCGCCGGCACAAACCGATCTTCATGGTCGACATCGCCGTGCCACGGGATATCGAGCCGCAGGTCGGCGAGCTGGACGACGTCTACCTCTATACCGTCGACGACCTCCACGAAGTGGTGGCGGAAAACCTCAAGAGCCGCCAGGGCGCGGCCCAGGCCGCCGAAGAGCTGGTCTCGGCCGGCGCCGACGACTTCATGGTGCGCCTGCGCGAGCTGGCGGCGGTGGATGTGCTCAAGGCCTATCGCCAGCAAAGCGAACGCCTGCGCGACGAAGAACTGCAAAAGGCCCTGCGCCTGCTGGGCAACGGTGGCAACCCCGAGGACGTGCTGATGCAACTGGCCCGGGGCCTGACCAACAAACTCCTGCACGCCCCCAGCGTGCAACTGAAAAAGCTCTCTGCCGAAGGCCGCCTCGATGCGCTGGCCATGGCCCAGGAACTCTTCGCCCTCCACGAGGGCTCGACGGACAAAACCCCGCAATGAAAGCGTCGCTGCTGAACAAACTGGACACGCTCCAGGACCGCTTCGAGGAACTCACCGCGCTGCTGGGTGATGCCGAAGTCATTTCCGACCAGACGCGCTTTCGCGCCTACTCCCGCGAGTACGCCGAAGTCGAGCCGGTGATTGCCTGCTACGTAGGCTGGCGCAAGGTCCAGGACGACCTCGAGGGCGCCCAGGCGCTGCTCAAGGACGCCGACCCCGACCTGCGCGAGATGGCCGTGGAGGAAGTGCGCGAAGCCAAGGAGCAGCTGGTGGGCCTGGAGTCGCAGCTGCAGCGCATGCTGCTGCCCAAGGACCCCAACGACGGGCGCAACGTGTTCCTGGAAATCCGCGCCGGCACCGGTGGCGACGAGGCGGCGATCTTCTCCGGCGACCTGTTCCGCATGTACTCGCGCTATGCCGAGAAACGCGGCTGGCGCCTGGAGATCCTGTCCGAAAACGAAGGCGAGCATGGCGGCTACAAGGAGATCATCGCCCGGGTCGAAGGCGACAGCGTCTATGGCAAGCTGAAGTTCGAGTCCGGCGCCCACCGCGTGCAGCGCGTGCCCGAGACCGAATCCCAGGGCCGTATCCACACCTCGGCCTGCACCGTGGCGGTACTGCCCGAGCCCGACGAGCAGGTGGCCATCGAGATCAACCCCGCCGACCTGCGGGTGGACACCTACCGCGCTTCCGGCGCCGGCGGCCAGCACGTCAACAAGACCGACTCGGCCATCCGCATCACCCACTTGCCCACCGGCATCGTGGTCGAATGCCAGGAAGAGCGTTCGCAGCACAAGAACCGCGCCCGGGCGATGTCCTGGCTGTCGGCCAAGCTCAACGACATGCAGACCAGCGCCGCGCAGAACGCCATCGCCAGCGAGCGCAAGCTGCTGGTGGGGTCGGGCGACCGCTCCGAGCGCATCCGCACCTACAACTATCCACAGGGCCGGGTCACCGACCACCGTATCAACCTCACCCTCTACTCCCTGGACGATATTCTCGCCGGGGGCGTGGATGCTGTGATCGAGCCGTTGTTGGCCGAATACCAGGCCGATCAGTTGGCCGCCCTGGGGGACTGAATGACCATCATCGCCAGCCTGCTGCGCAACGCGCAGTTGCCGGATTCGCCGACCGAACGGCTGGACGCCGAGCTGCTCCTGGCCGCTGCCCTGGGCAAGTCGCGCAGCTACCTGCACACCTGGCCCGAGCGCATCGTCAGCAGCGAGGCGGCCGAGCTTTTCGCCGGCTATCTCGAGCGACGTCGCGCCGGTGAGCCGGTGGCCTACATCCTGGGCCAGCAGGGCTTCTGGAAGCTCGACCTGGAAGTGGCGCCACACACGCTGATCCCGCGCCCGGACACCGAGCTGCTGGTGGAAACCGCGCTCGAATTGGTCCCGGCCAAGCCGGCCCGCGTGCTGGACCTGGGCACCGGCACCGGGGCCATTGCCCTGGCGCTGGCCAGCGAGTGCCCGGCCTGGCAGGTGACTGCGGTGGACCGCGTCGAAGAGGCCGTGGCCCTGGCTGAGCGTAACCGCCAGCGACTTGGCCTGGGCAACGTCCAGGTGCGCGCCAGCCACTGGTACGGCGCCCTCGAAGGCGAGCGCTTCGACCTGATCCTCAGCAACCCCCCGTATATCCGCGCCGCCGACCCACACCTGGTGGCCGGCGACGTGCGCTTCGAACCCAGCAGCGCCCTGGTGGCCGGTGAAGATGGGCTGGACGACCTGCGCGTGATCGTCGCCCAGGCGCCCCGGCACCTGCTGCCAGGTGGCTGGCTGCTGCTCGAGCACGGTTACGACCAGGCCCCCGCAGTGCGCGAGCTGCTGACCGCCGGCGGCTTCGTCGACGTGGCCAGCCGCGTCGACCTGGGCGGCCATGAACGTATCAGCCTGGGGCGCCTGCCATGCTGAGCGACCAGGAGCTGCTGCGCTACAGCCGCCAGATCCTGCTGTCGCAGGTGGACATCGACGGCCAGCTGCGCCTGAAGCACGGCAAGGCCCTGGTGATCGGCCTTGGCGGCCTGGGTTCGCCAGTGGCGCTGTACCTGGCTGCGGCAGGCGTCGGCGAGCTGCACCTGGCTGACTTCGACACGGTCGACCTGACCAACCTGCAGCGCCAGGTCATCCACGACAGCGACAGTGTTGGCATGAGCAAGGTCGACTCGGCGATCAAGCGCTTGCAAGCAATCAACCCCGAGATCGCGCTGGTCGCCCATCGGCAGGCGCTGGACGAAGACTCTCTGGCTGCGGCAGTGGCTGCCGTCGATGTGGTGCTGGACTGCTCCGACAACTTCACCACCCGCGAGGCGGTCAATGCCGCCTGCGTGGCATCCGGCAAGCCGCTGGTCAGCGGCGCGGCGATCCGCCTCGAAGGCCAGCTGTCGGTGTTCGATACCCGCCGCGACAACAGCCCTTGCTACCACTGCCTGTACGGCCATGGCAGCGAGGCCGAGCTGACCTGCAGCGAAGCCGGCGTGCTTGGCCCGTTGGTCGGCCTGGTTGGCAGCCTGCAGGCGCTCGAGGCGCTGAAGCTGCTGGCGGGCTTTGGTGAGCCGCTGGTGGGGCGTTTGTTGCTGATTGATGCGTTGAGCACGCGCATGCGCGAGCTGCGGGTCAAGCGCGACCCGGCCTGCACTGTGTGTGGCAACCGTCATGAGTGAGCGTTCGGCGCCGATTGGCGTGATGGATTCGGGGGTTGGCGGCCTTTCCGTGCTGGCCGAGATCCAGCGGCTGCTGCCCAACGAGACGCTGCTGTATGTGGCCGACAGCGGGCACGTGCCGTATGGCGAGAAGTCGCCGGACTATATTCGTCAGCGCTTGCGGCACATTGCCGGCTTCCTGCGCGAGCAGGGCGCCAAGGCCATGGTGCTGGCTTGCAACACGGCCACCGTGGCGACTGTCGCCGATCTGCGCGCGCTGTATCCGGACTGGCCGTTGGTGGGCATGGAGCCGGCGGTCAAACCGGCGGCGGCGGCGACCCGCTCCGGCGTGGTCGGGGTGCTGGCCACCACCGGTACCTTGCAGAGTGCCAAGTTCGCCGCCTTGCTCGACCGTTTTGCCAGCGACGTGCGGGTGGTCACCCAACCATGCCCTGGGCTGGTCGAGTGCATCGAGGCCGGCGATCTCAGCAGCCCGGCGCTGCGTCAGCTGCTGGCGGGCTATGTGCAGCCGTTGTTGGTGCAGGGGTGTGACACCCTGATCCTCGGTTGCACCCACTATCCCTTCCTGCGCCCGATGCTCGCGGACATGGTCCCGGCAGACGTGGCGATCATCGACACCGGCGCCGCCGTCGCGCGGCAGCTGCAGCGCTTGTTGGGTGAGCGTGGTCTGCTGGCGGATGGGCCGGTGCGGGAAACCGCGTTCTGGAGCAGTGCCGATCCGCACAGCCTTGAGAAAATCCTGCCTTTGCTGTGGAAGCAATCCGGTAGCGTCCAACGCTTCCCGCTCTGAAAGCTTGCGTTGATGAGTCTCTGTAGGAGCGGCTTTAGCCGCGATCACCCGCGAAATGGGTACCACACCACGTCGCCTGCATCGCGGCTAAAGCCGCTCCTACAGCAGCCCAAGGGGCTGGGCAGTGCTGGCGCGGTCAGGGTGGGAGCGGGTTTACCCGCGAAACAGACGCTGCAGTGCGTTGCTCCGGCAGGTTAGCGTGGTAGCGGCCACAGATTGCTCAGGTACATGGCCTCGAGTACCAGTTCCGGTAGGCGTTGGTCCAGGCGGGCCACCAGTTCGAGCGCCGCAGTCTGTGCTGTCCATTCCTCTGGAGCCACCTGGGCGAGGGGGGCGGATTGCGGCGCTACCACCGTCAGGTCGATACCCTGGGCCTTCAAGGGCTCGCGCTGTTCACGCAACCATTGCGGCAGGCTGTTGTGCCCGGCCGCAGGCTGTCGGGGGTCGAACAGTTGCTGGGCCGAGTATCGGCTGAGGATCGCCATCACCTGGGGTTTGTCGCCCTTGGCCAGCAAGGGCCGGGCGCCGGCAAGGGCATGCTCGGTGGCGCGCAGGTTGCTGCTGACGAGCCTCTCGAACAGCTCGGTGTCCGGCGTGTCGTCGGCGAGGTAGTCACAGACCCCGGCGTTGACGATCAAGCCGTCGAGCGCACCCCATTGGCGTTGCAGCTGCTGGCTGGCGGCTTCAGCCTGAGCCCGGTCCTGAATCTGGCCAGGCACGCGCAGCAGGTGATTGCCATGGCGCTGCGCAAGTGCGTCGAGTTCCTGGCTATCCATGGCGCTGGCGGCGACCCGATGCCCCTGTTCGAGCAACTGTTCCACCAGGGCCAGCCCAAGTCCTTGGCTGGCTCCCGTCACCCAGAAACGGCGCGTAATACTCAAGATGGTTCCCTCTGGTTCTGCCAGGTGGACAGCCCTTTGAAGGCGTCCAGTGCACGCTGGCGACTGCTGTCGAGATCGACGATCGGACTTGTGTAGCTGTTTGAGTAATTATTAGTAGCAAATAGATCGGCAGATTTCACCGGTCGATGAATCGTTTTTTCGTCCAGTTGCTGCAACTCAGGCAGCCATTGGCGAATGAAGGTTCCCTTCGGGTCGAAGCGTTGTGACTGGGTGGTCGGATTGAAGATCCGGAAATAGGGCACCGCGTCCGTTCCGGTCGAGGCGCTCCACTGCCAGCCGCCGTTGTTGGCGGCCAGGTCGCCGTCGATCAGGTGGCGCATGAAATGGCGCTCGCCCTCGCGCCAGTCGATCAACAGGTTCTTGCTGAGGAACATGGCGACGATCATGCGCAGGCGGTTGTGCATCCAACCCGTCTCCAGCAACTGACGCATGGCGGCATCGATGATTGGGAAGCCGGTCCGTCCTTGTTTCCAGGCCTCCAGGTCGCCCGGCGCGTTGCGCCACGGCAAGGCCTCGGTATGTACACGGAAGGCGCGGTGCCGCGAGACCTGTGGATAACCCACCAGGATGTGCTTGTAGAACTCCCGCCACAGCAGTTCGTTCACCCAGGTCTGCACCCCGGCGTTGCCGCTGTCGAACTCGCCGTGATTGCTGGCCAGTGCCGCGTGCAGGCATTGGCGTGGCGAGATGACGCCGGCCGCCAGGTAGGGCGAGAGCTGGCTGGTGCCTGCCTTGGCGGGCAGGTCGCGCAGTTGCGGGTAGTCTTCGACGGTTTCGTCGATGAAGCGCGACAGCCGCCGCTGGGCTTCTTCTTCCCCGGCTGGCCAGTGGTCGCGCAGAGGCTGCGCGGGAATGGTAAAGCCATCGACCTGCTCCGGGATGGTATCGCTGGCGATGTCGAGAGGGGCTTGGCGATGCGGCTGTTGTGCTCGCGCGGGCAGGCTGCGGTGCAGGTGTTCGAGGCAGACGCGCTTGAACTGGCTGAACACCTGGAAGTACTGGCCGCCACGGGTCAGTACGCTGCCGGGCTTGAACAGCAATTGGTCGAGATGGGCGTGGGTGGCGACCCCGGACTGCTCCAGCAGGGTACGAGCCGCGCTGTCGCGCAGGGTTTCATTGACGCCGTACTCTTCGTTCCAGTGCACGGTGTCGATTCGGTGCTGGCGGCAGACTTCGAGCAGTACCTGGGGCACCTCGCGCCAGGTGTCGGTGGTGCGCACCAGCAGGGGGATGTTCAAGGCTTCCAGGGCCTGGCTCAGCAGGCGCAGGTTGCGCAGCCAGAAATCCACCTTGCAGGCGGCGTCATCATGGCATTGCCATTGGCCGGGGCTGGCGATCCAGAGCGCCACGGTCGGGCCACCCTGGCTGGCGGCCGAGAGCGCGGTGTTGTCGTCGATGCGCAGGTCGCTGCGCAGCCAGATCAGTTGCATGGGCATTCGGGCCTGTGGTGGTCGATCAGGGTTGCTGAAGCAGGCGCAGGGCTGCCTGGGGGCTATCGAACAGTTGCAGGTGGGGCAGTGCCAGTGCCTGCAATTGCGCTTCGAACAGGCCGATGGCGCTGCCGCCTGCCAGTGTGTTCACACTGATTTCCCGCAAGGCTCGCGACAGGGCGGGCAGATCCGGGCGGCGCCCGAGGTGCAGCAGCAATGCGCGGGGTTGCAGCAGCTCCACGGCTTGGCGCAGTTGCCGAGGTTCGACCGGCCATTCGAGGATTTCCAACGGCTGGCCGCTGCTGCTCAACAGCCAGGCGCAGAGCCAGAATTCGGCTTCGAAAGGCGTGTCGTCGGTGCGGGCGAGCAACACGCAAGGGCCGGCCAGTGAGTGGCTGTCGTGGTAGACCCGTGCGCCCAGCTTGCTGCGCAGCCAGGTGTGAAAGAACACCTGCTCCAGGCGCGCGTCGAAATGCGACTGCCAGCGCAGGGCGAGGGCGTCCAGCAGAGGCAGGAACAGGCGTTCACAGACGGTCACGGCGGGGTAGAGCGCCATTGCCTGGTTCAGCAATTGGTCCAGCTGGCGCTGGGCAAGGCGGGCGATAGCGCCGACCATCTGTTCGATGCGCTCGCCCCATTCGCCCTGCACGGTGGTCGCGGGGTCAGCGGCCTTGTCCAGCAGTTCGCGCACCTGGCTCACCGCCGCGCCCCGTTCGAGCCAGCGCAGCACGGCTTGCACCCGCTGCACCTGGTCCTGTGGATAAAGCCGATGCCCTTTGGGCGTGCGCTGGGGTTTGATCAGGCCGTAGCGACGCTCCCAGGCGCGCAGGGTGACCGGGTTGACGCCGGTCAGCCGGGCCACTTCGCCGATGGGTAGCAGGTCTTCAGATTGCATTGCGTAGTCCGAGGGTTTCCGGGTGGGGTTGCAGGTAAGCCTGCTGCATCAGGTAAGGGGCCGGGTAGTTGCGCAGGTGGTGCTTGAGCAGGGTCAGGGGCACCACCAGCGGCACCACGCCTTTCTGGTACTGGCCGATGACCTGCTGCAACTCGAGCTTGTCCGCTTGCTTGAGGTCATTGCGCAGGTAGCCGCTCAGGTGCTGCAACACGTTGCCATGGGTGCCGCGGCTGGCGCAACGACGCAGGGCCTGCATCAGCTGGCTGAAGTAATGTGGGCCGATTTGTTCGGGGGCGTCGTCGCGGGTCATGCTGCCCAGCAGGCGCCCCAGTTTGCGATAGGCTTGTGGGTTGTGGGCCATCAGCAAGTACTTGTAGCGTGCGTGGAAGCGGATCAGCGCGCCACGGCTTAGCCCATCGCTCAGCAAGCCCTGCCAATCGGCGTAGGCGTAGACGCGGGTGATGAAGTTTTCCCGCAGTACCGGGTCGTGCAGGCGCCCCTCTTCCTCGACGGGCAGGTCGGGGCGTCGGGCGCAGAACGCCGACGCATAGGCGCCGCGTCCGCCCAGGTACGGAGGGCGGCCGTTGTCCTGGTACACCTTGACCCGCTCAAGGCCGCACGAAGGTGACTTCTGCATGAACACGTAGCCGCAGATGTCATCGAGTTCGCCTGCCATCTGTTCGCCGTATGCACGCAACGGTCCAGCCAGATCGGTGGTGGTGTCGCGGCTGCCGGTGACGGCGGGATGATCCGGGTCGCCCACCAGGCGAATGGGTTCGCGGGGCACACCAAGGCCAATGGCGACTTCCGGGCATACCGGCACCCACTCGAAATGCTCGTCGAGCAGGTCGCGACACAGGTCGGAACGCTTGTGGCCGGCGTTGTAGCGCACGTTCTGCCCGATCAGGCAGGCGCTGATGGCCAAGCGTGGTTTGCCACTGGGAGCGGAAGGGTTCATGACGGACTCCGGAATAACCTGTACAGGGTGATCGTTTTGTACAGGTTTATTCCAGCACATTTGCAAACTTATACAAGTGCTACTTTTTGTATAAGCTTGCCGTTCCCACTAATCCAGGTGTTCCAGCAAGCGCCTTGCGGCTTCCTGGCCGCTGAGCCAGGCACCTTCGACACGGCCGGATAGGCACCAGTCTCCACAGGCGTAAAGGCCTTGGTCGGCGTCGGCGAGAGCGCCCCATTCATGGTTGCCGGCAGGGCGGGCATACAGCCAGCGGTGGGCGACGGCGAAGGAGGGAGGTGGTACCGCGCAGCCGACCAGCTCGGCGAACTCACGGTACAGTTGATCGATCACTTCTTCCTTGGACAGGTCGATATGGTGCTTGCTCCAGTTCGAGGTGGCGTGCAGCACCCAGGTGTCGAGCTGTTCCTCACGGCCAGGCTTGCTGCGATTGCGTGCCAGCCAGTCGAGCGGGTTGTTCTGCACGAAGCAACCTTGCATGGGGGTTTCCAGAGGATTGTCGAAGCCCAGGGCAATGGCCCAGGTCGGCTCCATCTGCACCCCGGCAGCCACTGCTGCGAGTTTGGGTGTGGCGGCCAGCAAGGGTGTGGCCTGAGGGGCTGGCACGGCGATTACCACGCGGCTGAACGGGCCATGGCTGCAGCCTTCGGTGTCCTGCAGGTGCCAGTACTGCTTGCCGCGGAACACCTCGGCGATGCGGCAACCGAAGTTCACCGTGACATCCTTGAGCAAGCCGCGAGTGATGGCGCTCATGCGCGGCACGCCAACCCAGCGGATCTGCTCGTCGGGGGAGGGGGTGAGTTCACCATCGCGATAGTTGTACAGCTGGGGTTTCCATTGCGCTGCCCAGCCGGCAGCGACCCACTGCTGCACCTGCTCGACGAAGCGCCGGTCGCGGGCGGTGAAGTACTGGGCGCCCAGGTCGAGCGCGCCGACCTCGCTGCGCTTGCTGGCCATGCGCCCGCCGCTGCCGTGGCCCTTGTCGAACAGGTGGACGGTCTGCCCGGCCTTTTGCAGGGCCTGGGCAGCAGACAGGCCGGCGATACCGGCACCAATGATGGCAATTGGAACAGTCATGATGGCCTCTTCGAACCGTGCTGTGTGCAGCCTACGCTGCTCGGCAAACCTGTACAATGCACAATGTTTGTATAAGGTTATTCCGCTCGATGGTCAGGTTCGCCTATGTTTATCCGAGAGCGTATGGTCAAAAAAGTGCCTTGATCTTAAAAATAGACCACGGCTGCCAACTGTGAGGACACAGCCATGCATATATTGCTGACCGGCGGTACTGGCCTTATCGGCCAGCACCTGTGCCAGCTCTGGCGCGGCCAGGGCCATCGCCTGACCGTGTGGAGCCGAACCCCCGAACAGGTGCCGAAACGTTGTGGCACGGGCGTGCGGGGCGTCGCTCGTCTGGACGATATCGCCCAGGACGATCCGGTGGATGCGGTGATCAACCTGGCGGGGGCGCCGATCGCCGATCGCCCCTGGACGGCCGCACGCCGGACCTTGCTGTGGGCCAGCCGCGTGACCCTCACCGAACAGTTGTTGGCTTGGCTGGAAAGCCGCGAGCAGCGCCCTGGCGTGTTGATCTCGGGCTCCGCCGTGGGCTGGTACGGTGATGGCGGCGAGCGTGAACTGACCGAGGCCTCGCCCCCTGTGAAGGAAGACTTCGCCAGCCAGCTGTGCATTGCCTGGGAAGAGACCGCTTCCCGCGCGCAGGCACTCGGGATTCGCGTGGTGCTGGTGCGCACGGGGCTGGTGCTGGCCAGTGACGGCGGCTTTTTGTCGCGCCTGCGCCTGCCGTTCAAGCTGGGGCTGGGCGGGCCGTTGGGCGATGGCCGGCAATGGATGCCCTGGGTCCATATAGAAGACCAGATCGCCCTGATTGATTTTCTCTTGCGGCACAACGAGGCGAGCGGTCCTTATAATGCCTGCGCGCCAGAGCCTGTGCGCAATCGCGAGTTCGCCAGGCGCCTGGGCCGAGCACTGCACCGCCCGGCATTCATGCCGATGCCGGCGTTGCTGCTCAAGGCCGGGCTCGGCGAGCTGTCGACGCTGCTGCTCGGTGGCCAGCGCGCGCGCCCCGTGCGCCTGCTGGCGGCAGGCTTCACGTTCCGCTTCAACGATCTGCAATCGGCCCTGGACGACCTGTCCAGGCGCCTCTGACATAGGAAGCTGCATGACCGATCACGCCCTGCTGCTGGTCAACCTGGGTTCGCCGGCCTCCACTTCGGTGGCTGATGTGCGCCGTTACCTCAACCAGTTCCTCATGGACCCGTACGTGATCGACCTGCCCTGGCCGGTGCGGCGGTTGCTGGTGTCGCTGATCCTGATCAAGCGCCCGGAACAGTCGGCCCACGCCTACGCCTCGATCTGGTGGGACGAAGGCTCGCCGCTGGTGGTGCTGACGCGCCGTCTGCAAGCGGCCATGGTCGAGCATTGGCCCCACGGGCCGGTGGAAATCGCCATGCGCTACGGTGAGCCAGCCCTACCGGACGTGCTGGAGCGCCTGGCGGCCCAGGGTGTACGCAACGTGACGCTGGCGCCGCTGTATCCACAGTTCGCCGACAGCACCGTGACCACGGTGGTGGAACTGGCGAAGCACACCATCGCCGAGCGCAAGCTGCCGCTGCAGACACGCATCCTGCAACCGTTCTACGACCATCCTGACTATATCGAGGCGCTGGCCGCCAGCGCCCGGCCGTACCTGGCGCAAGACTACGATCACTTGCTGCTGAGTTTCCACGGCTTGCCCGAGCGTCACCTGAAGAAGCTCGACCCTACCGGCAACCATGACTTCCAGGCCGCCGATTGCTGCAAGGACGCCAGTGCCGAGATGCGTGCGGTGTGCTACCGCGGCCAGTGCCTGGCCACGGCCAAGGCGTTCGCGCAGCAGATGGGCATTCCCGACGGCAAGTGGTCGGTGTCGTTCCAGTCGCGCCTGGGGCGCGCCAAATGGATCGAGCCCTACACCGAGACGCGCCTGGATGAGCTGGGCAAGGCAGGGGTGAAGAAGTTGCTGGTGATGTGCCCGGCGTTTGTCGCCGATTGCATCGAGACGCTGGAGGAGATCGGCGATCGGGGCAAGGAGCAGTTCATCGAGGCGGGCGGGAAAGAGCTGGTGCTGGTGCCGTGCCTGAATGATCACCCGGAGTGGGTGAAGGTATTGGCGGGGATGTGCGAGAAGGCTTGAGGCGCTTTCGCCGGCGAGCCGGCTCCTACAGGGCCTTGTAGGAGCCGGCTCGCCGGCGAACCAACGCAAAGGATCAGTGCAACTGATCGTCCAGCTTCTTGTTTTTCCAGCCGTCGTTGCCCGGCAGGATCAGGTTCAGGGCAATGGCCACGATGGCGCACAGGGCGATGCCCTTCAGGCCCCAGTCGTCCGGGCCGTCGCCACTGCCGATCAGTACGCCACCGATACCGAACACCAGGGTCACCGAGACGATCACCAGGTTGCGCGCTTCGGCCAGGTCGATCTTGTGGCGGATCATGGTGTTCATGCCCACCGCCGCAATGGAGCCGAACAGCAGGCAGAGAATGCCGCCCATCACTGGCACCGGAATGCTCTGCAGCAGCGCGCCGAACTTGCCGATGAAGGCCAGGGTGATGGCGAACACCGCCGCCCAGGTCATGATCTTCGGGTTGTAGTTCTTGGTCAGCATCACCGCGCCGGTGACCTCGGCGTAGGTGGTGTTGGGCGGGCCACCGAACAGGCCGGCTGCGGTGGTCGCCAGGCCATCACCCAGCAGGGTGCGGTGCAGGCCGGGCTTCTTCAGGTAGTCACGACCGGTCACGCTGCCCACCGCAATCACGCCGCCGATATGTTCGATCGCCGGGGCTAGGGCCACTGGAACGATGAACAGGATCGCCTGCCAGTTGAATTCCGGTGCAGTGAACTTGGGCAGCTCCAGCCAGGGCGCAGCGGCGATCTTGGCGGTGTCGACCACGCCAAAGGCGAACGACAGGGCAAAGCCCACCAGTACGCCCGAAATGATCGGCACCAGGCGGAAGATACCCTTGCCGAATACCGCCACGACCAGCGTGGTCAGCAGCGCCGGCATCGAGATCATCATCGCGGTCTGGTAGGGCATCAGCACGCTTCCGTCACCCGCCTTGCCCATGGCCATGTTGGCGGCGATCGGTGCCATGGCCAGGCCGATGGAGATGATCACCGGGCCAATCACTACCGGTGGCAGCATGCGGTCGATGAAACCAGTGCCCTTGATCTTCACCATCAGGCCCATGAAGGTGTAGACGAAGCCTGCGGCCATCACGCCACCCATGGTCGCGGCCAGGCCGAACTGGCCCTTGGCGAGGATGATCGGGGTGATGAAGGCGAAGCTCGAAGCGAGGAACACCGGGACCTGGCGGCCGGTCACCAGCTGGAACAGCAAGGTACCGAGGCCGGCGGTGAACAACGCCACGTTGGGGTCGAGGCCGGTGATCAGTGGCATCAATACCAGCGCGCCGAATGCCACGAAGAGCATCTGCGCGCCCGAGACGACCTGGCGCCAGAGCGGGTCGTTGAAGCCGTCCTGCATGATCAGGCGTCCTTCTGCTTGGTGCCGAAGATCTTGTCGCCGGCATCGCCCAGGCCGGGGACGATGTAGCCGTGCTCATTCAGGCGCTGGTCGATCGATGCCGTGTAGATCTGCACGTCCGGGTGGGCTTTTTCCACCACTTCGATGCCTTCGGGGGCTGCTACCAGCACCATGGCACGGATTTCCTTGCAGCCGGCCTTTTTCAGCAGGTCGATGGTGGCGACCATCGAGCCGCCGGTGGCCAGCATCGGGTCGATGATCAGGGCCAGGCGCTGGTTGATGTCTGGCGCGAGTTTTTCCAGGTAGGTGTGGGCTTCCAGGGTTTCTTCGTTGCGGGCAACGCCCACGGCGCTGACCTTGGCGCCCGGGATCAGGCTGAGCACGCCGTCGAGCATGCCGATGCCGGCACGCAGGATCGGTACCACGGTGATCTTCTTGCCGGCGATTTTCTCGACCTGTACCTTGCCGCACCAGCCGTCGATCTCGTAGGTCTCGAGTGGCAGGTCCTGGGTGGCTTCGTAGGTTAGGAGGGCGCCGACTTCCTGGGCGAGTTCGCGAAAATTCTTGGTGCTGATATCGGCACGACGCATCAGGCCGAGCTTATGGCGGATCAGCGGATGGCGGATCTCACGAGTAGGCATGGGGGAGGGCTCCGGGAGGCGGGCAAAAAAACCGCGATAGGTTAATCTATTCAGTCCCTGATGTCGTGCAGTCATTGTGCACGTTAGTCCATAAAGGCTTGATCTGGGACGAGCGGATGCGTACCTTTGCCCGCTTTTCCAAAACGCACCCCCTGGAGAGCGCCATGTCCGCCGATCTCGAGCATATCCGTCAAGTGATGCGCGAGGCTGATTGCCTGTACAACGAAGCCGAGGTCGAGGCCGCCATCGCCGAGGTCGGCAAACAGATCTGCAAGGACCTGCACGACAAGAACCCGGTGGTCTTCTGCGTGATGAACGGCGGCCTGATCTTCTCCGGCAAGCTGCTCACTCACCTGCAGTTCCCGCTGGAAGCCTCCTACCTGCACGCCACCCGCTACCGCAACACCACCAGTGGTGGCGAGCTGTTCTGGAAGGCCAAGCCGGAAGTGTCGTTCATCGACCGTGACGTGCTGATCGTCGATGACATCCTCGACGAAGGGCACACCCTGAGCGCCATCATCGAGTTCTGCAAGCATGCCGGCGCCCGCGCGGTGCACACTGCCGTGCTGATCGACAAGGATCATGACCGCAAGGCCAGCCCGGACCTGAAGGCCACCTACACCGGCTTGCCGTGCGTGGACCGCTACATCTTCGGCTATGGCATGGACTACAAGGGCTACTGGCGCAACGCCAACGGTATCTTCGCCGTCAAGGGGTTGTGATCATGCGCCAGCCTGGGTTCCTCGATCAGTCGTTGTTCACTGCGCTGGCCCTCAAGGCCGCCAACAGCCCGCGTGGTCGCCAGCACCACAATTTCCATGAGATGGAAGAGCCCTGCCACCGCATGGCTGTTGGTCTCCAGCCCAACACCTATATTCCGCCGCACCGTCACTTGGGTGATGACAAGGCCGAGGCACTGATCGTGCTTAAAGGGCGGTTAGGGCTGCTGATCTTCGACGAGCAAGGGGCGGTGACCGACAAGCGCGTCCTGCAGGCTGGTGGAGACTGCCTGGGTGTCGACCTGGCGCCAGGCACCTATCATGGCCTGGTGGTAATGGAAGCGGACAGCGTCATGTTCGAATGCAAGGCCGGCCCTTATCGACCGGTGGGTGAGGGCGAGCATGCCCACTGGGCGCCACGTGAAGGCGATGCGGGCGTTGCCGAATACCACGCCTGGATGCGCGCGCAGTTCGATTGAGCTTTCGACCCATTGCAGGGCAGGCTTGCCTCCTCATCGTTGGAGCGGGCTTGCCCCGCGACCGGGCCAGTGCGTAGAGTGCCTGCTCATGCCAAGGAGCCTCACATGCGTGCGATCGTCCCTCTCCTGCTGGCGGTGAGCCTTCCGCTTTCCGCCGCGCCGCTGCACAGCCAGTTCCTCCCCCCCGACGACCTTTCCCTGCGCCAGGAAGCGCCGACCAGCCAGCAATTGTTGCAGGTCACCGACTACACCGTGGTGGTGGGTACCCAGCGTCAGTCCGACCAGCAACCCATCCCCATTACCTCTTCCTTGCAGATGCGCCTGAAGGGCAAGCCATTGAGCAAGGGCTCGACCATTGGCCAGGTGCTGATCAATTTCGATGGAGAAGGTGGCAAGAGCCTGAAAAAACCGCTCTATGACGACAACAGCCGCACGCTGACGCTCAATTACCCGATGGCCGACTACCGGGTGATCATGGACCTGCTGCGCAACGAAACCCTGTACGTGCAGTTCCTCACCTACGCCAACGGCCACGTCTGGGCCGACTTGCACACCGGTACCGTACGTACGCGTTGAGGCTCGCAGGTTTCGAGGGGTACACTGCCGGCCTTCGAATTACCGTGATGGTCCAGTTGGAGTCGGCGATGCGCAAAGACAAGAAACAAGTGATTGGTGACGAGATCAGCGATGAGTACATCAAGTCGTTCCTGCAGTTCGAGCCGGCCGATGGCCTGACCTCGCCATCGCATCACAAGCTGATCAAGGGCTATCGCGGCCTGCGTGTCGATGACTTCGAACGCTATGTGGGGTTCTTCGTCGCGGCCGGCTACGACCTGGATGGCAAGGACGAGCATGGCAAGACCTTTGTCGAGGTGATCGCCGACCAGCGCAATGCGCCGGAGTACATCGAGATCATCGACAACGCTCGCGGTTGACTCCGCCCGTTCGGCCCCTCCTGTCGGTGCAGGGTGGGTGGCACAGGCACAAAAAAACGCCCCGAGGGGCGTTTTTTCGTTTCAGCCGGTTCAGGCGTAATGCTGTTTGGCCGGGCTGCTGTCCACCAGCTCCAGCGCCACGTCGTTGTCGGCGCTGATCTTGTGGTACAGGGCGGCATCGGTGGCCAGGACCTTCTCGCGAGCCGGGAAGATCTCCTTGAGCTTGGCGGCCCAGGCACCCTTGGCTTGCTCGGGGAAGCAGCGCTCGATCAGCTCGAGCATGATCGACACGGTCACCGAGGCGCCTGGCGAAGCCCCAAGCAGGGCGGCCAGGCTGCCGTCCTCGGCCGCCACCAGTTCGGTGCCGAACTGCAGGATGCCGCCTTTCTTCGGGTCTTTCTTGATGATCTGTACGCGCTGGCCGGCCACTTCCAGGCGCCAGTCCTCGGCTTTGGCTTGCGGGTAGAAGCGGCGCAGCGATTCCAGGCGTTGCTCCATCGATTGCATCACTTCGCTGACCAGGTACTTGGTCAGGTCCATGTTGTCGCGGGCCACGGCCAGCATCGGGCCGATGTTGCCCATGCGCACCGACAGCGGCAGGTCCATGAGCGAGCCGTGCTTGAGGAACTTGGTGGTGAAGCCGGCATACGGGCCGAACAGCAGCGACGTGTTGCCATCGACCACGCGGGTGTCCAGGTGCGGTACTGACATGGGCGGCGCGCCGACCGCGGCCTGGCTGTAGACCTTGGCCTGGTGCTGCTTGACGATCTCCGGGTTGTCGCAACGCAGCCATTGGCCGCTGACCGGGAAGCCACCGAAGCCCTTGCTCTCCGGGATGCCGGACAGTTGCAGCAGGGGCAGGGCCGCGCCGCCGGCACCGAGGAAGACGAAGCGGGCATCGACTTCACGGCTTGCGCCGCTGTTGACGTCCTTGATGCTCACGGTCCAGCCGCTGCCGTTGCGGCGCAGGCCGACGACTTTCTTGCTGTACTTGACTTGGGTATCCGGGCTGTTGCCCAGTTGCTTGAGCAGCTTGTTGGTCAGGGCGCCGAAGTTGACGTCGGTACCCTTCATCACGCGGGTGGCGGCGATGCGCTGG
The DNA here is from genome assembly GCF_023277925.1 of Pseudomonas entomophila. Lineage (NCBI taxonomy): Bacteria > Pseudomonadati > Pseudomonadota > Gammaproteobacteria > Pseudomonadales > Pseudomonadaceae > Pseudomonas > Pseudomonas entomophila. The sequence goes on from NZ_CP063832.1 coordinate 5,309,255, forward strand.
TCGGCCGGGCGGCCCGGCATCATCAGCGGCATCCACTCGTTCATCACGGCCTTGTCTTCGGTGTATTCCATGTCCGCGAAGGCGTGGTGCTGCTTGAGCAGCTCGAAGCGCTTCTTGAGGAAGGAAATACCCTTGTCACCCTCGACATAGCTCAGGTGCGGCACCGGGTTGATGAACGCGCGCGGCGAGCCGAAGCTGCCCTTTTTGCTGAGATACGCCCAGAACTGGCGCGATACCTCGAACTGGGTGTTGATGTGCACGGCCTTCTTGATGTCGATGCTGCCATCGGCGGCCTGCGGGGTATAGTTCAGCTCGCACAGGCCGGCATGGCCGGTACCGGCATTGTTCCAGGGGTTGGAACTCTCCGCGGCCCCGGAGTCCATCGCCTCGACGACCTCCAGCTTGATCGACGGGTCGAGCTCCTTGAGCAGTACGGCCAGGGTGGCACTCATGATGCCCGCGCCTACCAGTACCACATCAACCGATTCGTTCTGCGCCATTTAACGCGTCTCCACAATCTACAGCACCTAATTGACAGCACAGGGACCTGGGGTTGCCAGGATCGCCATGTCCGACTCTTCGCAGTTCTTGCAACTCCAGCGGACACCGCCAATCAGTCTTGGGTGTTCAGGTATTGAACGCCGTTTGCCACGGGTGCGGCAATTCGACTTATGGTCAAGGGGCCCGTCGTGCGTTATGGATCGGCCTCAGGCTCCTATCCTGCAGGAGCACTTGCGCCGTCTGCTCAGGGCTGTTTGTGAATCATCTGCCGCTTTTACACATGCCAGACTGTTCATTTGCTCGCCACACTCTCGTGAAGTTGTGAAAAACCGTTTTTTCACGCTCTTTTGGAGTCGTGAACCTCAAAAGTGGACTGCGCGATGGCAACCCGCAGGTTCATGCGAAGCAGAAGGCCGGAAACAGCAGGCACGACAGCCAATGCAAGACCTGAGTGGAAGGCTCTCTGTGGGCGAAGCGTCGAGGGTGCCGGGGTCAATCGGCGAATGCGGGGCCCGATCAGGAGACGTCCTTATAATCGGGGGGAGATTATAACGAGGTCGCGGGCAGAAAGGTCATGCTTCTTGGGTTTTTATTGCAGCGTTTGTCAGGCAGACAGGGTGCGTTGCTGCCAACGGCGCCTTGCAGGGGTGCAAAGGCGGGCGCTGGCCGGCAGCGGTTGACCCAGCCAGCCCAGGTGCGCCTCGCTGACCTGGACCCAGCCGCTGCCCGTGGGTGGCAGGCGGCACTGCTTGAAACCCAGGCAGATACCGTCGCTGTCGAGACGGGCATAGGTGGCGTGGCGCGGGCGTTGCAGGAGCAGGTTCCAGAACGCGGTCATGGCGGATGGTCCTGTGTGTTCGGGCTGGCGCCAGAATAGCGCGCCGGCCATGAAACCATTGTGACAGGCGGGAAAGGCCGATGGCTGGGCTGTGGCGCGCTGGGTATACTGTGGGCCTTTGCCGCTTTTTCTGGAGAAACGCGCATGTTGCAACGTCTGTTGGTCGGTTTGTTCGCGGTAGCCAGCCTGAGCCTGGCCGGTTGTGCCCACAGCCCGCAACAACTCAGCCCGCAACCCAAGCTAACGCAACAGTTGGCCCCGGTCGGCCACGGCCAGCCGGTGGTGGTCAAGGTGGTCGACGGGCGTGCCTCGCAATCGCTGGGCACCCGTGGTGGCATGTACCCCGAGACCAGCACCATCACCGTCAATGGCAACGACGTCGTGCCCAAGTTGCAGGCCCAGGCCGAGGCGGCGGTGCGCTTGCTCGGCTTCACCCCGACGCCCAACGCCTACAACGCGCCGCAGCTGACCGTGACGCTGGCTGAACTGAAATACCAGTCGCCCAAGGACAAGATGTACGTGACCGAGGCAACCATTGGCGCCACCTTCCGTGCTGATGTGTCGAACGCCAACCGTCGCTACAGCGGCCGTTACGGTGCCTCGCTGGACCAGCGTTTCGGCATGGCACCCAACCAGGAAACCAACACCAAGCTGGTCAGCGACGTGCTCAGCGATGCCCTGACTCGCCTGTTCAAGGACCCGACCGTCGGTCAGGTACTGGGCGAATAAGGCTTTCGCAATGAAGAAAACCCGCAGCTTGTGACCAGGCTGCGGGTTTTTTGTTGTCTGTGCCGACGCGAGCCCGCTAAGTGGTCAGTGCAAATCAGGCAGCCAGCACGTTGAAGTCCAGCAGGCTGATGCCCGTCAGCGCATCGACCTCCGGCAGGTCATGGTGGGCATGCCCGCCCAGCGCGCAATAGACCAGCCACTGGTGGTCCTGGACATTGATGGCGAAGCCGTCGATCAGCGCCTGCTGTTCGTCGCTCTGGGCCACGAGGTAGAGGCGGTCCTGGTTTTCGGCGTGCAGCATGACAAGCTCCGGTTCGGTTGAAGGCCGACAGGGTGGCCTGTCTTGATGACGAGCGTGTGACAGATGAAATTTACCGCAGCTGGTCGCAAAGTCAGGGCGGTACTCGTGGGCTTGGGTAGAATGCCGGGCTTTGCCGTCGTGATACCGAGGTCGCGCAATGTCGTTGCAAGTGCTGTGGGGCTTCCTGGCCGCCCATCCCGCCAAGCTGATCAACCTGTTGGCCCTGCTGATCACCTGCCCAGGTGGCCTGCTGCTGCATAGCGCCCGGCGTCGGGCGAGCATGACCCGCGAAAGCCTGGCGGTGGATGAGGGGCTGGTGGATGCCTTCGACCTGCGCGTGCCGCGCTACTACTACATCCTCGGGTTCTCGTGCCTGGCGATGGCGTTGTTGCTGTCCTGGTTCAGCACCTGGATCTGACCGTGACACTACCTGTAGGAGCCAGCCTTGCTGGCGAATCGCCCATTCACCACCGATGATGAGTGGGGTTCGCCAGCAAGGCTGGCTCCTACAGGTGTTTGCAGTCAGGCCACGGTGGCCTGCTGCCTGACCTGGTACTGATTGCGCACCGGCGTTGCGTACTGCTGCACCAGGTAGGGCTGGTGCTCCACCGGGCAAGCGTCCAACCGGCGCTGCCACTCTTCCTTCGCCTTGGCCAGCTCATCGGCCGGGAACAGCGTCTCGGCGCCCGGCACTTCCAGCGCCGCGTCCTTCTGCGCCCACATCGCATAGGCCAGGTAGTGCACCGGGAACAACCGGTAGCCACCGAGAATCTGCCGGTCGATAGCCTGTGCCAGCTGCTTGGTGTCCTCGTGGTACTCGGTCACCGGAGGCGCGAAGTTGATGTGCACCCGGCCTTTGTAGCCGGTGATGCCCTGGGCGATGCTGTTGTCATCCTCGCCTGGCACCTTTTTGTAGCTGCCGGTGGTGGCGCGGATGTACAGCTCACGGGCCTTGGCCTGGTCGCAGGGGTCGTATTCGTAGCTGATCGACACCGGAATCAGGTTCAAGCTCTGGATCACCGCGCCGAACGGCTCGTCCTTGCGGCTCATGTGGAACATTTTGAGAATGGCCGAGTCGGTGCGATCGTCACCGTCCTTGGCGCGGCCCTCGGCCTGGGCGATCCAGATCGACACGCAGTCGTTGCGGATCGAGTGGTTGATGTAGGCCGACAGCAGCTGGTAGGCCGCCAGCTTCTCGCGGCGGCCGCTGATCGAGCGGTGCACGATGAAGCTCTTGTTCAGGCGCATCATGTCGCTGACGAACGGCTTCTGCAGCAGGTTGTCGCCGATGGCGATGCGCGGTGTCGGCAGGCCGGCGTGGTACACCGCGTAGTTGACGAAGGCCGGGTCCATGACGATATCGCGGTGGTTGGCCAGGAACAGATAGGCGGTACCGGACTTGAGCTGTTCGACACCGGTGTAGGTGACGCCGTCGGTGGCGCGGTCGATGGTCCGGTCGACGTAGTACTCGACTTTGTCCTGCAGCGTGGCGACACACTGCACCCCTGCGAATTCCTTGCGCAGGCGCCGGGCGATCAGCGGTTTGAGCAGCCAACCGAAGGCGCCCGCCGCGCGCGGGAAGCGGAAGTGGGTGAGGATATCGAGGAATGCCGGGTCGCTGAGCAGGCGTGCCAGAACGGCAGGCACTTCAGCGTCGTCGTACGGTCGGATGGCATCGAATTCGCCCATCATGCTCTCTTGTTGGAAACGGCTAGGGTAATAAGGTAGGGGTGGGGCCCGAAAAACGGCTCGGACACACGCAGGCCCTGTAAACAGACCGGCAATTATACGCACAAGTCACTCGGGAGGCCGCGATGCTGGAAAGTGCGATCTACGATTGTCCCTATTGCGGTGAAGAAGTCGAGACGACCGTGGACTTGTCCGGCGGCGACCATGAGTACATCGAGGACTGCCAGGTCTGCTGCAAGCCCATCCGTTTCGTGCTGCAGGTGCATGGCGAGGAGTGGATGCTGGATGTCTATGGCGAGAACGACTGATGCAGCGAATCTATGACCCGGAAAACCTGCTGGAGGCGCAGATGCTGGTGGGCATGCTGGCCAGCGAGGGTGTCGAGGTGCATCTGGTCGGGCGCGACCTGATGGGCGCTGTGGGCGAGCTGCCGATGCAGGGGCTGCTGGGCCTGGCGGTGCCCGATGAGCAAGCCGGTTACGCGCGACAGTTGATCGACGCGTACAATGCTGCCCAGCCGCTTGTCGGCGAAGCGCCGGAGAGTTATCCCGGTACCCTGATCTGCTAGGTTCTGAAATCGCCCATGTGTGGACGCTACGCCCTGTTTCGCTGGACCCAGGCCTTCGCCGGCCTGCCCGGTTTCCCTTCGAGCCAGCAGGCCCAATGGAACATCTCGCCCGGCGCCACGGTGCTGATCCAGCGCCAGCTCGATGGCCAGATGCAACTGGCCAGCGCCCGCTGGGGGCTCACCCCGGCCTGGCTGACCGACTTGTCGCGCACGCCGGCCCAGGCCCGTGCCGAAACCCTGGCCGAGCAACCCATGTTTCGCGAGGCGCTGCGCCAGCGACGCTGCTTGATGCCGGCCAACGGTTTCTACGAATGGCGCGGCACGGCGCGTAAACGCCCGTACTGGGTGACACCGGGGGAGGGGGCTTCACTGTTCTTCGCGGCGGTGTGGGAAGTCTATCCGGTGCAGGAGCAGCAATGGCTGAGCTGTGCCGTGGTGACGCAAGCGGCAATGAACCAGCGTCGGCCATTGATCCTGGATGAAGCCGAGCAGGCGATCTGGCTGGACCCGGATACGCCGCTGGCGCGCCTGCATGAGTTGCTGGCCAAGCCGCCGACCGCCTTGCGCGAGCGAGCGCTGGCGTACTTCGTCAACGATCCGAAGCTGGATGGGCCGGAGTGCCTGACGCCGGCTTGAGCTGTGCACTGTAGGAGCGGCTTCAGCCGCGATGCGAACGACGCGGTGCTTGGCACCGGCATTGCCGGTGTTCGCGGCTAAAGCCGCCCCTACAGGTTTGCTGCATTTCAGACCCTGAACTGATTGATCAGGCGCCGTTGCTGCTCTGCCAGCTTGGTCAGCTCGGCGCTCGCCTGGCTCGACTCGTCGGCGCCACCAGCCACCTCGCCGGCCACCTGGCCGATGTTGATCACATTGCGGTTGATGTCCTCGGCCACCGCGCTCTGCTCCTCGGCGGCGCTGGCGATCTGGGTGTTCATGTCGTTGATCACCGACACTGCCTGGGTGATGCTCTCCAGCGATTCGGCGGCGCGGCTGGCCTGCTGCACACTGATGTCGGTCTTGCCCTGGCTCTGCTCCATCACCCTGACCACTTCCTGCGTGCCCTGCTGCAACTGCTGGATCATCTGCTGGATTTCTTCGGTGGCCTGCTGGGTTTTCTGCGCCAGGTTGCGCACCTCGTCGGCGACCACGGCGAAACCACGCCCTTGCTCGCCGGCCCGGGCGGCTTCGATGGCCGCGTTCAACGCCAGCAGGTTGGTCTGCTCGGCGATGGCGCGGATGGCGACCAGGATGGCGTTGATGTTCTCGCTGTCGCGGGCGAGGTCCTGGACCACGGTGACCGCGCGGCCGATCTCGGTGGCCAGGGCGCTGATCGAGTGCGAAGTGCCACGCACGATATCCAGGCCTTCGTTGGCGGCGCGGTCGGCGTCGCTGGCGGCCTGGGCCGCCTGGGTGGCGTTGCGTGCCACATCCTGGGCCGTGGCGGTCATTTCGTGCACGGCGGTGGCCACCTGGTCGATCTCGGCCATCTGTTTGTGCACGCCCTGGTTGGTGCGGATGGCGATGTCGGCGGTGTGTTCCGACGAGTCGCTGACCTTCTGCACCGAGCTGACTACCTGGCTGATCATCGTCTGCAGCTTGGCCAGGAAGGTGTTGAAGCCCTTGGCGATCGCGCCCAGTTCGTCGGCGCGGTCGCTTTGCAGGCGGCGGGTCAGGTCACCCTCACCCTGGGCGATGTCGTCGAGCATGGCGACCATCTGTTTCAGCGGCCGGGCGATGCCCTGGGCCAGCAGCCAGATCACCAGCAGGCCCAGGGCAGCGATGCCCAGGCCGACCACGGTCATGCCGGTGATATCGGTGCGGCGCTGCTCGGCCAGGTCCTTCTGCAACTGGGCGACGTCGGCCATGACGGTACTGAGCGGCAGCTCCAGCAGCAGGGTCCAGCGGGCGTCGGTGCTGGCCACCTTGAACGGCAGGTACAGCTCGATGCGGTCCTTGGCGGTCTCCACCTTGTAGTGCAGGTCTTCGCCCACGAGGTTCTTGAGGGTGCTCGCTTCATCGGCGTCCAGTACGTCGCTGGCCTTTTCGCCGAACTTGGCCGGGTCGCGGGTGTAGGCCACCAGGCGGCCGTTACCCGATACCAGGGCCAGTTCGCCAGCGCCGTTGTAGAGCTGACGGTCGGCGGCGTTGAGCAGGTCCTGGATGAAATTCACCGACAGGTCGGCACCGGCCATGCCCTTGAACTGGCCGTCGACCATGATGGGTTCGACGAAGGACGCGAGCATGACCATCTTGTCGCCTACCTTGTAGGGGGCCGGGTCGATCACGCAGGCCTTCTTCGACTCTTTCGGGCACAGGTAGTACTCGCTGGCGCGCACGCCGGTGGCCAGCACGGTGCGGTCATCGACGTCGGCCAGCTTGTCCTGGCCGAGGCTGCCATCACTGTTGCGGAACCACCACGGCAGGAAGCGGCCGCTGGCGCTGTCGATACCGACCATGCTGCTGCCGACATAGCGGGCGTCGTCGTGGTCGAGGGCGTTCGGCTCCCAGCCCAGGTAGGCGCCGAGCACGCTCGGGTTGGCCTCTACGGTGCGCTTGAGCTGGTTGATCAAGTGTTCGCGTTCGACCCGCATCAGTGGGCGGCCATCGGCGCCTTGCATGCCGATCATCGCGTTGCCGGTGGCCAGGCCGCGGGCGATCGACAGGGGCGCTTCCAGGCCGCGCTGGATCTCGCTGACCTGGGTGCGGGCCAGCGCCGACAGGCGCTGTTCGATCACGCTTTCGAACTGTTGCTGGGTGCGCTGCTGTACCAGCGCCTGGGTGCGTTCCCCGGAATACACGGCATAGAGCACCAGGGCGGCGACAATGCTCAGTACGATGGCACCGGCCAGGGCGGCCACGGAAAACTGGATCGACTTGAACTTCATGGAAGGCTCCGCGCGCAAGGAGGTCGTGTCCCTGTGTTATCGGCGGGCTAATACGAAAGCATGAGGGGCGTGCAGAAATCTTCCCTGTGGCTCTGGCGGGGCCAGGCGACTGGGCCTAGGATACGCGGCACGTAAAAAGGGAGTGTTTCAAATGCGTAAGTCATTCGTTGTCAGCATGTTGAGCGCCAGCGTCCTGCTGGGCGGCTGCCAGGCGGTCAATACCACCAGTGGCGGTGCCGTGGGCGTCGAGCGCAAGCAGTACATGTTCAGCATGCTCTCGACCGATGAGGTCAACCAGATGTACGCCCAGTCCTACCAGCAGACCCTCGGTGAGGCGTCGAGCAAGGGCGTCCTGGATAAAAGCAGCGCCGACGCCAAGCGCGTGCAGGCCATCGCCGACCGCCTGATCGCCCAGGCGCCACAGTTCCGGCCGGATGCCGCGCAGTGGAAATGGGAAGTCAACGTCATCAAGAGCGATGAACTGAACGCCAACTGCGGCCCGGGCGGCAAGATCATCGTCTATACCGGCCTGATCGATCAGCTCAAGCTTACCGACGCCGAGATCGCCGCGGTCATGGGCCACGAGATCGCTCATGCCCTGCGCGAACATGGCCGTGAAGCGATGTCCAAGGCCTATGGCGTGGAAATGGCCCGCCAGGGCGCGGGCGCGATCTTCGGCCTGGGCCAGGACAGCATGGCGCTGGCCGACACCGTGGTGAACTACGCCATGACCCTGCCCAACAGCCGCGCCAACGAGAACGAGGCCGACTTGATCGGCCTGGAACTGTCGGCCCGCGCCGGCTACGACCCGAACGCCGCGATCACCTTGTGGAACAAGATGAGCAAGGCGTCCGAAGGCGCGCCGCCTGAGTTCATGAGCACTCACCCGGCTTCGAGCAGCCGTATCGCTTCGCTGCAGGCAGCCATTCCGAAGGTGATGCCCCTGTATCAGGCCGCCAAGAAGTAAATTTCCGGGGCCCTCTGCAGGAGCCGGCTTTGCCAGCGAACACCGGCAAAGCCGGTGCCAGGCGCCTGGTTCGCCAGCAAGGCTGGCTCCTACCTTGCGACGTTTACCCTCAGCCAATCCAGCCGCTGGTCTTCATCGCCGAATACACCGCGACGACGGCCAGCACGAAGAACGCCGCCGCCGCCAGGCGGCGGATCAGCGTAAGCGGCAGTTTCTCCGCGGCGAAGTTGCCCGCCAGCACCACCGGTACGTTGGCAATCAGCATGCCTAGGGTGGTGCCGATGATCACCATGATCAGGTGCGGGTACTGGGCGGCCAGCATCACCGTGGCGACCTGGGTCTTGTCGCCGATTTCAGCCAGGAAGAAGGCGATAAGCGTGGTCAGGAACGGCCCGAAGCGGCGTGCGTTGCTGGTTTCGTCATCGTCCATCTTGTCTGGCACCAGGGTCCACAGCGCGGTGGCGGTGAAGCTCGCGGCGAGGATCCAGTGCAGCACGGCTTCGCTGAAGAAGCTGCTGACCCAGGCACCCACGGCGCCCGCGGCGGCGTGGTTGGCGAGGGTGGCGGCGATGATGCCGGCGATGATCGGCCAGGGTTTGCGAAAGCGCGCCGCGAGGATGAGCGCGAGCAGTTGCGTCTTATCGCCGATTTCGGCGAGGGCAACGATGGCGGTGGGGACGAGCAGTGATTCCAGCATCAGGATTCCTACGGGGGCGGGTCGACACGGCTATGACACGTACGACCTCCCCGCCCCGGGTAAGGTGTGCGTGTCATAGGTCTTGTCAAACCCTGGACCTGTCTGCGCAGATCGTGGGTCGCACGCGCCATGGCCTGTGGGCCAAGTGTGTTGACGCGTACCGGGCGAGCGGAGGGCTCGCGGGAGACTACTCCCCTAGGACGGAGCGGATTCTGCCTACGCAGGGCGGTTTCGGCAAGCCCTGTTTTTATCCACGTGTCGCTCGGTAGATACGAAAACCCTGTGCCTCGGCGCGAATCTCGCAGTTGCCCAGAGCGCCCTCGATGAGCGGTTGGTAACGCAGGAAGCTGTTGGCTACAAGGCGCATTTCGCCACCTTTTCGCAGATGTTCGCCGGATTTTTTCAGCAGGTTTTCCGAGGCTTGGTAATCGGTATGCACCCCGGTGTGGAACGGCGGATTGCTCAGGATCAGGTCCAGTTCGCCCGGAGCGGCATCGATACCATCACCACTGATCACTTCCCCTTCCAGGCCATTGGCAGCCAACGTCAGGCGACTGGCGGCAACGGCGAACGCATCGACATCCAGCAGGGTGACCCGGCTCTGTGGGTAGCGGCGCTTGATGGTCGCGCCCAGCACGCCGGCACCACAACCGAAGTCGAGGACATGCCCGCCGGGCAACCCGTCAAGGTGCTCCAGCAGCAGGGCGGTGCCCTTGTCCAGGCGACCGTGGCTGAACACGCCCGGCAGGCTGACCACCTGCAACGGACCGTCCTCGAGCGGCAGCTCGAAGCGCTCGGCCAGGCTCTCGAGCGGCGTGGCCTCGGGGGCATGGTCGACGGTCACCTGCCACAGCTGGCAGTGGCGCGCGCTGTCGAGCTTGCGGGGCTTGCCGAACGCTTGCAGCTGTTTCGCCGCGCCCTCGATGCCGCCGCGTTTCTCGCCGACCAGGTACAACTCGCGCCCGGCCAGGCGCGCGGCCAGGGCGTTGAGCAGGTAGGCGGCCAGCTCGCGGGACTTGGGCAGGAACAGGATGGCGGCGTCGAAGGCCACTTCGGGCACGCTCACGCCATGGTGGCAGCGGCCGCCGAAGCGGCTTTCGAGCAGGGCCTGGTCGCCTGCGTGCCAGGTCCAGCCATGTGCCTCGGGCAGTTGCCCGAGCAGGCCGTCGGCTGGCGCGCCGGCGATCAGCAATGGGCCCTGGAACAGCTCCGCCTGGCGGAGCACTACTTCACTGCGCGGGTCCATAAACGGAGCCTCCTGAAAAAAAGTGGCGCAGTGTACCAGAGCCGTCGCCGGCTCAGCCGACCACTCGCCGCGGCTGCCCGGCAAAGAACGCCTGGGCGTTTTCGGCGAGCTGGCCGACGATGCGCTGGCGCGACTCCACCGCGCCCCAGGCGCTGTGCGGGGTTACGATCAGGCGGGGAACGTCCGCCGCCAGCAACGGATTGCCATTGACTGGAGGCTCGACACTGAGCACATCGGTTGCCGCGCCGCCCAGGTGACCGCTGCGCAGGGCTTCGGCCAGGGCTTGCTCGTCGATCAGCCCGCCACGGGCGGTGTTGACCACCAGTGCGCCGGGCTTGAGCAGGGCCAGCTCACGGGCGCCGAGCATGTGCCGGGTGCGGTCGTTGAGCGGGCAGTGCAGGGTCAGGGCATCGACCTGGGGCAGCAGCTCATCGAGTGGCAGGCGATCGTCACGCGCCGGGCGCCCGGGCACCTGCCCGCTGAGCACGCGCATGCCGAACGCCTCGGCCAGCCGCGCCACCGCGCCCCCCAGCTCGCCGTGGCCGAGCAGGCCGAGGGTCTTGCCCTCGAGTTCGACGATGGGGAAGTCCAGCAGGCAGAACTGGCTGGCCTTGGCCCATTCGCCCCTGGCCACGGCCTGCTGGTAGTCGCACAGACGCGTGGCCAGGGCCAGCAGCAGGGCCAGGGTGTGCTGGGCCACCGATGGCGTGCCGTAGCCCTGGCAGTTGCACACCGTGATGCCTTGGGCGTGGGCGGCGGCCAGGTCGACGTTGTTGGTGCCGGTGGCGGCGACCAGGATCAGCTTGAGCTGCGGATTGGCGGCCAGGCTGGCGGCGTCGAGCATCACCTTGTTGCTGATCACCGCCACGACGCCTCGCAGGCGTTCGGTTACCTGGTCGGGGCGGGTGGTGGCGAACAGTTGCAGATCATCGAACTGATCCCGCAGGGGGGAAAGGTCGAGGTCACCGAGGTCCAGGGACGGATGGTCGAGAAACACGGCGCGACGTGGGCTGGGCATGGGGGCTCCGATGTGGGAGTGGTTCGGTCGCCGCGGTGGGTTTGGTCGGCGGGACTCTGTAGGGGCGGGTTTACCCGCGAACACGGGCGAAGCCCGTGCCATGCACCGCGTTGCCTGATTCGCGGGTAAACCCGCTCCTACAGGGGGCGCGATCCAATCTGGGCAGTGTCTGGCCCGTCGGTGCCGTTCGTCAACGCCGGCATTGCCGCTCATACCTTTGCGCGGCAAATCATTCCTTCGGCTGATTTGACCGGCGCGTCACCGATCTAGAGTTGATCCCAGAGCTGTCCGGCCCGCATCACAGAAAAGGGATACCCATGTTGCAGACGCGCATCATCAAGCCCGCCGAGGGCGCCTACGAATTTCCGCTGCTGATCAAGCGCCTGCTGATGTCCGGCAGCCGCTATGAAAAGACCCGCGAGATCGTCTACCGCGACCAGATCCGCCTCACCTACCCGCAACTGGGCGAGCGCATCGCGCGGCTGGCCAACGTGCTGACCGCAGCCGGCGTCAAGGCGGGTGACACGGTGGCGGTGATGGACTGGGACAGCCACCGTTATCTGGAGTGCATGTTCGCCATCCCGATGATCGGCGCGGTGGTGCACACCATCAACGTGCGACTGTCACCGGAACAGATCCTCTACACCATGAACCACGCCGAAGACCGCTTCGTGCTGGTCAACAGTGATTTCATCGGCCTCTACCAGGCCATTGCCGGGCAACTGACCACAGTGCAGGGGACCGTGCTGTTGACTGACGGCCCGGACAAGAGCGCCGACCTGCCAGGCCTGCGCGGTGAATACGAGCAACTGCTGGCAGCGGCCAGCCCGCACTACGACTTCCCCGACTTTGACGAGAACTCGGTGGCCACCACGTTCTACACCACCGGCACCACCGGCAACCCCAAGGGGGTGTATTTCACCCACCGCCAACTGGTGCTGCACACCCTTGCCGAAACCTCCGTGCTCGGCAGCCTGGACAGCGTGCGGTTGCTGAGCAGCAACGATGTTTACATGCCGATCACGCCCATGTTCCATGTACACGCCTGGGGCATCCCCTACGCGGCGACCATGATGGGTATCAAGCAGGTCTACCCGGGGCGCTACGAGCCGGACATGCTGATCAAGCTGTGGCGTGAAGAGAAGGTGACGTTCTCCCACTGCGTACCCACCATCCTGCAGATGCTGCTCAATTGCCCGTCCGCCGCCGGCCAGGACTTCGGCGGCTGGAAGATCATCATTGGCGGTAGCGCGCTCAACCGTGCGCTTTATGAAGCTGCACTGGCCCGGGGCATCCAGCTCACAGCCGCCTACGGCATGTCCGAGACCTGCCCGCTGATCAGCGCCGCGCACCTGAACGACGAGCTGCAGGCCGGCAGCGAGGATGAGCGCACCAGCTACCGGATCAAGGCCGGAGTGCCGGTGCCGCTGGTCGAAGCTGCCATCGTCGATGGCAATGGCAACTTCCTGCCCGCCGATGGTGAAACCCAAGGCGAGCTGGTGCTGCGTGCACCCTGGCTGACCATGGGGTATTTCCGCGAGCCGGAGAAGAGCGAAGAGCTCTGGCAGGGCGGCTGGCTGCACACAGGCGATGTCGCCACCCTCGACGGCATGGGGTTCATCGATATCCGCGACCGCATCAAGGATGTGATCAAGACCGGTGGCGAATGGATCTCGTCACTCGACCTCGAGGACCTGGTCAGCCGCCATCCGGCCGTGCGCGAGGTTGCCGTGGTCGGCGTGCCTGACCCGCAGTGGGGCGAGCGCCCGTTCGCACTGCTGGTGGTGCGTGAGGGGCTGAACATCGACGCACGCAGCCTGAAGGAACACCTCAAGCCGTTTGTCGAACAGGGGCATATCAACAAGTGGGCAATTCCCAGCCAGATCGCCATTGTTACTGAAATTCCCAAGACCAGCGTCGGCAAGCTCGACAAGAAGCGCATCCGTGTGGATATCAGTCAATGGCAGGCCAGTAACAGCGCCTTCCTCTCCACGCTGTAACCACTCCCCGGGTTGCGGTCGCCAGATCGTGACCCGCACGCTAGAGAGGGTGGTGTCTTGTCAAACGGCGAAATTGAGCCATGCTTCACCACTGCCAGCGCACAGGCCGGTCTTTTGGGGCAGGCCAGCAGCAGGGAGCGCAAATCACACTTTAGAGGGATCTAGCACCTGTGACCGCTGGCTATAGTCGGGCCAGGGGATTTTCAGGAATGGGGGAGGGCGCCGCGCATTGTCGTGGCGCCTCGGGCAGGAGCCGGTTTCACCAGGCGCTCGGCCGTTTCTGAAAGGACTCACTGCCATAACAAAAAAGTACATGGAGTAGCGTCGATGACATCTGCAAACCCGTTCTGGCGCCGGGCACGTCTGCCCTTGGCCGTCAGCCTCGCTTCTACGCTCGCAAGTCCTGCTTTCGCGGTCAGCTTCAACATCGGTGAAATCGAAGGCCAGTTCGACTCGTCGCTCTCCATCGGCGCCAGCTGGTCGACAGCCAACCCGAACAAGAACCTCATCGGGGTCAACAACGGCGGCAAGGGGTTGTCGCAAACCTCCGACGATGGCCACCTCAACTTCAAGAAGGGCGAGACCTTCTCGAAGATCTTCAAGGGCATCCACGACCTCGAGCTCAAGTACGGTGACACCGGCGTGTTCGTCCGTGGCAAGTACTGGTACGACTTCGAGCTCAAGGATGAACACCGCGAGTTCAAGGACATCAGCGACTCCAACCGCAAGGAGGGCGCCAAGTCTTCTGGTGCGGAGCTGCTCGACGCCTTCGTCTACCACAACTACTCCATCGCCGACCTGCCAGGCTCGGTGCGCCTGGGCAAGCAGGTGGTCAGCTGGGGTGAGAGCACCTTCATCGGTGGCGGCATCAACTCGATCAACCCGATCGACGTGTCTGCCTTCCGCCGCCCAGGTGCCGAGGTCAAGGAAGGCCTGATCCCGGTCAACATGTTCTACATCTCCCAGAGCCTCACCGACAACCTGTCGGCCGAAGCCTTCTACCAGATCGAATGGGACCAGACCGTCGTCGATAACTGCGGCACCTTCTTCTCGCAGCCGGACATCATCGCCGACGGTTGCAACAACAACCTGCGCGTGCTCAACAGCAGCCGCACGGTGCCTGGGGCTGCCCAGCAGTTCCTCGCCACCCGTGGCGTGAACATCAACGAGGAAGGCGTGATGGTCGGCCGCGGCCCGGACCGTGACGCCCGCGACAGCGGCCAGTTCGGCGTCGCCATGCGCTACATGTTCGAACCGCTGGACACCGAGTTCGGTGCCTACTTCATGAACTACCACAGCCGCGCGCCGATCTTCAGCGCCACCGGTGCCCCGCAGTCGGTGTACGCCGGCTTGGCCGGCTTGCCGGCTCAGCTGAGGTCGCTGGCGCCGATTATTGTCGCGGGCAACTCGAAGTACTTCGTCGAGTATCCGGAAGACATCCGTCTCTACGGCCTGAGCTTCTCCACCACGCTACCCACCGGCACGGCCTGGAGCGGTGAGCTGAGCTACCGCCCCAACGCCCCGGTGCAGTTGAACACCACCGACATCCTGTTCGCCGGCGTGCGTCCGATCGGTGGCGCGCTGGCCAACGCTTCGCTGCTCAACGGTGTTCCCGGCCAGGACCTGCATGGTTATCGCCGCAAGGAGATCACCCAGTTCCAGACCACCCTGACGCACTTCTTCGACCAGGTGATGGGCGCCAGCCGCATGACCGTCGTCGGTGAGGTAGGCGTCACCCACGTCGGTGGCCTGGAAAACGCTCACGAAGTTCGCTACGGCCGCGACCCGGTCTATGGCCCTGGCCCGCTGCCCGCCACCGGCGGTGCCAACACCTGCCAGGCACTCAATGCCAGCACCATCGCCGGTGCCGGTGCTGGCGCTTCCACCGCCAACCTCAACCGCAAGTGCGAGAACGACGGCTACACCACCAGCACCTCCTGGGGCTACCGCGCCCGGGTGATCTGGGACTACAACGACGTCTTCGCCGGGGTCAACCTCAAGCCCAACGTGGCCTGGTCCCACGACGTCTCCGGCTACTCGCCGGGCCCTGGCGGCAACTTCGAGGAAGGCCGCAAGGCAATCAGCCTTGGCCTGGACGCCGAGTACCAGAACACCTACACGGCCAGCCTGTCGTACACCAACTTCTTCGATGGCAAGTACACCACCGTGGATGATCGCGACTTCGTCGCCCTCAGCTTCGGCGTGAACTTCTAAGAACACTGATTCAGGACGACAACAGAATGAAAATGACCACACGTCTGCTGCAAGCCGGTGTACTGGGCCTGTCCCTGCTGGCGACCGGCGTCATGGCTGCGGTTTCTGCCAGCGAGGCGGCCAAGCTGGGTTCGACCCTCACCCCCATGGGCGCGGAAAAGGCCGGCAATGCCGATGGTTCGATCGGCCCCTGGGAGCCGCTGTCGAAGTCCGCCGGGACTGTCGACAGCAAGGGTTTCCTCTCCGACCCGTTCGGCAGCGAGAAACCGCTGTTCACCATCACTGCGCAGAACGCCGAGCAGTACAAGGACAAGCTTTCGCCAGGCCAGTTGGCGATGCTCAAACGTTACCCGGACACCTACAAGATCCCGGTGTACAAGACCCATCGCGGTTCCACCGTGCCTGACGATGTGTTCGCCGCCATTAAGGAAAACGCCACCAAGACCACGCTGGTCGGGGGCGGCAACGGCCTGGAGAACTTCCGCACCGCCATCCCATTCCCGATTCCGAAGGATGGCGTGGAGGTGATCTGGAACCACATCACCCGCTACCGCGGTGGCAGCGTGACCCGCCTGGTGACGCAGGCCACTCCGCAGCAGAACGGCTCGTACAGCCTGGTCTACTTCAAGGACCAGTTCGTGTTCCGCGACAAGATGAAGGATTACGACCCGAATAACCCAGGCAATATCCTGTTCTACTTCATGCAGGAAGTAACCGCGCCAGCGCGCCTGGCCGGTACCGTGCTGCTGGTCCACGAGACCCTCGACCAGGTCAAGGAGCCGCGCAAGGCGTGGATCTACAACGCCGGTCAGCGTCGTGTGCGCCAGGCGCCGCAGGTCTCCTACGACGGCCCGGGTACCGCCGCCGATGGCCTGCGTACCTCCGACAACCTGGACATGTACAACGGTGCGCCGGATCGCTACGACTGGAAGCTCGAAGGCAAGAAGGAGATGTATATCGCCTCCAACGCCTACAAGCTCGATGACCCGAAGCTCAAGTATGCGGACATCATCAAGCCTGGCCACATCAACCAGGACCTGGCGCGTTACGAGCTGCGCCGTGTCTGGCACGTGGTAGCCACGCTCAAACCTGGCCAGCGGCACATCTATGCCAAGCGTGACTTCTACATCGACGAGGACACCTGGCAAGCTGCGGTGATCGACCAGTACGACGGCCGCAACCAGCTGTGGCGCGTCTCCGAGGCCCATGCCCAGCCGTACTACAACGTGCAGGTGCCGTGGTACACCCTCGAAGCCATCTACGACCTGCAATCGGGCCGCTACCTGGCCCTGGGCATGAAGAACGAAGAGAAGAGCGCCTACGACTTCGGCTTCAGTGCCAGCAAGGCTGACTTCCAGCCAGCTGCCCTGCGTCAGTCGGGTGTACGTTGAGCTGATTGTCACCCACTTCGTGTGATCCCCCAGAACGCCCCGGCTTGCCGGGGCGTTTCTGTTCCGACGCAGAATTGTCCGCTCGCACTGATGACGCCCTATCGATCTCGCTGATGTCGATCAGCCTTGTTTCTTTTTGTCGTAGTCTTTTTTTGCAAAACGCGCCCATCACCTTCAAATGCGTTGCGTTTGCCGCTAGTCTCGCAAAGATCCGTACTGCCGTAGTCCTACAATCAGAACGAGCCGGCCATGACAGACCTGTCCCGTACGCATGGAGTTGCCAGTCAGGCCATGGGCCTGCTGGACGGGCGTTTCTTCCGGCCACCGCTGCCGGAGGCGCACGTACCGAGAGCGCGCCTGTGCCAGCGTATGCAAGCCGGGCTGACGGGGCGGTTGTTGCTGGTCAACGCACCGGCGGGCTTCGGTAAAAGTTCACTGGCCATCGAGTTCTGCCAGCAGTTGCCCGCACATTGGCGAAGCCTGTGGCTTGGCCTGAGCCAGCGCGATGCTGACCCTGGGCGTTTCCTCGAGCGTCTGCTCGAAGGCCTCCAGCAGTTCTGCCCGGCCTTGGGCGGGCAGGCCCTCGGGTTGCTCAAGATGCGCCAGCGCCACCAACCCTTCGCGTTCGAAGAGTGGCTCGATGGCCTGCTCGACGAGCTCGCGCTCTACCTGCAACCCGACACACCCTTGTTGCTGGTGCTCGACGACTACCACCTCGCCCAAGGGCCTGTTCTCGATCGCTGCCTGCAGTTCTTCCTCAATCACCTGCCACCCGGCCTTGTGCTGCTGGTCACCAGCCGCCAGCGCCCCGACTGGCACCTGGCGCGTCTGAGGCTGTCCCGGCTGCTGGTCGAGCTCAACGAACAGGACCTGCGCCTTACGCCAGACGAAGCGCTGGCCGTGATCGGCCGCCAGCCCACCGGCTTGCGTGGCCAGGCCCTCGACAACCTGATCCAGCGCAGCGATGGCTGGGTTGCCGGTTTGCGTTTCTGGCAACTGGCGGCCAGCGAATCCGGTGATGACAACGCCTTGCCCCAGGCCCTGCATGGGGGCGAGGGGTTGATCCGTGACTACTTGCTGGAGGAAGTCATCGACATGCTGCCTGCGCCCGTGCAGGCGTTTCTCTACGACACGGCCTGCCAGGAGCGCTTCTGTACTGAACTGTGCGACGCATTGCGCGAACGCCATGACAGCATGGAGGTCTTGCGTTACCTGCAGGCTCATCAGGTCTTCCTGGTACCCCTCGACGAGCACGGGCGCTGGTTCCGTTACCATCATCTGTTCTCCGACCTGCTACGTAGCCGTCAGGCCAGTGAGCCCCTGGCGGGGCTGCACCTGCGCGCCTGCCGCTGGTTCGAAGGGCAGGGGTTGCTCGACGAGGCGGTGGAGCAGGCGCTGCGTGCCGGTTACCTGGACGTGGCTGCGGACCTGGTGCAAAGCCTGTCCGAGGAGCAACTGCTGGCCGAACAGAATGTCGGCATGCTGCTGCGCTGGAAAATGGACTTGCCCGACAGCCTGCTGATCAGCACGCCACGGCTGATCGTGCTGTACAGCTGGGCCCTGGGGCTGGCCTGCCAGCTCGACGCCGCCGAAGAGCTCGCAGGTTATCTCAGCCGCTTCCTGCCAGCGCCATCAGCCACCGCGCAAAAGTCGATGCTGGCGCAGTGGCTGGCGCTGAGCGGCGTCATCGCTCGGGGACGGGGTGATCGCGAGCGTACCCTGGCCTATTGCGGCGAGGCGTTGCAGAGCCTGCCCTGCAAGCGTTATGGCCAGCGCCTGGTGTGCCTGTCCACACTGTCCAATCTGGCCATTGCCGATGGCGACTTCTGGCGTGCGCGGGGGTGGAACCGCGAGGCGCTGGAGCTGGCCCAGCGGGTCGGCAACCCCTTGTTCGAAGCATTGGCCCATTATGATCGGGCCCGGGTGCTGCATGCCCGGGGCGAAGTGCTGCGAGCGCAAGATGAAGTGCGCCAGGGGTTGCTGCGGCTGCAGGGGTTGTCGGGGCAGCGCCTCTACGCCGTGCGCGCTCGCCTGACACTGTACGAAGGCTATCTGTTGGCCGCGCGCCTCCAGCCTGTACAAGGCCGTGCCCGCCTGCGTGCCGGCTTGAGCGAGGCACGTAGCTGCCGTGACATCAGCGTGTTGATCGGCCATTGTGTGATCGCCTCGCTCGATGGCCGGGAAGGGCGCTTCGCCGAGGCATTCGCGGAGTTGGCCGAAGCAGAGCGGCTGATGCATATCTGGGACGTGCCGCCGATCTTCTACCTGGCCATGATCACCCTGGTGAAATGCGAACTGTGGCTGGCCCAGGGGCGGACGGACCTTGCAGAGTCCTGGTTGTTGCGCCTGGGGCAAACCTATGGGGGGGAGCAACCCGCGGCCGCCCCCGAGTTCCACCCGTTGCTGCCTTTGCACATCGAGCTGCAGCAGGCCTTGCTGGAGCGTGTACTTCAGCGCCCACACGATGCCGAGGCGCGTTTGCGCATGCTGGTCGAGCGGGGGCACGCCAGCGGTGGCATGACGCTGGTGGTCAGTGCAGTGTGCCAGTTGATAGGGTTGTTGCTCGTTGCGGGCCGAGAGCCCGAGGCGGGCAGGTTGTTGCCCCAGGCGCTGGAGGCGGCTCAAGGTGGAGCGTTGCAGGCGTTCCAGCGGCTGCTGGAGGATCACCCTGAATGGCTGCGTGAGCAACTGGTCGCCCAGGCCGCCAGCCCTGCCCAGGCCGACTTGCTGGCGCGCCTCCCCGAGGCGCAAGCCAATGCTCTCGGCGCCACTGAGGCGCTCAGTGGCCGTGAGCTGGCCGTGCTGGAGCTGATTGCCCAAGGCTGCTCAAACCAGCAGATCAGCGAGCGCCTGTTCATCTCTCTGCACACCGTCAAGACCCATGCCAGCCACATCAATGGAAAGTTGGGCGTCGAGCGACGCACCCAGGCGGTGGCCAGGGCCAAGTCCCTGGGGTTGTTGGCCTAGCTCCCGTACTGTCATCCCCGGGCTCATCTTTCCCGTCCCGCTGCCGATACAGGATTCGGCGCCATGCATCGTCGCGCGCCCTCTCCCCATTTCTTCGCATACAGGTCGTGTTGATGCTGCAGTACGGGCAAAAAAGCTTTCTGATCGTCGACGATTTCACCGACTTTCGCACCTCGACCCGCTCCATGCTGCGGGAGCTGGGCGTGCGCGACGTGGATACCGCGGACAGCGGCGAGCAGGCGCTGCGCATGTGCTCGCAGAAGCGCTACGACTTCATTCTCCAGGACTTTCACCTGGGCGATGGCAAGAAGAATGGCCAGCAGGTGCTCGAAGACCTGATCCTCGACAAGCTCATCAGCCATGAGTGCGTTTTCATCATGGTCACGGCCGAAAGCAGCCAGTCCATCGTGCTCAGTGCCATTGAACACGAGCCCGACGCCTACCTGACCAAGCCTTTCAATCGGGTCGGTTTGGCCCAGCGGCTGGAGAAGCTCACCCAGCGCAAGACGCTGCTCAAGCCTATCCTCCAGGCCCTCGACCGCTCCCGCCCGGCCGAAGTGCTCGCGGCTTGTGCAGAGCTGTGCAAGAAAGATCCGCGTTTCGCCCCGCTGTGCCTGCGCTATCGCGCCGACGCACTGCGAGACCTGAACCGTTTCGAGGAACTCGAGAAGTTTCTCAAGAGCATCCTCGCCAGCCGCCCGCAGCCGTGGGTCTACGCTGCACTGGGCAACCTGCTGCACAAGCGTGGCCAGAATGCCCAGGCCCAGGGTGTGTACGAGCAGGCGCTCAAGGCCTTCCCGATCATGCCCAACCTGTACGACGGCATGGCCGAGGTACTGGTAGCCCAAGGTGAAACCCGACGTGCCCAGCACATGCTGGAAGAAGCGGTGCGCCTGTCGCCACTCGCCGTGCGCCGCCAGGCCGCGCTGGGCAAGCTGGCCTTGGACAACGCTGACTTCGAAAGTGCTTCGAAGGCCTTCCGTCATGCCGTGAATCAGGGGCAGAGTTCACGTTACAAGGATGCCGAAAGCAACCTGGGGCTCGTCCAGGCACTGATGAACAAGAACGCCGGCAATGGCCTCGACGCCCGGACCCGCGTCGAAATCAACACCGTGCTCAGCGAAGTGGCCAAGGAGAACGTCGAGGACCAGGGCCTGCAGGTGCGCGCACGGTTGATGAAGGCCGCCAGCCTGCAGCAGGCCGGTGACGCGGAAACCGCGGCCAAGCTTACCGAGCAGGCCATGCAGCGCCTGGACAAGATGGAACAGTTCTTCTCGGTCGAAGCAGCGCTCACCGTGGCCAAGCAGTTGCAACAGCTTGGCCAGGACGCGGCGGGCACCTCGATTCTCAAGGGTTGCGTGGAGACCTACGGCGATGACCCCAAGGTCATGCAGAGCGTGGCCAAGCTCACTGACGACCCCACGGTGCTCGGTGCCGTGACCGAGGCGGTGGATCTGAACCGTCAAGGCGTGCGCAGCTATCAGGGTGGGCAGCTCAACGAGGCGCTGGGTATGTTCCGCAAGGCGCTTTCGTTGCAGCCGAAGAATATCAGTATCGCCTTGAACACCGCCCAGGCGCTGCTGCGTATCGGCGGCGAGACACCGTCGCCCGCAGTCATGCAGGAGTGCCGCAACTGCCTGACCAGCGTGGCCGGCATTCCCGCCAGCGACAGCCGCTACGACCGCTACCGCAAATTGCATATCCGGGTGTTCGGCGCATGAACCAGGACAACCAGGGGCTGGATTTCTCCACGGTGATCGCCTCCACCGTGCACGACCTGAAGAACTCCCTCTCGGCGCTGACCCATGCCCACAGCCAATGGCTGGCGCGCCTGCCCGAAGAACTGCGCGGCGGCACCGAGCAAGGCGTGGTGGAGCACGAGCTCAGCCACCTGAACGGCATGTTGGTGCAGTTGTTGGGGCTGTACAAGCTGGGCGTCAATCAGCTCCCCATCTGCCCGGACTACCACGAGCTCGACGATTTCATCGAAGCCCAGTTGGCAGCCCAGGAAGAGGTGATCAAGCACCGTGACATCCTCGCCACCTGGCGTATCGAGACCGAAAGCCCGCTGGGGTTTTTCGACCGCGAACTGGTCGCTTCGGTCGTTGCCAACGTGCTTACCAATGCTATCCGCTACGCCGGTCATGCGCTGCTGATCAGCATCGAGGAGGAGGGCGAGCAACTGGTTATCAGCGTCAACGACGACGGCACCGGTTATCCACAGCGCATGCTCGAGCGCCAGCACGATTATGTGCAAGGTATCGACTCGCAGAGTGGCAGCACCGGGCTGGGGTTGTACTTTGCCGCGCGGATTGCCGCGTTGCACGAGCGCAACGGCGTGCGCGGGCGGATTGAAATCGCCAATGGCGGGACGTTGGGCGGCGGATTGTTCCGGTTGTACCTGCCTTGAGAACTTGGTGAACACGTCAGCTCTTCAGGGGGGATCGCGTGTTGGCTGCAGGTGTTTGGCGATGGCCTTGCAGTGCCTGTGAGATCGAGCGCCGCCAGCGCTCGATCTCACAGGCACTGCAATGCTTTAATCGAGCATCTTGAAATCTGTGTAAATAAGCGACACACCTTCATGGGCCGAACATGAACTCACTACCTGCCTCCCTCATCCGCGAAACCTTCCCCGTAGGCCCGTTGCAGTGCAACTGTACCCTGATCGGCGACCCTCTCAGCAAGAAAGCCATCGTCGTCGACCCGGGCGGTGACGAGCAGAAAATTCTTGCCCGCCTGCAGCACCACGGCCTGACGCTGGTGAGCATCATCCACACCCACGCCCACTTCGATCATTTTCTCGCCTCCGGCAAGCTCAAGGCACTGACCGGCGCCACGTTGCACCTGCACAAGGCCGACCAGCCGCTGTGGGACAACCTGGAGATGCAATGCCAGATGTTCGGCATGCCCTACACCCCCGTACCGTCGCCTGACCGCTGGCTGAGTGACGACGAAGAGCTGGCCTGCGGCTGTGGTGTGGCGCTGCACACCCCCGGGCACACGCCGGGCTCGATGAGCTTCTGGTTCGCCGAGCACAAGCTGCTGATCGCTGGTGACACCCTGTTTCGCCGGGGTGTGGGCCGCACCGATTTGTGGGGGGGCGATCAGCGGGCTATCGTTCGTTCCATCAAGGAACGGCTGTACCGCCTGGATGAAGAGGCCATCGTGGTGACCGGCCATGGTCCGGACACCCGCCTCGGCGACGAGATGCGCGAGAACCCGTTCGTGCGCGCCTGAGGTTTCATGGAATTTTTCCGCTGCGCTGCAATCCAAGGCTGGCACAGATCCGTGAGTGGTCCGCCGCACTTTTGAATTTCAGTAGGAGCTTGTCCATGTTCACCATGCGTCGTCTGATTATCGTCGCTACCGCCGCTGCCCTGATGTCTGGTTGTGCCAGCCCCAACCCGTATGACAACCAAGGTCAGCCGCAGGAATCCACAGGGATGAGCAAGACCGCCAAGTACGGTGGGCTGGGTGCGCTGGCCGGCGCCATCGCCGGTGCCGCCATCGACCACAACAACCGTGGCAAGGGCGCGCTGATCGGCGCCGCCGCGGTGGGTGCCGCCGCCGCCGGCTATGGCTACTACGCCGACAAGCAGGAAGCCGAGCTGCGCGCGAAAATGGCCAACACCGGTGTCGAAGTGCAGCGCCAGGGTGACCAGATCAAGCTGATCATGCCGGGCAACATCACCTTCGCCACCGACTCGGCAAACATTTCCCCAAGCTTCTACTCGCCGCTGAACAACCTCGCCAACTCGTTCAAGCAGTTCAACCAGAACACCATCGAGGTGGTCGGCTTCACCGACAGCACCGGCAGCCGCCAGCACAACATGGACCTGTCGCAGCGCCGCGCCCAGGCCGTCAGCAGCTACCTGACCTCGCAGGGCGTTGACGCAACGCGGGTGACCGTGCGCGGCATGGGCCCGGACCAGCCGATCGCCAGCAACGCCGATGCCAACGGCCGTGCGCAGAACCGTCGGGTCGAGGTCAACCTGAAGCCGATTCCAGGCCAGCAGTATGACCAACAGGGTACCGTTCAGCAGTACCCGTAACGCGCTGGGCTGAAACCGATCGCGGGGCAAGCCCGCTCCCACGCCGTTCATTCAGGGCGTGGGAGCGGGCTTGCCCCGCGGTGTTTTCTAGCGCACGGTGCTGGCCTGAATGGCCGTCAGCGCGATGGTATGCACGATATCGTCCACCTGTGCCCCGCGCGGCAGGTCGTTGACCGGCTTGCGCAGCCCCTGGAGCATCGGCCCGAGGCTGACGCAGTCGGCGCTGCGTTGCACCGCCTTGTGGGTGGTGTTGCCGGTGTTCAGGTCGGGGAACACGAACACCGTGGCGCGCCCGGCCACTGGGCTCGATGGCGCCAGCTGGCGGGCGATCTCGGGGTTGGCGGCGGCGTCGTACTGCAGCGGCCCGTCGATCAGCAGGTCGTGCTCGGCCTGTTGCGCCAGGCGTGTGGCCTCGCGCACCTTCTCCACCTCTTCGTCGCTGGCCGCCGAATCGCTGGAGTAGCTGAGCATCGCCACCCGTGGCGCGATGCCGAACGATTCGGCCGACTCGGCGCTCTGCCGGGCGATCTCGGCCAGTTCGGCGGCGCTGGGGTGTGGGTTCATCACGCAATCGCCATACACCAGCACCTGGTCGGGGAACAGCATGAAGAACACCGACGACACCAGGCTGGCGCCCGGTGCGGTCTTGATCAGTTGCAAGGCCGGGCGAATGGTGTTGGCGGTGGAGTGCACCAGGCCTGAAACCAGGCCGTCGACCTCACCCAGGGCAAGCATCATGGTGGCGATCACCACCGGGTCCTCGAGTTGCTGCTCGGCCATTGGCGCGTTGAGGTTCTTGCTCTTGCGCAGCTCGACCATGGGCTCGACATAACGGCTGCGAATCAGCTCCGGATCCAGCACCTCCAGGTCGGGCGGCAGGGTGATGCCCTGGGCACGGGCGACGGCCTCAACCGCTTCCGGCTTGGCCAGCAGCACGCAGCGGGCGATGCCGCGCGCCTGGCACAGCGCGGCGGCCTGGACCAGCAGCGGCTCGGCGCCCTCGGGCAGGACGATGCGCTTGTTGGCCTGCTGGGCGCGCTGGATCAGTTGGTAGCGAAACACCGCTGGCGACAGGCGCAGTTCGCGTGGCGTGCCACAGCGCTGGTGCAGCCAGGCGGCATCCAGATGGCTGGCGACGAAGTCGGTGATGAACTCGGCGCGCTCTCGGTCATCCACCGGGATCTCGCGGTTCAGTGAATTGAGCTGGTTGGCGGTGTCGTAGGAGCCGGTGCTCACCGATAGAATCGGCAGGCCCGCTTGCAGGGCGCCGCGGCACAGGCCGAGGATGCGCGGGTCAGGCTTGCTGTCGCTGGTCAGCAGCAGGCCAGCCAGGGGCACGCCGTTGATCGCCGCCAGGCTCACCGCGAGGATGATGTCGTCACGGTCGCCCGGGGTCACCACCAGCGTGCCGGACGTCAGCAGTGGCACGGTATTGGCCACGGTGCGCGCGCAGATGATGATCTTGTTCATGCGCCGCTGTTCGTAGTCACCGGCGTTGAGCACCTGGGCGCCGAGCAGTTCGGCGACATCGCGGGTGCGCGGCGCGTTGAGGTCGGCTTGATAGGGGATGCAGCCCAGCAGGCGGAAATCGTTGCCACGCAGCAGCGGCGAGTGCTCGCGCAGGCGCGTGGCGAAATCGGCCATGCTTTCGTCGGTACGCACCTTGTTGAGGATCACCCCCAACACCTTCGGGTCGCGCGGGCCTCCGAACAGCTGGGCCTGCAACTCGACCCGGCCGGACAGCTCGCTCAGCACCTCGTTTTCCGGCGCTGATACCAGGATCACCTCGGCATCCAGGCTTTTGGCCAGGTGCAGGTTGACCCGTGCCGCGTAGCTGGCGTGCCGGGTCGGCACCATGCCCTCTACGACCACCACGTCCTTCCCGACGCAGGCTTGCTGGTAGAGACGGATGATCTCTTCGAGCAGTTCGTCCAGTTGCCCGTCACCGAGCATGCGCTCGACGTGGGCCAGGCTCAATGGCGTGGGCGGCTTGATACCGTGGGTGCGGGCGACCAGTTCGCTGGAGCGTTCCGGGCCGGTGTCGCCGGGATGCGGTTGGGCGATGGGCTTGAAGAAGCCGACCTTGAGCCCTGCGCGTTCCAGGGTGCGGACCAGGCCCAGGCTGATGGAGGTCAGGCCGACACCAAAGTCGGTCGGCGCGATGAAAAATGTCTGCATGCGTGCTTCTCGAAATAAGCGGTGCAAGGAATTCAATGACCAAGGGTATCGCTAACGGCACCCTGGGCGCACCAGCCACAGGCAAATGCCTGGCCGACCCGATGCGCACGCTGGGCGGGGTCGAGCACCCAGGGGCGCGATTGCCAAGGGGGCTGGTGGCGCAGGTGCTGGGTGTGGCCGCAGGACAGTTCGACCACCCAGTGGCCTTCCTCATCCAGGTGAAAGCCGATGATCTGACTGACGGGCGACTGTTCGTCCATGGCGCGTTCGCAATCGGACGATGCCTTGGTTACACTTCCCGGTTCTACATTCTTTTGCAAAAGGTCTTGCCCCATGCTGATCGCCGCCAACAAGGCTGTCTCCATCGACTATACCCTGACCAACGACGCTGGTGAGGTCATCGACAGCTCCGCCGGTGGTGCGCCGCTGGTTTACCTGCACGGTGCCGCAAACATCATCCCAGGCCTGGAAAAAGCCCTGGAAGGCAAGCAGGCCGGTGACGAACTGACCGTCGCCATCGAACCAGAAGACGCTTATGGCGAATACGCCGCCGAACTGGTCAGCACCCTGAGCAGCAGCCTGTTCGAAGGCGTCGACCAACTGGAAGTCGGCATGCAGTTCCACGCCTCGGCGCCGGACGGCCAGATGCAGATCGTCACCATTCGCGACATCGACGGCGACGACGTGACCGTCGACGGCAACCACCCGCTGGCCGGCCAGCGCCTGAACTTCAAGGTCAAGGTCGTTGACGTGCGTGATGCCAGCGAAGAAGAAATCGCTCACCGTCACATCCACGGTGAAGGTGGCCATCACCACTGATTTTCTGCGCTAAGCTCAGAGAGTCGCCAGGCGCTCGGGCAAGCCGGACTTGCCCTCCTCGGGAGGGTAGACGGTTTGACCGCGCGCCTTTTTAGTGGGCGGAATTCGCCCCCAGCGGCAAATGGGAACCTGAGAGGGGAATCAACATGAGTGCATTTCACGACCTGACGTTGCAGGCGCTGGATGGCAAGGAGCTGCCCCTTGCACCGTTCAAGGGCCAGGTGGTGCTGGTGGTCAATGTTGCGTCCAAGTGTGGCCTGACGCCGCAGTACGCTTCGCTGGAAAAGCTTCATCAGCAGTTCAAGGGCAAGGGTTTCAACGTGCTCGGCCTGCCGTGCAACCAGTTTGCCGGGCAGGAGCCTGGGAGCGAAAAGGAGATCAAAGACTTCTGCTCCCTGAATTATGGCGTGAGCTTCCCGATGGGCGCCAAGCTTGAGGTCAACGGCCCGCATCGTCATTCGCTGTATCGCTTGCTGGCGGGCGAAGGCGCCGAATTCCCGGGTGATATCACCTGGAATTTCGAGAAGTTCCTGGTGGGTAAGGATGGCCGCGTGCTGGCGCGTTTCGCGCCACGGACCGCGCCGGATGATCCGACCGTGCTGCAGGCGATCGAGAAGGCGCTGGCCTGAGCAGCCCAAGGGGCCGCCGAGCGGCCCCTGCAATCTCTCGCGATACCCCGCAATCACTCAAATCAATGATGCTGTGCCCGCCACCAGGCTCCCCCTAATCTTTGGCGCATTTCCTCACCCGTCGGGAGCGCCGCATGTCCAGCAACCCTCTGTTCCAGCCCTTCACCCTTGGCACCCTCGACTTGCCGACCCGCGTGGTCATGGCGCCGATGACCCGTACCTTCTCGCCGGGCGGTGTGCCCCATGACGGGGTGGTCGAGTACTACCGCCGCCGCGCCGCCGCCGGGGTTGGGTTGATCATCACCGAAGGCACCACGGTCGGCCACCTGGCCGCCAATGGCTACCCCAATGTGCCGCGTTTTCACGGCGAGGATGCCCTGGCTGGCTGGAAGAAGGTAGTCGACGCGGTGCACGCCGAAGGCGGGCGTATCGTGCCGCAACTGTGGCATGTGGGCAGCGTGCGCCGCCTGGGCACCGAGCCGGACGGCAGCGTGCCGGGCTATGGCCCGAGTGGTAAGGAGAAGGATGGCAAGGTGGTGGTCCATGGCATGACCCACGAGGATATCCGTGACGTCATCGCGGCCTTCGCCCAGGCCGCCCGTGATGCCCTGGCTATCGGCATGGACGGCGTGGAGATCCACGGCGCCCACGGTTATCTGATCGACCAGTTCTTCTGGGAGGCCAGCAACCGTCGTGATGATGAATATGGTGGTGACCTGGCCAGTCGTTCGCGTTTCGCCATCGAACTGGTCCAGGCCGTGCGCGAAGCGGTCGGCCCGGACTTCCCGATCATCTTCCGCTTCTCGCAATGGAAACAGCAGGACTACAGCGCGCGCCTGGTGGAGACGCCCGAAGCCCTGGCGGCCTTCCTCAAGCCGTTGTCCGAGGCTGGTGTGGATATCTTCCACTGCTCCACCCGGCGCTTCTGGGAACCGGAGTTCGCCGGCAGCGAGCTGAACCTGGCTGGCTGGGCCCGCCAGCTCACTGGCAAGCCGACCATCACCGTGGGCAGCGTCGGGCTGGACGGCGAGTTCTTGCAGTTCATGGTCGACACCGACAAGGTGGCCAAGCCGGCCAGCCTGGAAGGGTTGCTGCGCAGGCTCGAGGACGAGGAGTTCGACCTGGTGGCCGTGGGCCGGGCCCTGCTGGTGGACGCGCAATGGGCGCAGAAAGTGCGCGACGGGCGTGAAGCCGACGTGCTGCCGTTCAGCCGTGAGGCACTGACGACCCTGGCTTGATCGCCAGCGTGGCGGCGGTGGACGGTTTGCTTGCGCCAGCCTGGCAGGCGCCGCGCAGGTAGCCCTCGAACTGCTCGACGATCGCCGGCCAGCCCTGGCGTCTGGCGTGTTGCCGGGCATTGAGGCGCACCCGGCGCAGGGTCTCGCCTTCTTCGAGCAGCCAGCAGGCGGCATCGATGAAGGCGGCCTGGTCACCCGGCATGGCCAGGGCGCCGCTGTGGCCGTGGCGGATGTGCTGTGCGGCGGCGGCTTCGTCGTAGGCGACCACCGCCAACCCCGAGGCCAGGGCCTCCAGCACTACATTGCCGAAGGTCTCGGTGAGGCTGGGGAACAGGAACAGATCCCCGCTGGCATAGTGCTCGGCCAGCGCTTCGCCACGCTGTGTACCACAGAACACAGCCTCCGGCAGGTGCTGTTCCAGGCTCGCACGCTGTGGTCCGTCGCCCACCACGATCAGGCGCAGGCGTTTTTGTGGATAACTTTTTCTCAAGGCTTCCATGCAAGGGCGTAGCAGCGCCAGGTTCTTTTCCGGGGCCAGGCGCCCGACGTGCAGCACGGCGATGTCATCCACGCCCAATCCCCACTGGTCACGCAACGCCTGGCTGCGTCGGGCCGGGTTGAACAGGCCGGCGTCGACGCCCCGGGCCATCAGGCCCAGCCGCTCGAAGCCACGTCGCTCCAGTTCCAGACGTTGGCTGGCGCTGGGGACCAGGGTGACGTCGGTGCGCCGATGGAACCAGCGCAGGTAGTGGGTGAGCATCCGTGCCAGCAGGCCCAGGCCGTATTGCCCGGAGTACTGCGGGAAGTTGGTGTGGAAGCCGCTGACCACGGCGATCTCCAGGCGCCGGGCGGCGCGCAGGGCGCTCAGGCCGAGCGGGCCTTCGGTGGCGATGTACAGCACGTCCGGTCGCTGCCGGCGCCAACGGCGCAGCAGCCGGTGCATCGACACTTCGCCCCATTGCAACCCGGGGTAGCCGGGCAACGGCCAGCCTCGGCAAAGCAGCAGCGTTTCATCGGGCGTGTCCGTGGTGTCACTCGGCTGGCGTGGGCGCACGATCTCCACCTGGTGACCCCGTTGCCGCAGCCCGTCGCCCAGGCGGCCAAGGGTATTGGCCACGCCGTTGATTTCGGGTGGAAAGGTTTCGCTGACCAGGGTGATGCGCAGGGATGGTGTGCTCATGACAAAAAGTTTCCGCCACCCCGGTTGCGCCCATGTGACGGTTTTGTGACGGCCATATGACGCCTGATTTCCGGCGATTCCAGGCCGATGAATTATTCCTTGCAGCATGCTCAAGAACTGCATGGCCGCAGCCGATGCAGAGGCATTCGTCTACGGGAATTCGCTCCAGGAGAGCGGTCATGTTCAACAGCAAACTGAAGAAAGAAATCCAGCAACTGCGCGAAGAGCTGATGTCTGTCGAGCAGGTCAAGAACAGCCTCGACAGCGAGATGCTGGTGCTCCAGCTCGACCCCCAGGGCCGAATCGAGTCGGTCAACGGCAATTTCGAGGCCGAGATGCTCTACCGCGCCGAACAGCTGATCGGGCGCAACATCGAAGATATCGTCCCGCCCCACGTGAAGAAGCTCGACTTCTACCAGCGCATGAAGCACGCCATCACCCGTGGCGAGCACCTCAACGGCGCCTTCCGTCTGCTGCGCGGCAATGGCGAGGAGGCCTGGCTGCGTTCGATCCTGCAGCCGGTCAAGAACAGCGAAGGGCGGATCAAGTACTTCTCCCTGCATTCCAGCGACCTGACCCGCACCATCGAGACCTCCCGTGAGCACGAGAGCCTGATCAAGGCGCTGATGCGCTCTACCGCAGTGATCGAGTTCAACCTCGACGGCCAGGTGATCACCGCCAACGACCGCTTCCTGCAGACCATGGGCTACAACCTGGAGCAGGTGCGCGGCAAGCACCACCGCATGTTCTGCGAGCCGGAAGAGGCCAGCTCGGTCGGCTACCAGCAGTTCTGGGACAAGCTGCGCCGTGGCGAGTATGTCGCCGACCGCTTCAAGCGTATCGACGCCCATGGCCGGGTAGTGTGGCTGGAGGCCTCGTACAACCCGATCATCGACGCCCACGACGTTCTCTACAAAGTGGTCAAGTTCGCCACGGTGATCACCGACCAGGTCAACCAGGAACTGGCCGTGGCCCAGGCCGCGGACATCGCCTACACCACCTCCCTGGAAACCGACACCAGCGCACGCAAGGCCACCGACGTGGTGACCCAGACCGTCGAGGTGATGCGTGGCCTGGAGGGGTCCATGCAGGATGCCGCCGAGGGTATCCA
Organism: Pseudomonas entomophila; assembly: GCF_023277925.1. NCBI lineage: Bacteria > Pseudomonadati > Pseudomonadota > Gammaproteobacteria > Pseudomonadales > Pseudomonadaceae > Pseudomonas > Pseudomonas entomophila. Next base: position 5,340,473 of record NZ_CP063832.1, read on the forward strand.
GGCGTTGGACAAGCAGTCCAAGGTGATCGGCGCGATCATCAAGACCATCAGTGACATTGCCGGGCAGACCAACCTGCTGGCGCTCAACGCCGCCATCGAGGCGGCTCGGGCCGGTGAGCAGGGGCGTGGTTTCGCAGTGGTCGCCGACGAAGTGCGCCAGCTTGCCTCGCGCACCAGCAGCGCCACCGAAGAGATCGCCAAGGTGGTGCAGCAGAATGAACAGTTGGCCCAGGCGGCGGTGGACATCATCGACACCAGCAAGCGCCAGGCCGAGCAGGGCCTGGCCCTGGCCGCCGATACTGGCGGGGTGATCGTGGAGATTCAGGAAGGGGCGAAGAAGGTGGTGGACGCGGTGGGGCAGTTCTCCAGCCAGCTCAGTTCCTGACCTGACCAGGTAGGAACCAGCGTGCGCAAGTCAGCCACGCTCACGCACCCAGAATAGTGTCGCCCCGGCCACCGCCGCCGGCATCATCAGCACGTTCACGCCCGGGATCATCAACGCCAGGTAGGTGATCCCGCCAAAGCCCATCGACTGCCAGCGCTTTTGCCGCAGCCAGGCGAGCATGTCCTGCCAGCTCATCTTGTTGTTGTCCGCCGGGTAGTCGATGTACTGGATGGCCATCATCCAGACACCGAACACCAGCCACAACGGCGCGGCGATCACGTTGACCACCGGGATGAACGACAGGATGAACAGGCCGATGGCCCGCGGCAGGAAGTAGCCCAGCTTGCGCATCTCGCGGCTCAGGGTGCGTGGCACCATGGCCACCAGTTCCGCCCAGCTGAAGGGCGGGAAGGTGTCCTGGCCGCGCACCACCACCTCGACCTTTTCCGCGAGAAACCCATTGAACGGCGCGGCGATCACGTTGGCCAGCAGCGTGAAGGTGAAGAACACCATCAACAGCACCAGGGCGACGAACAGCGGCCAGAGGATGTAGGTGAGGAAGCTCAGCCAGTCGGGCAGGGTGGGCATCAGGCTGTCGACCCACAGGCTGAACTGGTGCCCGGCAACGTAGATCAGGCCGCCGAACAGCAGCAGGTTGATCGCCAGGGGCAGCAGCACGAACAGCCGCAGGCTCGGGCTCAGGACCAGCTTCAGCCCCTCGCGCAGGTACTGGGGGCCGGAAAGGACGGGGGCTTGCATCGGAATGCTCCGCAAAAGGAAAACGCGCTGACCTTACCGAGTTTGTCGCGGCGACGAAAGGCACGCGGTGGCCGGGAAACGGCCTGTAACAAAGCGCCTGGAGGTTGCCTATCGGTTTCTTCCCAGGATAGAGACTGCCTATGAGGTGGATTGTCGAAGGATATTTCCTTACTCTCTGCGGCCTCGCTACAGTGCGCTCAACTTTTTTGGTTTCAGGACCTGCGCGTTGTAGCCTTCCCCAAGTGCTGCGTGGGTCCCTTTTAATTCCAGCTGGCGCAGCCGGTACACAGGTACCGGCCCGGTGCGGCCGGCTCGACAGGAGTTCGACATGTCTGAAGTACGTCATTCGCGCGTCATCATTCTCGGTTCCGGCCCTGCCGGTTACAGCGCCGCGGTCTATGCTGCCCGCGCCAACCTCAAGCCGCTGCTGATCACCGGCATGCAGGCCGGCGGCCAGCTGACCACCACCACCGAGGTCGACAACTGGCCGGGCGACCCCCATGGCCTGACCGGCCCGGCCCTGATGCAGCGCATGCAGGAACACGCCGAGCGTTTCGAGACCGAGATCGTCTTCGACCACATCAACGCCGTGGACCTGGCCAACAAGCCGTTCACCCTGCGTGGTGACAGCGGCACCTACACCTGCGACGCGCTGATCGTCGCCACCGGCGCCAGCGCCCGCTACCTGGGCCTGCCCTCGGAAGAGACCTTCATGGGCAAGGGCGTGTCGGCCTGCGCCACCTGCGACGGTTTCTTCTACCGCAACAAGCCGGTCGCGGTGGTTGGCGGCGGCAACACTGCCGTGGAAGAGGCGCTGTACCTGGCCAACATCGCCAGCAAGGTGACCCTGGTGCACCGTCGCGACACGTTCCGCGCCGAGAAGATCCTGATCGACAAGCTGCACGCCCGCGTGGCCGAAGGCAAGATCGAGCTCAAGCTCAACGCCACCCTGGACGAAGTGCTGGGTGACAACATGGGCGTGACCGGCGCGCGCCTGAAGAACAACGACGGCAGCTTCGACGAAATCAAGGTCGACGGCGTGTTCATCGCCATTGGCCACACCCCGAACACCTCGCTGTTCGAGGGACAGCTGACCCTGAAGGACGGTTACCTGGTGGTCAACGGCGGTCGTGAAGGCAACGCCACCGCCACCAACGTCGAGGGTGTGTTCGCCGCCGGCGACGTGGCCGACCACGTCTACCGCCAGGCCATCACCTCGGCCGGCGCCGGCTGCATGGCCGCGCTGGACGTCGAGCGCTACCTGGACGGCCTGGCCAACGCCGCGCACTAAGCGTTGCATTGGTTCGCCGGCAAGCCGGCTCCTGCACAATCCCGTAGGAGCCGGCTTGCCGGCGAACAGGACCTATGAAAAAACCGACCTTATGGCCGGTTTTTTCATATCTGCGGTTCGATCACAGGCTAAGGCGCATCGACAGGTCCACCGCCTTGACATCCTTGGTCATGGAGCCGATGGAGATGTAGTCCACGCCTGTCTCGGCGATCACCCGCAGGGTGGTTTCGTTGACGCCGCCGCTGGCCTCGAGCTTGGCTTTGCCGCTGTTGATGCGCACCGCCTCGCGCATCTCGTCCAGGGTCAGCTCGTCGAGCATGACGATATCAGCCCCCGCCGCCAGCGCCTGGCGCAGCTCGTCCAGGCTTTCCACCTCGATCTCCACCGGCTTGCCCGGCGCGATGCGGTGCGCCGCTGCCACGGCCTGGGCCACGCCACCGCTGGCGGCGATATGGTTTTCCTTGATCAGGAAGGCGTCGTACAGGCCGATCCGGTGGTTGTGGCAGCCACCGCAGGTCACTGCGTACTTCTGCGCCAGGCGCAGGCCGGGCAGGGTCTTGCGGGTATCGAGCAGGCGCACCTGAGTGCCTTCCACCAGGTCGGCGAGCAAGCGCGCGCGGGTGGCCACGCCCGAGAGCATCTGCAGGAAGTTCAGCGCCGAGCGCTCACCGCTGAGCAGCGAGCGGGCCGGGCCTTCGAGGTGGAACAACGCCTGGTTGGCGGTGGCCCGCTCGCCGTCCGCGACCTGCCAGTGCACCGCCACCCGCGGGTCGAGCTGGCGGAACACTGCATCCACCCAGGCGGTGCCGGCAATCACGCAGTCTTCGCGGGTGATGATGGTCGCCTTGGCCAGGCGCTCCGCCGGAATCAACTGGGCGGTGATGTCGCCGCTGCCGATGTCTTCCAGCAGCGCGCGGCGCACGTTGGCTTCGATTTCGGCGGTCAGGTCGGCGAGGCGTAGGTTCGGCATGGTCGGCTCCACAAGCTAGGTGCCGGCGATTATAGGGCAGGGGGGCAGCGTGTACAGCTGCTGCGGCGGTGACCTTTGGTCAGGTTGTGCGAGCAATCGGGCGAATGCACTGTCAGTGAGGCGTGCGAATGGCGTGCTAGCAGCTGTCAGAATTTTCATCGATAATGGCGCCTTGTATTTGGCGTCATAGCTTTGACGACCCCTTCCTGTCGAACAACGCTACATCCATCAAGGAGTCCGGGATGCATAAAGAAGGCAAGGTGGTGCCCTTGGCGACCGCCATCGACCGGGGCGCGCGCACGCCCTCGCCGAGCCTTCCCGTGTTGCTCCTGCAGGTGCGCGACAAGGCGGCCTTGCAGCTGCGCCAAGGCTTGCAGGCGCTGTTCGACAATGCCGACGACACCCTCTTCGAGATGGCCGACAAGGCCGGCGCCCGGGTCGACCAGAACCTCTACTTCGAAGCCATGCGCGACCTGCGGCTGAAGCGCAAGAGCATCGAGCGTGGTTTCCTCGACCTGTTCTACGAGGCCTTTGCGCGGATTGGCCAGAACGACCTGTTCGAGTCGCTGATGCCGACGCCAGTGGCCTGCGGCGAGACCGAGCTTGAGCGTTCCTGCGTTGTGCAGGGCATGGTCGACCGGGTGCTGTCGCGCGACGGTTTCTTTCTCCAGCAGTTGAACCAGCGCTTTGCCGTGCTGCTCGACCGGGGCCTGGATGAGCGGCACAACCCGCTTGGCCCTGCCAGTCTCTGTGATTATTTCCTGGCGGCCGGGCGCAATCTGGGCGTGGGCTCGAGCGTCAAGATGGTCTTGCTCAAACTCTTCGAACGCTATGTGCTGCGTGACCTCGACCTGCTGTATGGCGAAGCTGGCCAACTGCTGGCCAGCGCCGGTGTGCTGCCCGACCTGCAACCTGCGCCGCGCCGCCGCGCCGAAGATCTGCGCGGCATTGCCCGGCGTGTGCCGGCCAACCCCGTGCAAGCTGGCGAGTCGGGGGCCGATGCTGCCGGCCAGGCCTTCTTTGCCTCGGTACAGGAGCTGCTGGCCCCTTCCCGGGGATGCATCGCGCCGCGCCTGCAAGCCGTGGGCTCGGCCCAACCGATCGGCACGAGCGACCTGCTGCGCCTGCTCACCCACCTGCAGCATTACGTGCCAGCCGCTGGCGAGCCGGATGACTTCAACCTTGGCCAGCAGCTGGAGCAGTTGCTGCTGCGGGTCAGCGTGCGTAGCGGTACGCGCCGGCGTATCGCCACCGACGACGAGGACATGATCAACCTGGTGGGCCTGCTGTTCGGCTACATCGAGGTCGACGACAACCTGCCCGTCAGCCTGCGTGGGCTGATCGGCCGTCTGCATATTCCTCTGCTCAAGGTTGCCCTGATCGACAAGGCGTTGTTCTGTCGCGCCACCCATCCGGCGCGGCGCCTGCTCAACGAAATTGCCACCATGGCTATCGGCTGGGAGAGCGACGCAGACGGCCTGCGTGACAGCCTGCACCTGCGGATGGAGCGCATCGTCCAGCGGCTGCTCAATGATTTCTCCGAAGATTGCGGGCTGTTCAGCGAACTGCTCGACGAGTTCCTGGCCTTCAGCCAGGACGAGCGGCGGCGCAACGAGTTGTTCGAGCAACGCACGCGCGAGGTAGAGGAAGGCCGTGCCCGCACCTTGCTGGCCCGTCAGCGTGTACAGGATGAGTTGAACCTGCGCCTGCGGGGGCGATTGTTGCCCGAGGGGGTGCTGCGGATGCTGGTGCAGTCCTGGAGCCAGGTGTTGCTGCTGGCCTGGCTCAAGCAGGGCGAGGCGTCAACGGCATGGGCCGAAGGCCTGGCGACCATCGACACCCTGCTCGTCAGCATTGTTCCGCACCCTGAACCGAGTCGTTTGCTTGAGCAGGTGCCAGGCCTGCTCAAGGCATTGCGCGAAGGGCTCGCGGGGGTGGCGCTGGATTCGGCGGCCACCCGCGAGTTCTTCCTGCAACTGGAGCAGCTGCACCTGCAGGCGTGCGCGGGGACGGTGGCGCAGAGCGACGGGGCGTTGGCCCTGGTACGTGTCGAAGACGACATCGTACTGGCCATCACCGACGAGCCGGCCGGCGGGCCACGCCCGTGCCTGGATGACCAGGAACCCGCGTTGCGCCAGGTGCAGCGCCTGCGTATCGGCACCTGGGTCGAGGTGCTGGACGATGATGAACCGTTGCGTTGCAAGTTGGTGGCGCGTGTGGACATCAACGACCGCTTCGTCTTTGCCAACCGCACCGGGATGAAGGTGCGTGAATGGAACCGTGCCGGGCTGGCCATGGCGCTGCGTATGGGGGAGGTTCGCCTGCTCGATGACGGGTTGCTGTTCGAGCGCGCGCTGGAGGCGGTGCTCGAGGGGTTGCGGCGGCAGCAGGGGCACTGAAGCCGTAGGCACGTTGGTGTGGAATTGTGTTGCTGTTACTGGCCCTTTCGCCGGCAAAGCCGGCTCCTACAGGTGCGGCGCTGACCTGCGAGGCGAGCCGACGCTCCGCGCGCCCTTGCGACGCTCACAATGATTCACATGCAATCGGCCGCGCCTGCGAGGCATACTGCGCTCCTGTACCCGGTGTTTTCAGGATCTGCTCCATGCAATTGGACCGTGCGACCGGTTGGTTCTCCGGCGTGACCCACTGCCCTTCGCCGAACTTCAACGCCCGCCCCGACGGCGAGGCCATCTCGCTGCTGGTCATCCACAACATCAGCCTGCCACCGGCGTGCTTCGGCACCGGCAAGGTCCAGCAGTTCTTCCAGAACCGCCTGGACCCGCACGAGCACCCCTACTTCGCCACCATCAACCACCTCACGGTGTCCGCCCACCTGTTCGTCGAGCGTGACGGCCAGGCGACCCAGTTCGTCTCGCTGCTCGACCGTGCCTGGCATGCCGGTGTGTCGCGCTTCGAGGCGCGTGAGGGCTGCAACGACTTTTCCATCGGTATCGAACTGGAGGGCACCGACGAGCTGCCCTACACCGATGCCCAATACGCCACCCTGGAGCAGCTGACCCGCGAGATCCGCAACGCCTGGCCGGTGATCGGGCCGCAACGTATCTGCGGTCACAGCGACATCGCCCCGCAGCGCAAGACCGACCCAGGCCCGGCATTCGACTGGCCGCGCTACCGCGCCGCCCTGCAGCGTAACGAGGACAAGGCATGAGTTTCCTGGTATTGGTGCTGGCGCTGTGGGTCGAGAAGTTCTCCGCCCTGCGCCACCGTGTGCAGCGTGATGGTTTCTTCCTCGGCGAGCTGGTGCGCCTGGAGCGCAGCGGCAAGGTCCACCCCTGGTGGACCCTGGCCATCCTGATCCTGCTGCCGGTGGCGGTGCTGGCCTTGCTGCTGCATGTGCTGGAGCCGGTCGCCTATGGCCTGCTGGCGTTGCCGGTGCACCTGCTGGTGCTGGTGTACAGCCTGGGGCGTGGCGATGTGAAGGCGGCCTTGGGGCCGTTTCGCGATGCCTGGCGCCGGGGCGACGAGCAGGCCGCGCTGCATGTGGCCGAGCGCGACCTGGGCCTGGCCGCCGATGATGCCCGGGGCCTGATCAAGCGGGTCCAGGGGCATCTGTTGTGGCAGGCCTACCAGAGCTTCTTTGCGGTGATCTTCTGGTACTTCCTGCTTGGGCCGGGTGCGGCGTTGGCCTACCGCCTGCTCGCCCTGACCGCCGACCACAGCCGCCAGCCGGCACTGCAGACCCTGGCCTGGCAATTGCGGCATGCCCTGGATTGGCTGCCGGTGCGGGTCATCGCGGTGAGTTTCGCCCTGGTCGGCAATTTCGTCGCGGTCACCCGGGTGATGCTGCACGAATTGCTCGACTGGCATATCAGTGCCGTGCACCTGGTGGCCAAGGTCGGGCGGGTGGCCGACGATATTCCGGAAGAGGAAGACCGCCAGCGCGGGCTGGAGCGGCTGGACAGCCTGTGGGAACTGCTGCTGCGCTGCGCGGTGCTGTGGTACGCCTGCTTTGCGCTATGGACCGTGCTGGTCTGAGGTTTCATGGCGCCTGGTTCGTCTTGTGGGGGCGGCTTCAGCCGCGATCACCCGCGAAGCAGGTGCCACACACCGCATCGCGGCTAAAGCCGCTACAGGCGAACACGCTTCGCGCTTAACCATAAGTTACAAACCTTGACTCCAATCTGCGCTATACAAAGCCTTGGGCTATAGATGGCCTAGTGCTACCCCGCAGAACAACAAGAATTCAAGGAGGTGACCTGTGAAGCAGCTGCTCTATCCGGCCATCGCACTGATGAATCGCCTGAGCTTCGGTATGAAGTTCAGCTTGATCAGCGTCCTGTTTTTCCTGCCCATGCTCGCCACCAGCTTCTATCTGGTGCGTGACGCCTACAACCAGCTCCATGCCACCCACGTCGAGCTGCAAGGCCTCGGGCCGCTGGGCGACAGCCTGGCCCTGCGCGGCGACCTGGAAACCCTGGGCAATCTTCTGCAGATCAATGCCGTGCTCGGCCAGTCGGGCCAGGCCGGTGATGTGGAGACGCGCATCGCCGCTTTGCAGGACAAGGTCCAGGCCCAGCTCGACGCGCTCAAGGGCAGCGACCCGGTGCTCGAGGCCAAGCGCGGCGAGCTGGCCGATGCCTTCGCCCAGGCGCGTGGCGAGACGTCGCTGCAGAACAAGGTGGCGTTGTTCGACAAGCTTCTGGCCCAGGCCCAGGTACTGGGCAAGCTGGTCGCCAGCCAGGCAGGCCTGAGCCAGGATAGCCAGGCCTCGGTGCGCCAGTTGGGCGAGTTGGTCGGCAGCGCCACCGCCCAGGTCACCCAGGCGCTGGGCGAGGGCCGGGCGATGGGCGCGGTAGCCCTGGGGCGCGGCTTCATGGACTCCTCTGGCAGTGCCCGTTTCGAAGACCTGTTGCAGCGCCTGGATCGGTTGTCCGCCGACTATGCCATTCGCCTCGACGATGCCCTGGCCAGCGATGCCAGCGTCAAGGTCGCTCTCACCGCTGTCGCCCAGGCCAGCCAGGCCACGGTCAAGCAGGCGTCGACGCTGTTCGAGGATCAGGTGGTGGTGGCCGAAAGCCTGGACACGCCGTGGGCCGGTTTCTACCAGCAGGCCAGCGACCTGATGGCCCAGACCTACCGTCTCAACGACGCTGTGCTGACTCATCTGCACGGGCAACTCGAGGAGCGCCTCGGCGAACATCGCCTGCGCATGATCGGCCTGGTGGTCGCGTTGGCCTCGGTGTTCGTGCTGATCATCTACCTCTACAGCGGCTTTTACGTTTCCACCCGCGAAACCCTCGGGAACCTGGGCAGCGCCATGGACAAGGTGGCGGCCGGCGACATGACGGTCAGCTTCCAGGCTCGCAGCCAGGACGAGCTTGGTGAACTGGGGCGGGGTTTCAACGAAACCGTGCGGCGCATCCGCGGGCTGATCGAGCAGGTGGGCCACACCGTGACCATGGTCGAGGAGCAGGCCGGCCAGGTGCTGTCGGTGTCGGCCCGCAGCAACCTGGCGGTCAGCGGCCAGCGCGAGCAGATCGAGCAGGTGGCCACGGCGATGAACCAGATGAGCGCCACTTCACTGGAGGTCGCGCGCAGCGCGGCATTGGCCGCCGAGGGCGCACAGCGGGTCAATCATGAAAGCGCCTCCGGCCGGGACCTGGTCGAGAGCCAGCAGGGCAGCATCGCCCGCCTGGCCGGCGAGATCGACCAGAGCGTGGTGGCGGTCAACCAGCTGGCGGGTGACAGCCAGGCGATCGGGCGTGTGCTGGAGGTGATCCGCAGCATCGCCGAGCAGACCAACCTGCTGGCCCTCAACGCTGCCATCGAAGCCGCCCGGGCCGGCGAGCAGGGCCGGGGCTTCGCCGTGGTCGCTGATGAAGTGCGGACCCTGGCCAGGCGTACCCAGGACTCCACCGAGGAGATCGCGCAGATGATCCAGCGTTTGCGCGATGGCGTCGGGGCGGCGGTCAAGGTGATGGGCAGTAGTCACCAGATGGCTGCTGGCACGGTCGATGAGGCGCGTCAGGTGCAGCAGGCGCTGGGCAATATTCTTGGTGCGGTGGGCGGGATCGTCGAGCAGAACCAGCAGATTGCTGCCGCCGTTGAGCAGCAGACGGCCGTGGCCCACGATATCGACCTGAACATCGTGGCGATCAACCGCGCGGCCCAGGACACCACTGAGGGCGCCTGCCAGACCGAGGACGCCAGCCGGGCGCTGTCGGCGCAGGTGGTGGAGCTCAAGCGTTTGATCGGGGCGTTCAGGGTCTAGCCGCCTCGGTTCGCCGGCCAAGCTGGCTTCTACACGGATTGCGCAACACCTGTAGGAGCTGGCCTTGCCGGCGAAGAGGCCGGAACAGTCAACGCCGCCTCACCAGCCAAACACCTCACAGGCATTGCGGCTACTGGCCTCGGCCAATACTTCGGCCTCAACCCCCATGACTTCCGCCAGCGCCCCGGCAATCTCCGGCAGATGCTCCGGGCTGTTGCGCTGCCCGGGGAACATCGCCGGCGCCATGTCCGGCGCGTCGGTCTCCAGCACCACGCTCTGCAAAGGCAGGCGCGGCAGGGTCTTGCGCAGGCGCAGCGCCTGGGGCCAGGTGGCGGCGCCGCCGAGCCCCAGCTTGAACCCAAGCTTGATGTATTCCCGCGCCTCCTCATAGCTGCCGGCAAAGGCATGGATGATCCCCGCCCGCGCCGGCGTGTAGCGCTTGAGCGTGGCGATCACCTGGGCATGGCTGCGGCGCACGTGCAGCAGCGAGGGCAGGGCGAAGTCGCAGGCCAGTCGCAACTGAGCCTCGAACAGCGCCTGCTGGCGCGCCGGGTCCAGCTCTGGCAGGTAGAAGTCCAGGCCGAACTCGCCCACCGCGCACAGGCGTGTATCACCGTGCAGGTGCTCCAGCCACTCGCGCAACTGCACCAGGTGCTCGGGGCGATGCTGGTCGAGGTAGATCGGGTGCAGGCCCAGCGCGGCGAAGACCCGCGTGTCGCGGCAGGCCAGGTCCCACACCCGCTGGAAGTTCTCCTGATACACCCCCAGCACCACCATCCGTTCCACTCCGCGTGCCGCCGCGTTGGCCAGCAACGGCTCGCGATCGGCGTCGAAATCAGGGAAGTCGAGGTGGGTGTGGGTGTCGATCAGGCGCATGCTCAGGCCAGGGCGATACGTTGCTTGAAGGTGCGGCCGATGGCGTGCACGCCGGGTTCGTAACGCTTGTGCTCGATGGCGGCCAGCGCCAGCTCCAGCGCGGTGGCGGCTATCAGGCCGTGCTGTTGGGCCATGGCGTTGACCGGCAGTGGCAGGAAGTCGAGCAGCTGGTTGTCGCCGAAGGTACCCAATTGCAGCTCGCGCGAACCGGCAGGGCGTGCTTGCAGGGTGTCGAACACGCCTTGCAGCAGCACGTAGGAGGTGGTCACCAGCGCGTCCGGCAGGCCACCCAGCTCGTCGATCAGTTGCTGCATCAGGCGCTGGCCGCATTCGCGGCTGAACGCTTCGCCCTGGTAGCGGCGCACGTCACCGGCAAAGCCTTGCAGGGCCTCTTCGAAGCCCCCGGCGCGGGCCTGGCTGACCGACAGCTCAGGGCGCGCGCCGATCAGGGCGATGCTGCGCGGGTGGGTCTTGAGCAGGCTCTGCGTCAGCTGGCGGCTGGCATCGCGGTCGTCACTGATCACCGAACAGAAGTGTGCCGGGTCCAGGCGCCGGTCGATGGCGATCACCGGCAGGCCCTTGGCCTGCAACTCGCGGTAGCTGTCGTCTTCTGGCGGCAGGCAACTGGCGACGAACAGCGCGTCACAGCGGCGCGCGCGGAACAGTTGCTGCAACTGGCGCTCGCTGTCGGGCTGGTCGTCGCTGCTGGCGATCAGCAACTGGTAGCCACGGGCCCGGGCCCCTTGCTCCAGTTGCTTGGCGATGCGGGCGTAGCTGGGGTTCTCCAGATCCGGGAGAATGAAGCCCAGTGTGCGGGTGTGCCGGCTGCGCAGGCCGGCGGCCTGGGGGTTGGGGGTGAAGCCATGGGCCTCGACCACCGCACGCACGCGCTCGACGGTGCTGTTGCTGATGCGCTGCTGTTCGGCCTTGCCATTGATGACGTAGCTGGCGGTGGTCACGGACACACCGGCCAGACGGGCGATATCGCTGAGTTTCACCGAATTTTCCTTGTTATTTCCGGGGCTGACTGCTTGCCTGACCGGTTAGTTTCACCCATCGGCAGGCCCGCGCGCAGACGACCATTGTCGCAATTGTCCGACAGGATGGGGCTTTTTCGTCGGAAGATTATCGAGTAACGTGGCCACTTGGTCAGATTAAACGATTCATCTGGTTAAATTATTCTGCCGTGAAACCGCCAGGTTACTCGCCACGCTGATCGTTCGAGCGGTAATTGGCCGCCACATTCACAACAATACCTGGGTCGCCGACGTGGGCGCCGCAAAAGGAGAAGGTCATGCTCGAGCTTGTCGTGGAGCAGATTGCGATGGGCCAGAAAGCCGCCGACAAAGAGGAGGCGCTGGCCTTGCTGGCCGGGCGGCTGATGGCCGATGGACTGGTGGCCGAGGGGTACCTCGAAGGGCTGCGCGCCCGTGAGGCGCAAGGCTCGACCTTTCTCGGCCAGGGCATTGCCATCCCCCATGGCACGCCGCAGACCCGCGAGCTGGTTTTCGCCACCGGCGTATGCCTGATGCAGTTTCCCCAGGGGGTGGACTGGGGCGACGGGCAGATCGTCTACCTTGCCATCGCTATCGCCGCGCGTTCCGACGAGCACTTGCGTTTGCTGCAATTGTTGACCCGCGCCCTGGGCGAGACCGACCTGGCCGAGGCCCTGCGCCGGGCCAACTCCGCCGAGGCGCTGCTCAAGCTGCTGCAAGGCGCCCCCCGCGAGCTGGCGCTGGACGCGCAACTGGTCGGCCTGGGCCTTGCCGCCGAGGACTTCGACGAGCTGGCCTGGCGCGGCGCCCGCCTGCTGCAACGCGCCGGGTGCGTCGACAGCGGTTTTGCCGCCGTGCTGCAACAAGCCGAACCGCTGCCATTGGGTGAAGGCCTGTGGTGGCTGCACAGCGAACGGCAGGTGTTGCAACCGGGCCTGGCCTTCATCACCCCACAGCAACCCGTGCGTTACCACGACCAGCCGCTCAATGGCCTGTTCTGCCTGGCCAGCCTCGGCGCCGCTCACGAAGCACTGCTCGAGCGCCTGTGCGAAGTGCTGATCGAAGGCCGTGGGCAGATGCTCTACCAGGCCACCAGCAGCCGCGCCGTGCTCGAAGTGCTCGGTGGCGAGGTGCCCGCCGACTGGCCCAGTGCCCGTGTGGTGCTGGCCAACCCCCACGGCCTGCATGCCCGCCCGGCCAAGGTGCTGGCGCAACTGGCCAAGGGCTTCGAGGGCGAAGTGCGGGTGCGTCTGCTCGACAGTGCCCAGCCCGCGGTATCGGTGAAAAGCCTGAGCAAGCTGCTCAGCCTGGGGGCGCGCCGTGGCCAGACGCTGGAGCTGACCGCCGAACCGGCCATCGCTGCCGATGCCCTGCCGGTGCTGCTCGCGGCCATCGAGCAAGGGTTGGGCGAGGAGGTCGAGCCGCTGCCGGAGGCCGTACCGCCGACCGCCGAGCCGGCCGCCGAAGCCCTTCAGGCACCCACTCCAGGCTGCCACCTCCAAGGTGTCGCTGCATCGCCGGGCATCGCCAGCGGCCCGGCCCACGTCTGTGTCGAGCGTGAGATCGACTACCCACTGCGCGGCGAATCCCCCGCGCAGGAGCGCCTGAAGCTGCGCCACGCCATCGAAGCCGTGCACGGCGACCTACAAGCGTTGGTACAGCGCAGCGACAAGGCCATCGGCGAGATCTTCGTCACCCACCAGGAAATGCTCGCCGACCCGGCCCTGACCGACGAAGTCGAGTCGCGCCTGGCCCAGGGTGAGAGCGCCGCCGCCGCCTGGATGGCGGTGATCGAAGCCGCCGCGCGCCAACAGGAGGCGCTGCACGATGCCCTGCTGGCCGAGCGTGCCGCGGACCTTCGCGATATCGGCCGTCGGGTGCTGGCGCAGCTGTGCGGTGTGCAGGACACCCCGGTGCCCGAACAACCCTACGTGCTGGTGATGGCCGAGGTCGGCCCGTCGGATGTGGCGCGCCTGGACCCGGCCCGGGTCGCCGGCATCGTCACCGCCCAGGGCGGCGCCACCGCCCACAGCGCGATCGTCGCCCGTGCCTTGGGCATCCCGGCCGTGGTGGGTGTCGGCGCGGCGGCCCTGTTGCTGGACAATGGCACGCCGCTGCTGCTCGATGGCCAGCGTGGCCGGGTGGTCATCGCACCGTCAGCCGATGAACTGCAGCGTGCCCTGGCCGAACGCGATGCCCGCGAGCAGCGCCTGCAAGCCGCCTGGGCCAACCGCCACGAGCCTGCGGTCACCCGTGATGGCCACCGTGTGGAAGTGGTGGCCAACATCGGCGAAAGCAGCGCTATCGACAAGGTGGTGGAGCAGGGCGCCGAAGGCGTCGGCCTGCTGCGCACCGAACTGATCTTCATGGCCCACCCCCAGGCGCCCGACGTGGCCACGCAAGAGGCCGAATACCGCCGCGTGCTCGACGGCCTGGCCGGCCGACCGCTGGTGGTGCGCACCCTCGATGTGGGCGGCGACAAACCCTTGCCCTACTGGCCCATCGCGGCGGAGGACAACCCTTTCCTCGGCGTGCGCGGCGTGCGCCTGACCCTGCAGCGCCCCCAGGTGATGGAGGACCAGCTGCGTGCCTTGCTGCGCGCCGCCGGCGACCGGCCGCTGCGGATCATGTTCCCCATGGTCGGCCAGGCCCACGAGTGGCGCGCGGCCAAGGCCATGGTCGAGCGCCTGCGCCAGGAGATCCCGGTCAGCGACCTGCAGGTCGGCATCATGGTCGAGGTGCCTTCGGCCGCTTTGCTGGCCCCACAGCTGGCCCGCGAAGTGGACTTCTTCAGCATCGGCACCAACGACCTCACCCAGTACACCCTGGCCATCGACCGTGGCCACCCAAGCCTGTCGGCCCAGGCCGACGGCCTGCACCCAGCGGTGCTCAACCTGATCGACATGACCGTACGCGCCGCCCATGCCCAGGGCAAGTGGGTGGGCGTGTGCGGCGAGCTGGCGGCCGACCCGCAGGCGGTCGCCGTGCTGCTGGGCCTGGAGGTGGACGAACTAAGCGTGTCCGCCCGCAGCATCCCTGAAGTCAAGGCACTGGTACGCCAGGCCGATCATTCGACGGCCCGCGCCCTGGCGCGCGAGGCCTTGCAACAAGACAGCGCCGAAGCGGTCCGGGCGCTGGTGGAGCGTTACTGAGATGGCCAAGATCCTCACCCTCACCCTCAACCCCGCGCTGGACATCACCGTCAGCCTCAACCACCTGCGCCCCGGCCAGGTCAACCGCAGCCAGGCCCAGTACAGCCACGCCGCTGGCAAGGGCTTGAACGTCGCCCAGGTGCTGGCCGACCTGGGGCACGACGTCACCGTCGGCGGCTTTCTGGGCCACGACAACCTGCAACCTTTCGAGGCGCTGATCGAACGACGCGGTTTCACCGATTGCTTCGTGCGTGTGCCGGGCGAAACCCGCAGCAACATCAAGCTGGTGGAAGCCGACGGCCGGGTCACCGACATCAACGGCCAAGGCCCTCAGGTAGACGAAGCCGCCCAGGCGGACCTGCTGGGCAAGCTGGCGCAGGTCGCGCCCGGCCATGACGCGGTGGTGGTGGCCGGCAGCCTGCCGCGCGGCATCAGCCCGCAGTGGCTGCGCGCGCTGCTGGACACCCTCAAGGCTCAAGGCCTGAAGGTGGCCCTGGACAGCAGCGGCGAAGCGCTGCGTGCCGGTTTGCAGGCCAAGCCCTGGCTGGTGAAGCCGAACACCGAGGAACTGGGCGACGTGCTCGGGCTGCCGGTGAACACCTTGGCCGAGCAGCGCGCCGCCGCCCACTCGTTGCTGGCCACCGGCATCGAGCATGTCGTGGTGTCCCAGGGCGAGCAAGGCGTGAGCTGGTTCGCCAGGGGCCTGGCGCTGCACGCCCAGCCGCCGCGTGTGCAAATCGCCAGCACGGTGGGCGCGGGCGACTCGCTGGTGGCCGGCATGGTCCATGGCCTGCTGCAACACGAGCCCGCCATGGACACCTTGCGCCGTGCCACGGCCATCGCCGCCCAGGCGGTGACCCAGGTCGGTTTCGGCATCGACGACCGTGACCAACTGGCACGGTTGCAAGCTGGGGTACAGCTGACAGAACAACAAGAAGAGGGCTGCTGATGAACATTGCCATTGTCACCGCCTGCCCCAACGGCCAGGTCTCCAGCGTGCTCAGCGCACGCCTGCTGGCCGCCGCTGCCCAGCGCCGCGGCTGGAGTACCAGCGTCGAAGTGCAGGACGCCGACCACCCCGAACGCCGCCTGACCTCGGCGCAGATCGCCGAGGCCGACTGGGTGCTGGTGGTCAGCACCGGCCCGGTGGAGCTGGCGCGTTTTGCCGGCAAGCGCCTGTTCCAGAGCACCCCGGCCCAGGCCCTGGCGGACCGCGAAGGTTTCCTCGACGAGGCGGCGGCCAAGGCGCAGGTTCAGGAAGTGGCCCCCGCCGTACCCATCGCCGGGGTGAAGATCGTCGCGGTAACCGCCTGCCCCACGGGCGTGGCACACACCTTCATGGCCGCCGAGGCCCTGCAGCAGGCCGCCCAGGCGCTGGGCTACCAGCTCACCGTCGAGACCCAGGGTTCGGTCGGCGCGCGCAATCCACTGTCTACCGAGGCCATCGCCGACGCTGACGTAGTGCTGCTGGCCGCCGATATCGAGGTGCCCACGGCTCGCTTCGCCGGCAAGCGCATCTACCGCTGCGGCACCGGCATCGCCCTCAAGCAGGCCCGCGCCACCCTGGACAACGCACTGAACCAGGCCAAGGTCGAGAGCGCCGGCGCCAATACCCTGCAAAAGGCCGAGAAGACCGGCATCTACAAGCACCTGCTGACCGGTGTGTCGTTCATGCTGCCGATGGTGGTGGCCGGCGGCCTGCTGATCGCCCTGTCGTTCGTGTTCGGCATCGAGGCCTACAAAGAAGCCGGCACTTTGCCCGCCGCGCTGATGCAGATCGGCGGCGAGGCCGCCTTCAAGTTGATGGTGCCGTTGCTGGCGGGCTATATCGCCTGGTCCATCGCCGACCGCCCGGGCCTGGCCCCAGGCATGATCGGCGGCCTGTTGGCCGGCACCCTGGGCGCGGGTTTCATCGGTGGCATCATCGCCGGTTTTCTCGCCGGCTACAGCGCCAAGGCCATCGCCCGCTGGGTACGCCTGCCATCGAGCCTGGAGGCGCTCAAGCCGATCCTGATCATCCCGCTGCTGGCCAGCCTGTTCACCGGCCTGGTGATGATCTACGTGGTCGGCCAGCCGGTGGCGGCGATGCTCGAAGGGCTCACGCAGTTTCTCGACAGCATGGGCACCACCAACGCCATCCTGCTTGGGCTATTGCTCGGTGGCATGATGTGCGTCGACCTCGGTGGCCCGATCAACAAGGCGGCCTACGCGTTCTCGGTGGGGTTGTTGGCCTCGTCCAGCTACGCGCCGATGGCCGCCACCATGGCTGCTGGCATGGTGCCGCCGATCGGCCTGGGTATCGCCACGTTCCTGGCGCGGCGCAAGTTCGCCCAGAGCGAGCGCGAGGCCGGTAAGGCGGCGCTGGCGTTGGGGCTGTGCTTCATCTCGGAGGGCGCGATCCCGTTTGCCGCCAAGGACCCGCTGCGGGTGATCCCGGCAAGCATCGCCGGGGGCGCGCTGACCGGTGCGCTGTCGATGTACTTCGGCTGCAAGCTGATGGCGCCCCATGGCGGGCTGTTCGTGCTGCTGATCCCCAACGCGATCAACCATGCGCTGCTGTACCTGCTGGCGATCCTGGCGGGGAGCCTGGTGACGGCGGTGGTGTATGCCGTGATCAAGAAGAGCGAACAGGTGGAGATGGTGGTGGCGCCGGCGAAGTGACAGGCCGGGCTTGCCGGGGAATAGAGTCACCCCCGCGTCCTGCCCCGCAACGGCTTCAACAGGTCACCCAACCCGTTGTGGTCGATCTCGTGCATCAACGCCAGCAACCCGCCCAGCTCGCCGGGCGGGAACCCTTTGCGGGCGAACCACGCCAGGTAGTCGCCCGGCAGGTCGGCGATCAAGCGGCCCTGGTACTTGCCGAAGGGCATGGTGCGGGTGACCAGCAGTTGCAGCGATTCGGGTTTCATCGGGCTCGGGCCTGGGCAGGTTTGGGCCGCGAACCATACTGCAATCTGCACGACGACCCAAGCGGCGATCATGCAGAACGCTGCTTTTCAGGTTTTGATGACTTAATTTAAATAATTGATTTTTAAGGGTTATTTTTAATTTTCATGACTGGCATGAAGCCTGCTCCATTACAGGTGACTTCCACCTGCCAAGGAGTAGTTGCCATGAGCAATCCCAACAAAGACGTGATCGACGTACTCAACGACCTGATCGAATACAGCAAGGATGGCGAGAAAGGCTTCAAAGCGTCCGCCGATGATGTGAAGAACCCCGAGCTCAAGGCGTTCTTCGTCCAGCGCGCTGGCGAGTGCGCCAATGCCGCAGGCGAGCTGCAAGGCGAAGTGCGTCGCCTGGGTGGCGACCCGGAAACCAGTACCAGCATCAGCGGCGACCTGCACCGCGGGTGGGTCAACCTCAAGTCGATGGTCACCGGCAAGGATGAAGCCGCCGTGCTCAATGAAGTGGAGCGGGGCGAGGACCATGCCCTCAAAGCCTACAAGGAAGCCCGCGAAAAACTGGTCAAGCTGGGGCGTACGGCCAACGACCAGAGCTATGTGCTGGTAGAGAAACAGTTGCAGGGGGTACAGCGTAATCATGACCAGGTGAAGGCGTTGCGTAACGCGGCACGCGCTCGGTCTTGAACCTCGGGGCCGCTTTGCGGCCCATCGCGGCTGAAGCCGCTCCTACAGGTAGTCTGCGATGCCTGTAGGAGCGGCTTCAGCCGCGATGGGCTGCACAGCAGCCCCAAGGTCACACTACTTGGTCTTGGGGCCCTTCCACCCGGTTGCGACCATTGGCCTTGGCCCGGTACAACGCCTCGTCCGCGTCACCCAGCAGCGCCGCCAGGTCCTGCTGGGTGCCGGGGATGTGCAAGCCAATGCCAACACTCACCGTCACCGAACGCTCATCGTCAGCGAACGGCGGCATCGCCTCGACGCTGCCCCGGATACGCTCGGCCAACAGCTGGGCACCCGACAGGTCGGTCTCCGGCAGCACCACCTGGAATTCTTCCCCGCCATAGCGCGCGGCCAGGTCGGCCGGGCGCCGGATGCACCGCTCGATGGTCTTGGCCACCTCGCGCAGCACGTGGTCGCCCCCCGCATGGCCATGGCGCTGGTTGAACGCCTTGAAGTGATCCACATCCACCATCAGCACCGCCAGTGGCCGGCGATTGCGCTGGGCACGTGCCCACTCCAGGCGCAGCACCTGGTCCAGGCGGCGGCGGTTGGCCAAGCCCGTGAGGCTGTCGGTGGCGGCCAGGGTCGCCAGGCCCTGCTCGGCTTCATGGCGACGGCGCAGCTCGCGGCCCAGCAGCAGGGTCAACCAGAGAATACCGATGCACAGCACCCCGGTGGCCACGCTGACCAGGATCGCCGTGCGCCGCCACGACTGGAACACCTCGTTCGAGGAGTGCACCACCAGCACGATCAGCGGCAGGTCGGCGACTCGGGCGAAGGTGTAGATGCGCTGAACGTCATGGGTGCTGGAGCGGGCCGTGAAGCTGCCGCTGCGTTCGCTCAGGATGCGTTTGAAGTTGGGGCGTTCGCTGAAGCTGGCGCCGATCAGCGGGTCCTGCGGTCGAGTCGGTTGGCGTGCCAGCATCTGCCCGTCGGTGTTGAGCAGGTTGATGCTGCTGTCCGGGCCGATGTCGAGGCGCTCGAACAGTTGGTTGAAGTACGACAGCCGTAATGCACCGGCGGCCAGGCCGAGGAACTCGCCGTTGTTGCCGGTGATGCGCCGGCTGAAGCTGATGCACCAGTCCAGGTTGCCCAGGCGTGCCTTGAACGGCGGGCTGATCAACAGGCCCATGCCGGGGTGGTCGCGGTGGGTCTGGAAGGGCACGGTGTCGGCGAAGTTGGCCTGGCGCGGGATGATGCTGGTGGAGTCGCCGACCACATCGCCTTTGTTGTCGAGCCAGAGAATGTCGCCGCGAACGGGCGCGGTGAATGCCTGGTTGAACAGGATCTGCTGGCGCAGCTTGGGCGGCACGTCGAGCAGTTCCGGGTGGCGCACCGCCCAGACCAGGCCCTTGAGCGACTGGTCGTAGAGTTCGACGTTGCGCAGGATGTCGCTTTCAATCAGTTGCACAATGTTGCTTGAGGAGCGCATCGCCGACTGCTCGACGCTGTCGCGTTCGCGGGCCAGCAGGTAGCTGACGATGGCCACGATGGCGAGCACGGCGAGGCAGCTGCCCAGGTTGAGGATCAGCTCGGGGTGTGACTTGTACAGGGCGGATCGTGGTGATCGGGTGGGCAACGTCATGCTCGCAACTGCATAAGCCCCGGGATCCATGGGGAGTGGGCCGGAAAGCGGCGGGCGATATTCTAGGGAAGCGCGGATTGTCGGACAAGATTAAAGGTGTTCCGCCCGACGGAAATGATTCAGTAGGGGGTGGGGCCGCAGGTTTCCTGTAGGAGCGGATTCATCCGCGATGCGCCGCGCGGGCGGCGCTCGATCTCATGCCCGCTGCAAAGCTTTCGTCGAACACCTTGAAAAACTGACGCTTAACCTCCGTCAGACATTTCCGAACTTGAAACCAAATCCTTCAGGCAGGCAGCGCTTCGGACCTATCCTACGCACCTGCCGGAAGGGTCTGGATATGCCGGGAAATTCATCAGGGCTAACGTCGTCGGGTCGCCAAATGGGTGACCGGGCGTGAGAAACCCGAATGATGTTGGTTCCGCAAACTGTTTCGGCAGTCGTGCATGGGCAGACCTCGGTCTGGCCGGGTTCCAATGTCCTCGGTTTTCTCACCCCATGCACGGCTGCCACCCTTATCTGGTGAGAAAGGATGAGCTGGCGGTTTCCTTTTACGACATTGGTAACTGCATATGAAAAAGCGCGTACCTGACCCACCTATCCCCTACATCTCCATCATCAATCACCTCACCATCGACGAAGTCCGGGACCACGCTGCGGTCCTGATGTCGACGATCCACAAGACCGCCGGTGTCTACATGGCGTTCAAGCCCGAAGACCGCCCCGAAGTGCTGGTGGACAACCTCTTGCATTCTTGCCCAGTTGCTCCAGTGCCTGTTCGAACACGCCAGGTCGCAGGAGGTGGCGCCATGAGCGATAAGCCCGAACCCGCCTTCACCGCAGGCGAGGAGACCTTTCTCGAATGTTTTCGTGTGCAGCCCGGTGTGCCCTTCAGCCGGGCGTTCGATGAAATTTCGGTGTTGCAGGGCTGCATCCTGCACCTGACCACCGAGGCGGAATTCGAAGGGGACTTGCTGGCGGGGAGTGCGGCGCGGATGCTCAGTGCCATGGCCAAGGCGCTGATCAATGACCTGGAGATCGGTTTGAACCGTAATCGGTGAGTGTGGGGCCGCGTTGCGGCCCTTCGCCGGCAAGTCGGCTCCTACAGGGGGCCCAGGTAGGAGCCGGCTTGCCGGCGAAACGAGGGCGAAGCCCTCGCCCCCGATCCCGGATCAGAACACGTTCAGCGGATAATCCACGATCACCCGGAACTCGTCGTTGTCCGCCGTCGACGAGTACGCCGCGTTGGCCCGGTGCGTGGCATAGCGCAGCAGCACCGACAGGTCCTTCAACTGGCCTTCCTGGAATACGTACTTCACGTCGAAGTCACGCTCCCAGTGCCGGGCGTTCTCGCCCTCGGCGTTATAGAAGTTGTAGTACTGGGTGTCCTGGCTGGCCTTGGTCAGGTCGGCCTTGCCGCGCGAGTACGACAGTGTCGAGGTCAGGCCGGGGATGCCGACGCCGGCGAAGTCGTAGTTGTACTGCAGCTTCCACGAGCGCTCGTTCGGCGCGTTGAAGTCCGAATACATGCGCGAGTTGTCCAGGTAGATGCTGTCACCCAGGTTGATGTAGTCGAACGGCGTGTCGCCGTTGACCCGCTGGTAGGCGGCGGTGACGCTGTGGTACCCGGCGGCCACGGTGAAGTGCACGCTCCAGGTGTTGTTGTCGATGTCGCCCAGCTTCGACTGGCCGGTATCCTGGGTGTGGTAGAAGTGCACGCCCGGGTTCAGGCTCACCAGGTCGTTGACCTGGTAGGTGTAGTCGAAGTCGGCGTAGTACTGGTTCCAGATATCCTTCAGCTCGGCGGCGTAGACGTTGGCGGTGACGCCCTCGGTGCCGCTCCACGACGCGCCGGCCCAGCTCAGGTTCTGGCTGTCTTGCTCGGGCGTTTGGTTGCTGTAGTAGGTGTTGATGCGGCGGTGGCCGCTCTGGTTGTACGGTTTGGTGAAGCTGACCTTGCCGCCCTCGAGCATCAGCCCGTCGATGCTGCGGTTGGTCACGGCGACGCCGCGGAAGGTCTGCGGCAGCATGCGGCTTTCGCCACCGGCGATCACCGGGTTGGTGAGGAACAGGTCACCGGCCTTGAACTCGGTGTCGAAGCCCTTGAGCTTGATCGCGCCACCGGCAGTGGAGAAGGCGTGGCGCGCCTTGTCTTCCGGCGCGCTGGGCAGGATCGAGGTGCCGGCGTGGCCGCCGCCGCCGTCCAGCTTCAAACCGACCATGGCGTGGGCGTCTAGGCCGAAACCGATCACGCCCGGCGTGTAGCCGGACTCGAAGCGGGCGACGGCGCCTTGGCCCCACTCGCGCTTGTCCTTGATCGAGGCATTCTTCTCGTTGCGGTTGAAGTAGGCATTTCTGAAATGCAGGTTCAGCGTGGAACCTTCGATGAAGCCATCAGCCTTGGTTTCATCGGCCTGTGCGGCCACGGGCATCGTTGCGGCCAATGCAACGAACAACGGGGTGAAACGAAACGCGAAAGACACCGGTACAAACTCCTTTGGTCAAGCGATGGGGCAGTTTTTTATTGTCGTGCCTGCAAGTTTCTTATTAGAGACGTCACAGCTGGGCTGATAGTTTCGACACATAAAAAAAGCCGCTGCGGAGCAGCGGCTTTGAAAGGCTAACATATCGTCACAGGCGGTGCCCATGGTGTAGCCAAGGGAAATCTGGAAACGCGGGCGTCGTCTATCAACTGTCGGCATTGTTGTCGACGGGCACCTTGGAAGCGGTCTGCTGCACGTCTTTGGCAGCGTCGGCCTGGCGCGCGGCGAAGGCCTCTTGGTGAACACTGGCAAGTTCGCTGTTACGGGCGACGAAGGCCGGGGATTCTTCCGCCATGGCCAGGGGCGACAACAACAGGGACGACAGGACGAAGACGCTGGCAATACCCATACTGTTGGACATTTGATACAACCTTCTTGCGGGGCAAGTGCTAATGGAGACAGGGCTTAAGTTAGACCCGTAAACTCACGGGAAACAGCGTCTGTTCAGATAAGCACTGTTGCGCAAAAAGTAATGATCGCAGTGAATAACTTCATATTTTTACCGCAAACCCGCGTAGTTGAGCGTTCGGCAGGTTGATGCCGAACGTGTTGGCGCCGGCGTCGCTGTGCACGAAAACAGTGCCGCCATGCATCACCGCGATGGCCTTGACGATCGCCAGCCCCAGCCCATGGTTACCGCCACCACTGTTGCTGCGCGCCGCATCCACCCGGTAGAACCGCTCGAACAGCATCGGCAGGTGTTCATCGTCAATCGCCGGCCCCGGATTGCTCACGGCGATGCTGACCTGTTCCTCACCCGCCTCGATGCGCACCTGGATCACCTGGTGCGGCGCGGTGTGCTGCACGGCGTTGTTCAGCAGGTTGATCAGCGCCCGGCGCAACTGGGCCTTCTCGATGCAGGCCTGGGCATCGCCGCTGACGGTGACGCTGACCTGGGCGTCCTCGAGGATGTAGTCGAGGTAGTCGAGGGTGGTGGCCACTTCCTCGGCCAGCGAGGCGCTGGTCAGCGCAGTGGCCTTGCTGCCCTGGTCGGCGCTGGCCAGGAACAGCATGTCGTTGATGATACTGCGCAGGCGCTCCAGCTCCTCGAGGTTCGATTGCAGCACCTCGAAGTAGTGTTCGGCGCTGCGCCCGCGGGTCAGGGCCACTTGGGTCTGGCCGATCAGGTTGGTCAGCGGCGAGCGCAGTTCGTGGGCGACGTCGGCGTTGAAGGCTTCGAGCTGTGAATAGGCCTGGGTGACGCGGTCGAGGGCGGCATTGAAGGCGCCGGCGAATTGCGCCAGCTCCGGGGGCAGGTCGTGGGTGGGCAGGCGGCCGTCCAGGCGCGGCGGGGCCAGGGCCTGGGCTTCGTCTGAAAGGGCTTGCAGGGGCTTGAGGCCGATGCGCGCCACCCAGTAGCCCAGCAGCGAGGCCAGCAGCACGCCGAAAGCGGCCAGGCCGACGATGGCCACCAGCAGGCTGTGCTGGGCTTGCCAGAAAGTCTCGGTGTCGATGCCGATCAGGAAGCGCAACGGCGGACGGTCGCCCAACGCGGGGAGCTCACTGACCAGCACTTTGTACGGGTAGGGGCTGGCGGCCAGACGCAGGTCGCGCATCCCCGGCGTGCCTTCGGCGAAGGCGCGCACCTGTTCGGTGGGGTGGCCGTATTCGAACGCCGGGTCGCTGCTGACGACCCAGAAGCGGATGCGCCGGTCTTCTTCGCTGAGCAGGTTGAGCTTGTTGTTGACCTTGGCCCAGTGCTCGGGGGTGCCGAAGCGGTTGAGGGTGGATTCGAGCACGCTGAAGCGCGCGTCCAGTTCGGCGGCCGGCAGCAGGTCGAGGCTGTGGTCGACCTGGCGGTACAGGGCGCTGCCGATCAGCACGAACACGGCCAGGGCGACCAGGGTGAACAAGGCCGAGAGGCGCAGGGCGAGGGAGTTGCCGGGTTTGGTAGGGAGATGGCCTTGGATCATTTGCGGCTACTCATCGGGGTGCGGTTGGTTTGGCACGATTGCGCAGGAGCGGCTTCAGCCGCGATCACCCGCATGGCGGGTGCCAGCAACCGCGCTGCCTGCATCGCGGCTGACGCCGCTCCTACGGATCTCTCGATCGCCTGCAAGTCACGCACGGTTCTCCAGGACATAACCCATACCTCGAATGGTATGCAGCAGCTTGTTGTCGAACGGCCCGTCGAGCTTGGCACGCAGGCGCTTGATCGCCACCTCGACCACGTTGGCGTCGCTGTCGAAGTTGATGTCCCAGACCAGTTCGGCGATGGCGGTCTTGGACAAGATCTCGCCCTGGCGCCGGGCCAGCACACTAAGCAGCGAGAACTCCTTGGCGGTAAGGTCCAGGCGTTGCCCCGCGCGGGTGGCCTTGCGCGCCATCAGGTCGATCCACAGGTCGGCCACCTGGATCTGCAGGGGCTCATGAATGGCGCTGCGCCGGGTCAGCGCCTGCAGGCGGGCGACCAGTTCGAGGAACGAAAACGGCTTGCCCAGGTAATCGTCTGCGCCTTCGCGCAAACCATGGATGCGGTCTTCGACCCGCTCGCGGGCGGTGAGCATGATCACCGGCGTCTGCTTGCGCGCCCGCAGCGCGCGCAGCACGCCGTAACCGTCCAGGCCGGGCAGCATCACGTCGAGCACGATCACCGCATAGTCGCCCTCCAGGGCCAGGTGCAGGCCGTCGATGCCGTCACGGGCCAGGTCGACGGTGAAGCCTTGTTCACTCAGGCCGCGATGCAGGTAGTCGGCGGTTTTCTCTTCGTCTTCGATGATCAGCACACGCATGGTCTTGTCTCAACTGGCGCTTGAAGCGGCGGCCGGGGTGGCCCGGCGGCGGTGGAGCAGCTGTTCCAGGGCCAAGTATATGACCGGGGTGGTGAACAGCGTCAGCGCCTGGCTCACCAGCAGGCCGCCGACCACGGCGATGCCCAGCGGCTGGCGCAGTTCGGCGCCGGTACCGAAGCCGAACAGCAGCGGTACCGCGCCGAGCAAGGCGGCGAGGGTGGTCATGATGATCGGGCGCAAGCGCACCAGGCACGCCTGGCGAATCGCCTGCTCGGGCGTCATGCCCTGGTGGCGCTGGGCTTCGAGGGCGAAGTCGATGAGCAGGATGCCGTTCTTCTTGACGATGCCGATCAGCAGCACCACGCCGATCAACCCCATGATGCTGAAGTCCTGGCCGCTGGCCCAGAGCAGGATGATCGCGCCCAGGCCCGCGGACGGTAGCGTGGAGATGATGGTCAGTGGGTGCACGAAGCTCTCGTAGAGCACCCCGAGGATGATGTACACCGCCACCAGCGCGGTGAGGATCAGGTAGGGCTGGCTCGACAGCGAACGCTGGAACGCCTGGGCCGCGCCTTGGAAGTTGCCGGTGATGGCGTCGGGCATGCCCAGTTCACGCTGGGTGCGTTCGAGGATCTGCACCGCATCGCCCAGGGCCACGCCGGGGGCCAGGTTGAACGACAGGTTGGCGGCCGGGAACAGGCCGTCGTGGCTGATCGACAGGGGGCCAGTACTGGGCGGGGCAACATGGGCAAGGGCCGACAGCGGCACCATCTCGCCGGACAGCGGCGAGCGCAGGTAGAAGTAGTTGAGGCTTTCAGCTTTGCCGCGCTGGCGGGCGTCCAGTTCGAGGATCACCTTGTACTGGTTGGTCTCGGTCTGGAACTCGCTGATCTGGCGTTGGCCGAAGGCGTCGTACAGGGCCTGGTCGACGTCGGTGGTGGTCAGGCCGAAGCGCGCGGCGGCCTGGCGGTCGATGTCGATGCGGGTGACGCTGGCGCCCAGTTGCAGGTCGTTGGACAGGTCGCGCAAGGCCGGGTTTTCCCGCAGGCGCTCGGTCAGGCGCTGCGTCCACAGGTTCAGCGCCACGCCGTCGTTGCTCTTGAGCACGTACTGGTACTGGGTGCGCGAAGGGCCTGAGCTGAGGTTGATGTCCTGGCCGGCGCGCAGGTACAGGACGATGCCCGGCACCTGGGCCAGTTTCGGGCGGATCCGGTCGATCCACTCGCTGGCTGACACATCGCGCTCGCCCCGTGGCTTGAGCGAAATCCAGAAGCGGCCGTTGGCGATGGTCTGGTTGCTGCCGGTGACCCCGACCGAGTGCGAGTAGGCGCGCACGGCTGGGTCGTCGCCGATGATCTTGGCCAGGGCCAGGTGTTTGTCGATCATCGAGGAATACGAGACGTCCGCCGCCGCCTCGGTGGTGCCGAGGATGAAGCCGGTGTCCTGCAAGGGGAAGAAGCCTTTGGGAATGCCCACGTAGCCGGCCACGGCCAGGGCCAGGGTGAGGCCGAATACACCGAGGGTGATGCGCCGGTGGGCCAGGGCGCGGTCCAGGCCCTTTTCATACCAGCGCAGCAGGCGCGGGCCGACCCCGCCCTCCTGCTCGCTGGGCGGGCGGCGCATGAACAGTGCGCAAAGGGTCGGGGCCAGGGTCAGCGACACCACCACCGAGATCAGGATGGTCGCCGTGGCGGTCAGGGCGAACTCCTTGAACAGACGGCCCACCACGCCGCCCATGAACAGCAGCGGGATGAACGCGGCGATCAGCGAGAAACTGATCGATACCACGGTGAAGCCGATCTCGCCGGCGCCCTTGAGCGCGGCGGTGCGGCTGTTGTCGCCGGCTTCGAGGTGGCGGTGGATGTTCTCCACCACGACGATGGCGTCGTCGACCACGAAGCCCACGGCGATGACGATGGCCACCAGGGTCAGGTTGTTGAGGCTGAAGCCGAGCACGTACATCAACGCGCAGCTGGCGATCAGCGACACCCCCAGCACGCTGGAGACGATGAAGGTCGCCGACCACTGGCGCAGGAACAGCGCCATCACCCCGATCACCAGGGCCACGGCGATCATCAGGGTCAGCTCCACCTCGTGCAACGAAGCGCGGATGGTCTGGGTGCGGTCCTGCAGCACCGACACCTCGACCGCGGCCGGCAGCATTTCCCGCAAGCGGGGCAGGGCGTCGAGCACCCGGTCCACGGTGTCGACGATGTTGGCGCCGGGCTGGCGGAAGATCACCAGGTTCAGGCCGGGTTGCTCGCCGGACCAGGCCTTCACGTAGGCATTCTCGGCGCCGTTGATCACCTTGGCCACGTCGGCCAGGTGCACCGGGGCGCCGTCGCGGTAGCTGACGATCAGCCTGGCGTAGTCCTCGGGGTGGAACAGCTGGTCGTTGGCGGCGATGGTCGACACGCTGTGCTCGCCATACAACGCGCCCTTGGCCAGGTTGAGGCTGGTCTGCTGGATGGCCTGGCGCACGTCGGCCAGGGTCAGGCCGATGGCGGCGAGCTTCTCGGGCTGGGCCTGCACGCGGATGGCCGGGCGCAGTTGGCCGGTGATGTTGACCAAGCCAACCCCGTCGATCTGGCTGAGCTGGCGGGCCAGCAGGGTCTCGGTGTAGTCGCTGAGCGCGTTGCCGGGCATCTGCGCGGAACTGACGGTGAGGATCAGCACCGGGCTGTCGGCGGGGTTCACCTTGCGCCAGGTGGGTGGGCTGGGCAGGTCCTGGGGCAGGCGCGCGGTGGCGGTGTTGATCGCTGCCTGGACTTCCTGGGCGGCGGTGTCGATGTTCTTGTCGAGGGTGAACTGCAGGATCAGCGTGGTCGAACCCAGGGCGCTGCTGCTGGTCATCTGGGTCATGCCGGGGATGGCGCTGAACTGTACTTCAAGCGGTGTGGCTACTGACGAGGCCATGGTCTCGGGGCTGGCGCCGGGCAGCGCGGCGGTGACCTGGATGGTCGGGAAGTCGGCCTCGGGCAGCGGGGCGACCGGCAGGCGCGGGAAGGCGATGGCGCCCAGCAGCACCAGGGCGAAGGTCAGCAGCAAGGTGGCGATGGGGTGGTCGATGCACCAGGCCGAGACGCCGTTGCGGGTGTTCATGGCTGGCTCCTGCGGTCGGCCATTGCGGGCGGTGCCGGCGCCTGCGGCGTGACCTCGACCTTCGCCCCCGGCTTGAGGCGCGACTGGCCGTCGAGCACCAGCCGGTCGCCGGCCTTGACCCCGGCGACGATGGTCAGCGTGCTGTCCTGGTACAGCACCTTGACCGGCACGCTGGTGACCTTGTCGCCGTCCACGCGGTAGACGAAGTGGCCGTCGATGCTGCGCTGCACCACGGGCGGCGGCACCACCAGGGCGTTTTCATCCACCGCCGTGCGCAGGCGCACGGTGACCAGCTGGCCGGGCCACAGGCGGCCGTCCTGGTTGTCGAACTCGGCCTTGACCCGCACCGTGCCGGTGGTGGCCGAGACCTGGTTGTCGATCAGGCTGAGGTGGCCCTTGGCGAGCAGGCTACGTTCGCCGTCGGCGTCCATGTAGGCTTCGACTTCAGCCGGTGCGGGTGCTTTCAACAGGCTTTGTAGGGTAGGTAGCTGTTGCTGGGGTAACGAGAATTCCACGGCGATCGGGTCGATCTGGGTGACGCTGAACAGGCCTTGGGCATCGGTGGTGCGCACCAGGTTGCCGGGGTCGACGTTGCGGATGCCAACCCGGCCGGTCACCGGCGAGGCGATACGGGTGTAGGAGCGTTGCACCGTGGCATTGTCGATGGCGGCCTGGTCGCCGGTCATCGTGGCCTGAAGTTGGTTGACCAGTGCCTGTTGCTGGTCGAGGGTCTGCTTCGACACGCCGTCGTCGGTACTGAGCAACTGGTAGCGCTTGAGATTGACCCTGGCCACCTGCAACTGCGCCTGGGTCTGGCCGAGCTGGGCGCGGGCCTGGTCGAGGCTGGCGCGGATCGCCCGGTCGTCGAGGGTGGCCAGCAGGTCGCCCTGTTTCACCCATTGCCCTTCCTTGACCAGCACCTGGGTCAACACACCCTCGACCTGGGGGCGCACCTCGACGCTGTGCAGCGACAGCACCGAGCCGATGGCGCCGAGGTAGCGCGGCACGTCCTGCTGGGCGACGGCGACCACCCGCACCGGCACGGCGCTCGCGCCACGGCTGGCGGGGGCCGATGGCCGTTGGGCCAGCCAGAAGCCGGCAGTGGCCAGTGCAACCAGGGCCAGGGCGGCGAGAACGAAGAGGCGGGACGGACGTCGCATCGGGCGGGCACCTTGGCCAGGGGGCGGAAACAGTTTTCGGTTATCCACGGTTATAGCGCGCCGACCGGGTCGCCAGCGTGACGCCAGGCTGTCACGGCTGTCAGTTTCGAGGCTTGATGGCCAAATGCCAATATCCTGCCGTGGATCAATGTTGCCCCGCCATTTGCCCCTAGAGTCGAACGCCCTGCCGATTTCCCGAACAACAACGAGAGCCTCCGATGAAGTGCAATATGCCCGTTACCGGTCGCGAAGTGGATTACCCCGGCGACGCCAATATCCTTTCCACCACCGACCTGGACAGCCGTATTACCTACGCCAACGACGATTTCCTGCGGGTGAGCGGTTTTACCCGTGATGAGTTGTTGGGCCATGCCCACCATGTGGTGCGTCACCCGGACATGCCGCCCCAGGCCTTTGCCCAGATGTGGCAGGCGCTCAAGGCCGGGCGTTCGTGGATGGGGCTGGTGAAGAACCGTTGCAAGAATGGCGATCACTACTGGGTCAGCGCGTTCGTCTCGCCGATCAGCAGCGCTGGGCAGGCGCTGGAGTACCAGTCGGTACGCACCAAGCCCAGCGCCGCGCAGGTTGAAGCGGCCGAGCGCTGTTACGCGCGGTTGCGCGAGGGCCGGCGTGGTTGGCGCGAGCGGCTACCGGTGCTGGGGCTGGCGACGCGGTTGTCGCTCGGGGTCGCTGCATTGCTGGCCGTGGTGATGGGGGTTGGGCACTGGTGGCTGGAGCGCCCGTTGTGGGCGTCACTGGTGGAAATCGGCGTTGCCGCAGGCCTCAGCGCGGGGATCATCCTGCTGTTGCTGCGCCCGTTCGAGCGCCTGCGCCGCCAGGCGTTGGCCATCGCTGACAATCCGTTGAGCCAGCAGCTGTACACCGGCCGCCGCGACGGCCTGGGCCAGATCGAGTTCGCCATGCGCATGCTCAAGGCGCAGTTGGGGGCGGTGGTCGGGCGTATCGGCGACACCTCCTCGCGGCTGGCCGGGCATTCCGGGTCGTTGGTCGACGCGCTGCACAGCAGCCATGCCAACAGCCTGGAGCAGCAAAGCGAGGCCGACCAGGTGGCCACGGCGATCCACCAGATGAGCGCCAGCGTCGCTCAGGTCGCCAGCAGCGCGCAGATGGCGGCGATGGCCGCCGACCAGGCCGAGGGCGAGACGCAGTCCGGTCATCAGCTGGTCGACCGCAACCGCTGCGCGATTCAGGACCTGGCAGGCTCGCTGGTGGAAGCCAGCGAAGTGATCCAGCAGTTGGAGAACCACAGCAGCGAGATTTCCGGGGTGCTCGACGTGATCCGCGGCATCGCCGAGCAGACCAACCTGCTGGCGCTCAACGCCGCCATCGAGGCGGCGCGGGCCGGCGACCAGGGGCGTGGGTTCGCGGTGGTCGCCGACGAGGTGCGTGGCCTGGCCCAGCGCACCGCGCAGTCCACCCACGATATCCAGCGCATGATCGCCGCCCTGCAGGACGGCGCCCGCGCGGCGGTGCAGGTGATGCAGCAGAGCAGCGCCCATGCCGGGCACAGTGTCGAGCAGGCGCAACTGGCCAGCGACGCGCTGGACAGCATCAGCGTGCGGGTCAACCAGATCAACGAAATGAGCCTGCAGATCGCCGCGGCGGTGGAGCAGCAGAGCCAGGTGAGCGAGAACATCAACCGCAACATCATCAGCATCCGCCAGGCCAGCGAGGCGACGGTCAGCGTCGGGCAGCGCAGCCACAGCAGTGCCAGTGACGTGGCGGAGCTGGCCAAGGACCTGCGGCGGCTGGCGGATGAGTTCTGGCGGCGTTTGTAATCGGATGGACTCGCCCCCGCCGAGGCATCACAGTGCCACGGTGGCGTTCTAAAAAGCCAACGGCAGCGAGGGCGAGACCATGAGCAAGCATAGGACGAAGCGCAATTCCCTGTCTTCCAACGATGTAACGCTTTGCCAACATCTGTCAGTCGACCTGGCCAAGCAAGTCTTTCAGGTGGCCGGAGATGACGGTTCCGGGCGCGTCATCTACGAAGATCGAATCAAATCCCGTGAAGCCTTTCATGCGTTCCTGACCAGGCTGCCACCCACTGTGACGGTCCTGATGGAAAGTGGCCCCGGCGCTCAAGCATGGGGGCGTTTGCTACAGGCGCAGGGAACGCCAGTCCGCATCCTGCCCGCGCAGCGAGTGGCGGAGCACCGCAGTGGTGCCAAGAACGATCGTAACGACGCCCATGCCATCTTGCGCGCAGGCCGGGATACCAGCATTGCTGCGGTGCCGATCAAGAGCACTGCCGCTTTGGCGATTCAAGCCTTACA
Source organism: Pseudomonas entomophila (assembly GCF_023277925.1). Lineage (NCBI taxonomy): Bacteria > Pseudomonadati > Pseudomonadota > Gammaproteobacteria > Pseudomonadales > Pseudomonadaceae > Pseudomonas > Pseudomonas entomophila. The sequence goes on from NZ_CP063832.1 coordinate 5,372,175, forward strand.
CCGCGCCCGCAGAGGCTATGTCAGGCGCCACACCGCGCTAGGCAACCAGATCCGCGGCCTGTTACTGGAACAGGGCGTCGCCCTGGCGCAAGGCGATTTAGCCGTCAGCCACGGTGTACCGCGCATTCTTGAAGATACGACTCAACCATTGCCAGATCTGCTGCGTGAATTGCTCGATGAACTGCTCGCCGAATGGCGCTATCTGAGTGAGCGTATCGCCATCCTGACAGGACGGCTCGAAACAGCGGCGCAGGCCGACAAGGTCGCATGCCGCCTGATGACGATACGCGGTGTCGGCCCGATCATCGCCACAGCGATGCTGGCCAAGCAGCCTGAACCTTCGCGTTTCCCCAATGCTCGACAGTTTGCCGCTTACTTTGGCCTGGTGCCCGACCAGCACAGCAGTGGAAAGAAGGTCAGGCTAGGCAAGATGAGCAAGCGAGGTGACGGCTACCTGCGCAGCATGATGATCCAGGGTGCGCACGCGGTTCTTAGCCATTTGAAGCCTGATTCCGATCAGCCAGACGATCGCCGCCTCTTGCGATGGTTAACTCGACTTGGTCGCAAGGAGGCGGCGATCAGACTGGCTAATCGAAATCTGCGCATCATCTGGGTGCTGCTACAAGGTGAGCAGGTCTACCAACGCCAACCGAACGATCGTCAGGAGCCCGCCATGAGCCACTGACTTACAGTGTTACGCCACCGGGGTGCCGAGCGCCCCAGCCCCTGCTAGTGAACATCGACCCTAGGTAAGACCGTCGCGGATTAATGCCTACGCTCCTACCGGCCCAAGAGGCCTAAATGTAATGGGCATGCTGCGAGCTCACCCCGATGTTGGCCAGAAGCACCAAGCTTCCTCGAATAGGCCTGATACATAGATGCAACCGGGTAACCTTGTTCGAAAAGCAGGTAGACAATGTAGGCGAGTCCATACATAGGAGCGGCTTTAGCCGCGATGCGGGCAACGCCATTTTGGCACCCGCTTCGCGGGTGATCGCGGCTGAAGCCGCTCCTACAGAGATCGCCTAGAAACCGATGAATGCGTAGTAGACCGGCGCTTCGCCGGTCACTTGCAAATGCTGATCCGTCAGCTCGGTGGCAAGCGCCTCGTCCTGGACATGCACCATCCAAGGGGCGTCGACGGTCTGTGGCGCCTGCCCCAGCACTGCGGCAAACGCCGCCATATCCGGCAACCACGCGGTAAACCCATTGCCCTTCAACGCGCTGGTGGTCATCCCCAGCGCCTGGCAGATCGCCACTTTGCCGGCGATGTCGTCCCGGTCCGCCTGGCGCGACGCGTCGATCAACGCCCGGAGCCCGGCATCCACCGGCAGGCTGCCATGGATCAGCACCGGCCCTTGCTCCCAGGCCTCGGGTGGGCAGTCTTTGTTTTCCGGCCGCAGCGGCAGGTGCGGGTTGATCTCGGCCGGGTAGATCCGGCACACCAGCGGACGGGTGTCATAGATGGTGCACAGGTCGTTGGCGTCGAGGTTGCGGCAGCGCCCGGGATTGAACGCGGCGAAGGTTATCGACACACGCAGTTCGCCTGTGCCGCAGTGCACGGGGTGGGATCGGCGCAGCACATGGTCACGTTGGTCGGCCGGCATGCCAGGCCCATCGATGATGAAACCCTCGATCAACACGACCACCTGGCCACCGGACGCGGCCCACTGGCGCGATTCGGCGAGGGTCAGCGGCACGTGGTGGCCCGTGCAGCACTTGCCGCAGCCGGTACAGGCAAAACGAATACTGTCGCTCACGGCTTGCCGGCTTCCCACTCGGTCACGAACGCCTGCTGGCGCTGACGATCGTACAGGCACAATTCTGTGCCGGTGCGTTGTTGCATGTGCTTCTGTGGGTAGGTGCCTTCTACCAGCAGCGCGCTGTAGCCGACCTGGTCGTCGAACTCGGCGGGCTTGCCTAGCACGTGGGCGTCCTTGAACTGGCTGGCGGCCAGGCAGGCCTTGAGCATCTGCTGGCGCTGGTCGCTCCAGGCTTGGGTGGAAGAGGCCTGGCCGATGGACGGTACCAAAAGACAGAGCAGCAGGAGAGTCGAGCGGGTCATCTGTTTAATCCCTGTTGAGGGGCCGGATTATGCCGTTGGCGTGCCGGTGTGCAAGGGAAAATTTCCTACAAATTATAGATTTCATCCACGATATGTTTATTGGATATTTTCTGAAGGTGTCTCGCGTTGTTTCTATGGCTTGCAAAGCTGCTCTGTGCTGCTAGAACTGATGGGTCTTGATTGTGCTGAGCCTAGGAGAGGTGAAATGCGTTTTGACGGGAGTCAGGATAACTTGCGAGAGCGCTTGAGCCAGTTGGATACAGTAGGCGAATGGAAAGCACTCAACCCCAATCAACTTCAATTCAGAAGCAAAAGCGGCGGTGTTCTGAATTGGTTCCCAAGCACTGGGAATATTGTATTTCAAGGTAAGCCAGAACCCGCTGCGGAGCTGGAAGCGCTGGTTGAACGCTTGATATCCGGAAGCACGGGGCCAGAGTCCCGTGAAAGGACCAATGCCGCGGCTCTGGCCCTGCGAAGCTTATCTGAAACCTCCGGGTTGAAATCAACATCCTTTCTTGATGACTCGTATACCGACTCCGAATTGGTTTTAGGCTTTGTCGGGTCAATTGGCACTGATCTCAAGACGGTATGCCAACTGGTAGAGGAAAGATTGAAGGCTTTTTCTTACACTGCACAGCATATAAAGATGTCTGCGGATGTCATAGCATTGCTGGGTGAGGCGCCCAATGCTCAGAATGAGTTCGAGCGTATCGACGGGTTCATGCGCGAGGGTAATCGATTGCGCAAGCTATGTCAGGATAATTCGATTCTGGCGCTGGGGGCTGCGGCACTCATTGGGGAGCGGCGGGGCAAGGCTGAGCCTAGGAGGCATGCTTACCTGATCAACTCGTTGAAAAGCCCGCATGAGGTTCAGCGCCTGCGAAAAGTGTACGCCGGTGGCTTCTTTCTGATCGGTGTGCATGCGGATCATGAACGACGCAACAATTACCTCGTGAAGGACGTCAGGCTCACGGCGGAGCAAGCAGCAGAGTTGATTTCACGCGATGAAGACGAGAAGGACGACTATGGCCAGCACACCCGGGACACCTACCATCTCTCGGATTTTTTCATCAATTACGACGGCAATCACGATTCACTGAAAATGCAGGTGTGGCGCGTACTTGACCTGTTATTCGGCAAGCCGTACGTCACCCCGACATTCGACGAATATGCCATGTTCATGGCGTTCTCCGCCTCGTTGCGTTCCGCTGACCTATCGCGTCAGGTCGGGGCCGTAGTAACCAAGGATGAGTGCATTATCGCCACAGGTGCGAATGATGTACCAAAATCTGGAGGCGGCCTCTATTGGCCCGTTGAGAGTGCTGCCCATGAGGTGGTTGACCAAGAGGATGGGCGGGATTACATGCGAGGCGAGGACTCCAACGCTGTCCAGAAGAACATCATTGTCGAAGATATTCTTCGATTGCTTCCGGAGGACTATCGCAACGATGTCGCGCCATTATTGAGAAAAAGCAAGATAAAAGAGATTACGGAATATGGAAGAGTGGTTCACGCTGAGATGGAAGCGTTGCTGTCCTCAAGCCGGACAGGAGTCAGTGCAATGGGTAGCACTCTCTACTGCACCACTTTCCCATGTCACAACTGTGCCAAGCACATCATCGCCGCCGGCGTGAAGCGCGTGGTGTATGTTGAGCCTTATCCCAAGAGCAAGGCGCAACAATTCCATTCTGATGCAATCTCTTTGGACAGGCATGGTAAGGGTGTGCTGTTCGAGCCCTTTATGGGCGTAGGGCCGAGGAGCTTCTTCGACCTGTTCTCCACAAATCTGGGTAGCGGCTATCCTGTCATACGTAAAACGGATGATGGACAAGTGGTTGACTGGTCGGAATCGGATGCTAAATTGCGCACCCAGATGTTACCTTGCTCATATATGGAACGTGAAAAGGTAGCGAGCGAATTGCTGTCAACCTATTTGGAGGAGCAATCAGATGAGCGGTAATAAACAGGATTTTCTCCGATACCTCGATGCATGCCGCAAGGAAGTCGAGCAATGGCCGAGTTGGAAACAGGAAGCTTTGAAAGCGCCAGCTAGGGAAGCAGCGCAAAAGGTAGCTGCCACGCAAAATGCAGGGCAACCTAAGCGTTGATACTCTAGTGAGCAGAGGCCATGGCCTTCTGCTCAACTCACTTGCCCGCTTAACGCTCTTCGAACACCACCGCCCGCGCCGCCGTCACCAGGCAGTTGGTCAGCTCGGGCGAGGAGAACTTGGTGAGGATGGCGTTGGCCCCTGCCAGTTTGGCCTTGTCGCCGCTCATCGCGCTGTCCAGCGAGGTGTGCAGCAGGATATACAGGTGCTGGAAGTCCGGCGTCTCACGCAGGGTGCGGGTGAAGGCGAAGCCGTCCATCTCCGACATCTCGATGTCGGAGACGATGATGTTGATCTCCTTGTCGGTGCCTTGCAGCTCCAGCAGCACGTTGATCGCGTCCTTGGCGCTGCGCGCGGTGTGACACTCGATACCCAGGTTGCGCAGGGTGTGCACCGACTGTTGCAGCGCCACCTGGCTGTCGTCCACCACCAGGATGTTGGCAGCTGCCAGCAGGCTGGCATCCTCTTCGCTGACTTCGCCCGGGTGCGGCTCATGCTGCGGCGGGGCGATGCCATGGATGACCTTTTCGATGTCCAGCACCTGCACCAGGGTGTTGTCGACCCGGGTCACGCCGGTGATGAACGAGCGGTTGCCGGAACCGAACGGCGGCGGCTTGATGTCGGTGCTCAGGCAATGAACGATGCGGCTCACTGCCTGCACATGCAGGCCCTGGCGCGAGCGGCTGATCTCGGTGACGATCAGGCAGCCGCCGTCCGGGTCGGCCAGGGGCATCTCACCAATGGCCCGGGACAGGTCGATCACCGACAGCGAGTTACCACGCAGGGTGGCCACGCCTTTCACGTGCGGGTGGGCCTCCGGTAGCTTGGTCAGCGGTGGGCAGGGGATGATCTCGCTGACCTTGAGCAGGTTGATTGCCATCAGCTTGCCGCTGCGCAGGGTGAACAGCAGCAGGGACAACGAGTCCGCGCGGGCTTTTTGCGTGGCCATGGGCAACCTTTGGTTCGAAATGGGGAGGATGCCGGGTTATCGGCTTTTTGGCGCCGGGCTTTAGCTTAGTTTGCGATTACGGATAGCGCTTTACCGGCTGTTCGCCGACAAACCCGGTCAACGCAGCCCCAGACGCTTGGCCAGCCGGCTCAGGTTCGCCCGATCCAGCCCCAGCTCCCGTGCCGCGGCCGCCCAGTTATCCCCATGACGCTTCAGGCACGCTTCGACGACCTGCCGTTGATAATCATCCACTGCCTCGCGCAGTCCGCCCTCGGGCAGCGGCGCGTCGGCGGGTGGCATTTCGGTTGCGACATGCACGGCGGGCACGACGTTGCGCAGGTCCAGGTCCGCGGCCTCCAGCGTGAGAATCTTCGGCCGCTGCCCATGGTGCCCCAACGCCTTGAGCGCCGAACGGCCGATCAGGTGCTCCAGCTCACGCACATTACCCGGCCAGTCGTAGGCCAGCAGCGCGGCCTGGGCATCGGTGGAAAGCCTCAGGCTGCCCAGCCCCAGGCGCGAGCGGTTCTGCTCCAGGAAATAGCCAGCCAGCAACAGTACATCGCGACCCCGTTCGCGCAAGGGGGGGACCTGTAGGGGGTAGACGCTCAGCCGGTGATAGAAGTCGGCACGGTAGTTGCCGTTGCGCACTTCCTCCGCCAGGTCGCGATTGGTCGCGGCGATCAGGCGCACATCCACCTGGTGTTCGCGGTCTGAGCCCAGCCGTTGCAACTGGCCACTCTGCAGCACGCGCAACAGCTTGGCCTGCACAGCCAGCGGTAATTCGCCGACTTCATCGAGGAACAGGGTGCCGCCGTTGGCCAGCTCGAACTTGCCACGCCGTTCGCCATGGGCGCCGGTGAAGGCGCCGCGCACATGACCGAACAGTTCGCTTTCCACCAGGGTGTCGGGCAATGCGGCGCAGTTCAGGCTGATCATCGGCTTGTCGGCGCGGTTGCTGGCGCTATGCAGTGCCTGGGCCACCAGCTCCTTGCCGACGCCGGTTTCGCCGGTGATCAGCACGGTCAGGTCGCTGCCGCCGACCAGGCGGATTTCCTCGACCAGGTGCTTGTGCGCCTTGCTCTGGCCGATCAGTTCCCTGTCCTGGCCGCTGGCCTGGCGGTACACCTCGGCGCGTTGGTGCTCGTCCTCGGCACGCAGGGCCAAGTGCTCGATGCGCTCGGCCACGGTGACGGTGGCGGCGGCCAGGCTGGCGAAGGCTTGCAGGGCATCGAGCTCCAGGCTCTGGAACTGGCCGGGGGTGAGGGCGTCGAGGGTCAGCAGCCCCCAGGGGCGTTCGTCGACCATCAAGGGGCAACCCATGCAGTCATGTACTTCGAGGTCGGCGTGGGTGGCGTTCACCAGGCCGTCGTAGGGGTCGGGCAACGGGCTGTCGCTGGCGAAACGGGTCGGTTCCGGGCGGCTGAGCAGCGCCTGGAAGCGTGGGTGCTCGCTGACCCGGAAGCGGCGACCGAGGGTGTCAGGTGACAGGCCGTCGACCGCCAGCGGCACCAGCCACTCGCCATCAAGGCGCAACAGCGCCGCGGCGTCACATGGCAGCAGGCCGCGCATGGCCTGGAGCAGACGGCGGTAGCGCTCCTGGTCGGGCAGGTCGCAGGACAGGTCGCTGACCAGGGGGAGGAGGGCGGTGAGCAGGGGTTTTGCAGTCATATGGACTCCTGTTGGTCGGAATGACTATACGCTTGGGTGTGTCCTTATGACACCTATAATGCTCAAGCCCCTGAATTCATTGGCTTTTAAAGTTGGCACGATTGCTGAAGCAACGATGACAACTATTCGAAGCCACAGGCTCAGGAGTCGCTGCAATGCTCAATGCCGAACAACGTGCAATCATCAAGGCCACTGTTCCCCTGCTGGAAAGCGGTGGCGAGGCGCTGACCACCCACTTCTACAAGTTGATGCTCAGTGAATACCCCGAAGTACGCCCCCTGTTCAACCAGGCCCACCAGGCCAGTGGCGACCAGCCACGTGCCCTGGCCAACGGCGTGCTGATGTATGCCAAGCACATCGACCAGCTTGAGCAGCTCGGTGGCCTGGTCGGGCAGATCATCAACAAGCATGTGGCCTTGCAGATCCTGCCCGAGCACTACCCGATCGTCGGCGGCTGCCTGCTGCGCGCCATCGAGGAAGTGCTGGGCAAGGATATCGCTACGCCCGAGGTGATCGCCGCCTGGGCTGCCGCCTATGGGCAGCTGGCCGATATCCTCATCGGCGCCGAAGAGAGCCTGTACAAGCAGAAGGAAGAAACCGCCGGTGGCTGGCGCGGCGCCCGCGCGTTCCGCCTGGTGCGCCGCGAGCAGGAAAGCCGCGAGGTGGTCTCGTTCTACTTCGCCCCGGTAGATGGCAAGCCGGTGATCAAGGCCGAGCCGGGCCAGTACATTGGGCTGCAACTCTTCATCGGCGGCGTCGAGCAGCGCCGCAACTATTCCCTGTCGGCCCTGTGCGACGGTGAGCAGTACCGCATCAGCGTCAAGCGCGAGGCTGAAGGCAAGGTTTCCAACTACCTCCACGACGAACTGATGGTGGGCGCGACGGTGCAGCTGTTCCCGCCTTCCGGTGACTTCACCCTGGCCGCCAGCGACAAGCCGCTGGTGCTGATCAGTGGCGGCGTGGGCATCACCCCGACCCTGGCCATGCTCGAGGCGGCGCTGAAGACCGAGCGGCCGGTGCACTTCATCCACTGCGCGCGCAATGGCGCGGTGCATGCGTTCCGTGACTGGGTCGACGGGCTGGCAGCGAAGCATCCGCAACTCAAGCGCTTCTATTGCTACGCCGAAGACGACGGCAGCCGCGCCGCAGATGCGGTGGGCCTGCTGGATCAGAACCTGCTGGCCGAGTGGATGCCGCGCGAGCGCGATGTCGATGCCTACTTCCTCGGGCCCAAGGGCTTCATGGCGGCGATCAAGCGCCAGCTCAAGGGGTTGGGGGTGCCGGAAGGGCAGAGCCGTTATGAGTTCTTCGGGCCGGCGGCGGCGTTGGAGTGATCGGTAGCGCTTACTGACGGTTCGCCGGCAAGCCGGCTCCTACAGGTTCCGTGGGAGCTGGCTTGTCGGCGAACGGCACTTGATCCCAATCGCTGCGGTTCGGCGTTCCGCCTTAGCGCTTCCTGCCATGCTCCCGACCGTGGGTAATCGAGAACGAAGCGGACGATTGCAGTCGCAGGGGGCGTTGCAGCCGAGCGCCGAACCGCAGCGATTGGGCCCAGCCCTCTCTATATAAGGAAGATGAAAGCCTCTACACCGGCCTTCATCTTTAATCCTCCTTTAATCACTGTATCCTTCACTCCCGAGTGTCGAGGGGCCGTGCCCTGTCCGGCGCTCGGGCCGCCGTGTTTTTCACGCGCGGTGGTTGAACCGAAACCGACCTGCTCGGTCCTAGGTCAACGGTGGATAGCCGCACGCCCCGCCTCGACACATTCAAAGGTCATCTCCAGCGTGTAGACTTGGCGCCCTCGGGCAGCCAACGCTGCCACTCTCCATCGAAGGAATCGGCAATGAACGAACTCTCATCGCGCCTGAATCGGGAACGGCGCTTTCTGGTGCTCCTCGGCGTGATCTGCCTGGCGCTGATCGGCGGCGCCCTGTACATGCAGGTGGTACTCGGAGAAGCCCCTTGCCCACTGTGCATCCTGCAACGCTATGCGCTGCTGTTCATCGCGATCTTCGCCTTCATCGCCGCCGCCATGCCGGGGCGCAAGAGCCTGACCTTGTTCGAGGTGCTGGTGGTGCTCAGCGCCATCGGTGGCATCGTTGCAGCCGGCAACCATGTGTATATACTCGCCAACCCGATGGTCAGCTGCGGCATAGACACGCTGCAACCCATCGTCGACGACCTGCCGCTGGCCAAGCTGTGGCCGCTGGCGTTCCAGGTCGATGGCTTCTGCTCCACGCCGTACCCACCGATCCTGGGGTTGTCGCTCGCGCAATGGGCTCTGGTCGCCTTCGTGCTGACCACCGTGCTGGTCCCCCTGGGGATCTACCGCAACCGCCGTCGTGGTTAGACCAAAGTCCCTGATTGACCCAGGTCTATTGCGCGGTGGGAGAAGGCGCAAATCTCGCCGGATGATTGACTAGGATCAAGCTGGAGGCCTTGCGCAATGCAGGTTTCAGGGCTATTCGGCGGGGTGCGACAAACTGTCGCGAAGTTGATTTTTCGAGCGCTATTGTTACGGATTCTGTAAAGGACTGTTGCTCAATAAGTCATAGTCAATGGGGGGCGACCTCACTACAATCGCCCCCAATTTCCGTTCGGCACTGCTTGCAAGTCGCAGGATTGAAGGAAGCCGCAGCGCTCCCTTTTGCTGACTTCGTCAAGTTTCGCCCAACGGCGATACCGGGCGGACCCCCCTCCGCGTTTTCCCGCACCAAATGGACTTGGTCTGAAGTACAGGCCTGTTGCCTACGAAACCATAAGCACCGCTAACCCGCTTGAAGCCAAGATCCTGCAGTCGGATCCCGGGCAGGGGCGTGTACGGGCGCGAATTGCCGCACTTGGCAGGACGAAGTGTTGGCTACCAAAACACAAATTGCATTGAAGCAAGCTGATCTAGAGGTCGTGAGATGAGTAAAAAGCGTTACCCCAGACTGTTTGGCATATTGCCCTTTTTAGGCATGCTTTTACTCAGTGGGTGCAACTGGACCCTGCTCGACCCAAAGGGCCAGGTCGGCATTGAGCAGAAGAACCTGATCCTGATCGCCACCGGCCTGATGCTGCTGGTGGTCGTGCCCGTGATCATCATGACCCTGGCGTTCGCCTGGAAGTACCGCGCTTCCAACAAGGCCGCCACCTACACCCCCGACTGGTCGCACTCGACCAAGATCGAAGCCGCGGTGTGGATCATCCCGATCCTGATCATCATCGCCCTGGGTTACTTCACCTACCACTCCACCCACAAGCTGGACCCGTACCGTCCACTGGATTCCGATGTGAAGCCGGTGCAGATCGACGTGGTCGCGCTGGACTGGAAGTGGCTGTTCATCTACCCGGAGCAGGGCATTGCCACGGTCAACAAGATCGTCTTCCCGGCTAACACCCCGGTCAACTTCCGTGTCACCTCCGACGCCGTGATGAACTCCTTCTTCATCCCGGGCCTGGGTGGCCAGATCTACGCCATGGCTGGCATGACCACCAAACTGCACCTGATCGCCAACGAGAACGGTGAGTTCGACGGTATCTCCGCCAACTACAGCGGCGCCGGCTTCACCGGTATGAAATTCAAGGCGGTTGCCACCTCGCAAGCTGACTTCGATGCATGGGTCGCTGAAGTGAAGGCATCGCCGAAGAAACTGGACCAGGCCGAATATGACGCCTTGGCCAAAGCAAGCGAAAACAACCCAGTCGCGCTGTACAGCGAGGCCCAGGCTGACCAGTTCCAGCGCATCGTCGACAAGTACGAAGGCATGAACCGCGGTCGTCCTAGCCACGAAGAAGCAGGCAGCAAAGACCTGGCCACTACCAAGGGTGTGGAATCGAGTATGCAACCAGCTGCCGGTGCAGAGGAGTAAGAGATGTTCGGTAAATTAAGCCTGGAGGCGATACCCTATCACGAGCCGATAGTCATGGTGACGCTTGCCATGATCGCGCTCGGTGGTATCGCCGTCGTTGGTGCCATCACCTATTTCCGCAAGTGGACCTACTTGTGGACCGAGTGGTTGACCACGGTCGACCACAAGAAAATCGGCGTGATGTACATCATCGTCGCTATGGTCATGCTGCTGCGCGGCTTCGCCGACGCCATCATGATGCGTACCCAGCTGGCCGCCGCCACCGGTGGCTCCGAAGGCTACCTTCCGCCTGAACACTATGACCAGATCTTCACCGCCCACGGTGTGATCATGATCATCTTCATGGCGATGCCGTTCTTCACCGGCCTGATGAACCTCGCGGTTCCGCTGCAGATCGGTGCACGTGACGTTGCCTTCCCGTTCCTGAACTCCCTGAGCTTCTACCTGCTGCTGGCAGGCGTGCTGCTGGTCAACATCTCGCTGGGCGTTGGTGAATTCGCCAAGACCGGCTGGGTTGCCTATCCGCCGCTCGCGGGTATCCAGTACAGCCCTGGGGTGGGTGTCGACTACTACATCTGGGCGCTACAGCTCTCAGGCCTGGGTACGACACTGACCGGCGTGAACTTCCTCGTCACCGTGATGAAGATGCGCGCCCCTGGCATGAAGCTGATGGACATGCCGATCTTCACCTGGACCTGCACCTGGGCCAACGTGCTGATCGTCGCTTCGTTCCCGATCCTGACCGCCGCACTCGCCCTGCTGACCGTTGACCGTTATCTGGACTTCCACATCTTCACCAACGAGCTTGGTGGGAACCCGATGATGTACGTCAACCTGTTCTGGGCGTGGGGTCACCCTGAGGTCTACATTCTGATCCTGCCGGCCTTCGGCGTGTTCTCGGAAGTCACCTCGACCTTCGCAGGCAAGCGCCTGTTCGGTCACCACTCGATGATCTACGCATCGGGCGCGATCGCCATCCTGGGCTTCGCGGTCTGGCTGCACCACTTCTTCACCATGGGTGCCGGCGCCAGCGTCAACACCTTCTTCGGCCTGGCGACGATGCTGATCTCCATTCCGACCGGTGTGAAGCTGTTCAACTGGCTGTTCACCATCTACCAGGGCCGTCTGCGCTTCACCGCGCCGATCATGTGGACCCTGGGCTTCATGGTCACCTTCTCCATCGGTGGCATGACCGGCGTTCTGCTGGCTGTTCCAGGTGCCGACTTCGTTCTGCACAACAGCCTGTTCGTGATCGCCCACTTCCACAACGTGATCATCGGTGGCGCGGTATTCGGCTACATCGCCGGCTTCGCCTTCTGGTTCCCGAAAGCCTTCGGTTTCACCCTGAACGAGAAGTGGGGCAAAGCTGCCTTCTGGTTCTGGATCTCCGGCTTCTACGTAGCGTTCATGCCGCTGTACGCCCTGGGCTTCATGGGCATGACCCGTCGTCTGAACCACTCCGACAACCCGCTGTGGGAACCCTACCTGTACGTGGCCGTCGTCGGCGCCGTGCTGATCCTGTTCGGTATCGCCTGCCAGCTGATCCAGATCTACGTCTCGGTTCGCGACCGCAAGGACAACATGGACGTCACTGGCGACCCATGGGGCGGCCGTACTCTGGAATGGTCGACTTCGTCGCCACCTCCGTTCTACAACTTCGCTCACATGCCTGAGCATGTTGGCCTGGACGCCTGGCACGAAGCCAAGCAAGCCGGTGCCGCGTACAAAGCCCCTGCCAAGTACGAAGCGATCCACATGCCGAGCAACACCTCCACCGGTCTGTTCATGGGCCTGCTGTTGACTGTGTTCGGTTTCGCCTTCATCTGGCACATCTGGTGGCTGGTGGGTGCGAGCCTGGTTGCGACCATCGCTGTCTTCGTTCGCCACGCCGCGCGTGACGACCAGGGCTACATGGTTCCGGCCGAAGAAGTGGCGCGCATCGAAGGCGAGCGCATGAAAGCGCTGGCCAAGGCTGGTGCACTGCCTGCCGGCGGCGCACGTGTCGAATCGTTTGAACGGGTGTAATCAATGTCCAGTCAAGTAATGCACGGTGCTGCTCATGGTCACGACCATGGGCATGATGACCACCACCACGACTCGGGCCAGATGACCGTCCTCGGTTTCTGGCTGTACCTGATGACCGACTGCATCCTGTTTGCGTCGCTCTTCGCCACCTACGCGGTGCTGTCCGGCAGTTTTGCCGGCGGCCCGTCGGGTCACGACATCTTCCAGCTCGACTTCGTGCTGGTCGAAACCGCGTTCCTGCTGCTGTCCTCGATCACCTTCGGCTTCGCCATGCTGAAGATGTTCGACGGCAAGAAGGCAGGCGTGCTGGGCTGGTTGGCTGTGACCTTCCTGTTCGGTGCAGGCTTCATCGCGATGGAAATCTATGAGTTCCATCACCTGATCGCCGAAGGCTTCGGCCCGCAGCGCAGTGGCTTCCTGTCGGCGTTCTTCGCCCTGGTAGGGACCCACGGCCTGCACGTGACCGCCGGCCTGATCTGGATGGCGATCATGATGTATCAGATCAACAAGCACGGCATCACGCCGACCGCCAAGACCCGCATGAGCTGCCTGAGCCTGTTCTGGCACTTCCTGGACGTGGTCTGGATCTGCGTGTTCACCGTCGTCTACCTGCTGGGAGTTCTGTAATGGCTAGCGCACACGACACTCATCACGAGGGTAACCACGGTAGCGTGAAGTCGTACATGATCGGCTTCGTGCTGTCGATCATCCTGACCGCGATCCCGTTCGGCCTGGTGATGTTCCCGAGCCTGCCGAAGAACCTGACCGTCCTGGTCGTGGTGGCCATGGCCGTCATCCAGGTGGTGGTGCACCTCGTGTACTTCCTGCACATGGACCGCTCGAAAGAGCAACGTTCCAACGTGTCGACGTTCCTGTTCACTGTTCTGGTAATCGCGCTGCTGGTCGGCCTGTCGCTGTGGATCATGTTCAGCATCCACTTCGAAATGCTGGCCAAGTGAGGTAAGACTGCATGTCCGTTAAGCACTTTATCCAAATCACCAAACCGGGGATCATTTTCGGTAACGTGCTTTCCGTGGCAGGCGGCTTCTTCCTTGCCTCGAAGGGCCATGTGGACTTCGCCCTGTTCCTGGCGGTGGTGATCGGTACTTCGCTGGTGGTCGCGTCCGGATGCGTGTTCAACAACTGCATCGACCGTGACATCGACCACAAGATGGAGCGCACCAAGAACCGCGTCATGGTGCAGGGTGGCATGTCGCTGACCCTCGCGCTGGCTTACGCCACCCTGCTCGGGGTGGCCGGCTTCAGCCTGCTGTATGTCCAGGCCAACCCGCTGGCGGCGTTCTGCGCGCTGGTCGGCTTCGTCGTCTACGTCGGTTTCTACAGCCTTTGGCTGAAGCGCAAATCGGTGCACGGCACCTTGGTTGGCAGCCTGTCCGGTGCCATGCCTCCGGTGATCGGCTACTGCGCCGTGAGCAACAGCTTCGACCTGGCTGCGGTGACGTTGCTGGTGATGTTCAGCCTGTGGCAGATGCCGCACAGCTTCGCCATCGCCATCTTCCGCTTCAAGGACTACAGCGCCGCCAACATTCCGGTCCTGCCGGTGGCGCGCGGTATCCTGGCGGCGAAGAAGCAGATCGTGCTGTACGTGCTGGCCTTCGTCCTCGCCACTGTCATGCTGACCCTCGGCGGCTACGCCGGCCTGGGTTACCTCGCCGTGGCGGCCGCCATGGGCCTGTACTGGCTGTACATGGCCTGGGGTGGCTACAAGGCTGAGGACGACAGCAAGTGGGCACGCAAGGTGTTTGGCTTCTCCATCCTCACCGTCACCGCCCTGAGCGTGATGATGTCGGTGGACAGCCAGACCGCGGCCGATGTGCTGATGACCTACGCACGCTGACAGCTGCCTGTACCGCGAAACGCCCCGGCTTGCCGGGGCGTTTTTTTTTGTGTGGGAAATTACATAAGTATCCAGTTGACAGGGTCACGTACTTTGCAGGATTTTATCCGCCGCAGGTCAGGATGACCTGGCGGCCGTGGGTTGGCCGTACCCTCTTCCGACAAAGGACTGTACCGTGACCGAATCGAGCCTCGCTCTCTCGGCAGGTGGCGCGTTGCCGCGCCAACGCCCCCTCGCTGCGCCCATCGACACCGCGCTCGCCATTCTGGAATGCCTGTTCCGCCGCCGCAGCCTGGCCCCCGGGCAGGACCCTGCGCTGGATGAGGCCGCCCTGGCGCCGCACCTGCCCAAGGTGTTGGCCGCCCTCGAACAAGGCCTGCCGATCGAAATGGTGCTGCCGGCGTTCCCTGGCAAGTCGCCGAACCGCCAGAAGACCCTCGGCCCGCTACCCGATCTGGCCGAGCACCACGCCATCGACGAACTGCACAGGCTGTGTGAGGAGATCCGTGCGCTGCACGCGCCGGGGGCGGTGATCCATATCTGTTCGGACGGTTATGTATTCTCCGACCTGGTGCGCGTGCCCGATGTCCATGTCCAGGCCTACACCGACGACATCCAGCGTTACGCCGACCAGCATTACCCCGGCAGCTTCACCCTGTTCGACCTGAAGGACGCCTACCCGCATCTGGGTTGCCTGGATTCGATGCGCGAAGAGTTGATGATCGAGCACGGCCAGTCGCTACGGGTTCTGCAGCAACGCTTCGAAGCCGAAGAGCACATGATGTTGATGTACTGCGGTATCCACCGCTTCCTGTCGGAGGACTACGCCGGCTTGGCGGATTTCGCCGGCATGAGCATGAACGCGGTGAAGAAGGTGGCCAAGCCCGCGTCGCAGCGGGTGATCCAGCGCAGCGAGGCGTGGAGTGCCTTGCTGCAGGCGCGCTACCCCCACTGCCTGCGCCTGTCGATCCACCCGCAACTGGCCGTGTCCACGAAGATCGGCATCCGCCTGGTCCCCACCAGCGACCTGTGGCGCACGCCGTGGCATTCGGTGGCCATCAAGCGCCGGGGCGTGGTCACCTTGGAGCGCCGCAGCAATGTCGACGAGCGTTACAGCCGCCTGGTGTTCAGCCGTGGCCGGCCATGCCACTACGCCAGTGCGCAGTGATGGGGCGGCTGGCTGATGTGCGTGCGGTGCTGTTCGACCTGGACGGTACCCTGGTGGACACCTTGCCCGATATCGCCTGGTGCCTGAACCATGTTCTGGGTCAGCACCGGCTGCCCCCTCTGGCTGTAGAGTCCGTGCGTGCCCTGGTCGGTGGCGGCGTGGCCGCGATGATCGAGCGGGTCGCGCACGAGCACGGCGTGGAGGATGCCCAGCACTTGCAAGCGGCCTACAGCGCCTGCTATCGCCAGCACCTGGTCAAGCTGTCGAGGCCTTACGCGGGTGTCGAGCCGCTGCTCGAGGCCCTTGGCGCGCGGGGCCTGCCCATGGCCGTGGTGACCAACAAGGCCCATGCACTGGCATTGCAAGTGGTCGAGTACCTGTTACCGACGAATGCGTTCGCCGTGGTCATTGGCCACCGAGCAGGGCAGCGCCTCAAGCCAGCGCCCGACGCAGCCCTGCAAGCCGCCGAGAGGCTGGGTGTGGCGCCCGGGCATTGCCTGTTCGTCGGCGACACGGCCATCGATCTGCTCACGGCGCAGGCCGCCGGTATGTCGGCGGTGGCAGCGGGTTGGGGCTATGGCGAGCCCGACGTGCTGCACGATCACAATCCGCAGCTGTATTGCGAACACCCTCATCAGTTGCTCGCGGCCATGTGCCCGGCAGCTGGACAACCCCCGCGAGCCGAACTGACAGGTTCGCTGTAGCTTCCACTCAAGGACGACAGAAGATGCAAGACAAAGACAGCTGGGTTTCGGCCGTCAGCCAGGTGCTGGACGGTTACCTGCTCAAGGTCGAGGGCGATCGCTTCGCCGATGCCGGCAAGGTGCACCTGGCCAAGGACCTGGCACGTTGCTTCGAACGTGGTGAGCCCGTGCGCATGGTGCTGCCGGGTTTCCCCTGCAAGTCGCCGAACGATCGCGACAAGACCTTTGGCGTGCTGCCGGACTACGGCGAGGTCATGGCCATCGAGCGCCTTGACCGCCTTGGCCAGGAGATCGCCGCCCTGCACGCACCGGGGTGCGAGATCGTCATCCTCAGCGACGGCACCACCTTCAACGATATCGTCGGTGTGCCCGACGATGTTCGCCGGCATTACAACCAGGCATTGCGCACCCTGTGCGTCACCCACAGCATTCGCTGGGTGAGCATGGAGGACCTGTTCCCCCAGGCCAGCAGCCCCGAAGCGCTGCGTGCGACGCTGGTCAAGCAGGCCCGCCTGCCCTGGAAGAACGTCGAGGCGTTGATCGAGCAGTGCCAGCAGGACGAAGGCCTGGCCCGTAGCCACGACAAGCTGTGCAGCCACCTCTACAACGACCTGCGCCTGTGTCGCCAGCCGGGGCAGGACGAGGACGAGCACCTGCGCCAGATCAGCCACAAGGCCTACCAGATGATGCTGCGTGGCCAGGCCCTCAACGCCGCGGTGGAGCGTTTCTTCCCCGAGCACATTCGCCTGTCCGTGCACCAGTACGACAATGCCGGGCCCAAGTTCACCCTGGCCCTGGCCGACGGCCTGCACCATGTGATCAGCCCCTGGCACGCGGTGCCGGTGCGCCAGCTCGATGGCGGCCAGTCCTTGTGCGGCCGCGCCGAGATCGACGGCAGCCGGCATGTGCAGGTGACCTGGCAGGGGCGGCCATGGTTGCTTCACGAAACTCAGGGTGAAGCGCTGCAAGGTTATCGCTTCGAATTGCAGAAGCTGCCCCTGTTCGGCCTGGTGGTCAGCGACCCCATGGGGCTGGGCTTCGAGCGATTGTCCACCGAGACGCTGCAAGCGCTGGTGCGCAGTTTCGGTTTCGTCTGCCTGCGCGGTTGCGAGTACGCCGACCAGGCCAGTTTCGCCGCCGATTGCGCGCGCTTCGGCACCATCTACCGTTGGGCCTTTGGCGAGGTGCACGTGGTCAAGCCGGCCGACCAGCCGCAAGGGGTGGTGCATTCGCTGGAGAAGACACCGCTGCACTGGGACCTCAACCTGCTGCCCGAAAGTGACCCGCTGGTGCAGCGCGACCCCAAGTTCTGCGCGCACACCTTCATGCTCTACTGCAAGACGCCGCCGCAGCCCGGGGAAGGGCAGACCACTATCGTCGACAGCCGCAATGCCCTGGCCAAGGTCGGCCTGCGGACCGCCCGGCAATGGCAGGGCGTCGATATCACCTATTACACGCGCATGACCTATTTTGGCGGCTCACCGCGCACCTATCCGCTGGTGGACCGCGACCCTCGCAGCGGCGAGCCGGTGTTGCGCTACCAGGAAGGCTGCGAGTCATCGCTGCAGACCCTGGAGCAGCAGGTGCAGGGCGGTGACGAGGTGTTCCAGCGCGAGCTGATCGAACAACTGGACGGGCTGGTCTACGACCCGCACTGCCTGATTGCCCATGAATGGGCGGCGGGTGACCTGGTGCTGATCGACAACTACCTGACCTTGCACGGGCGTTTGCCCATGAGCCCGGCCTCGGCGTCGCGTGAGCTGTGGCGGGTTCAGGTGTATTGATCCAGCTCCATCCTGTGTGACTGCACTGGCCCATTCGCCGGCTTTGCCGGCGAAAACGCCGATCGAATTCGCGCTCATTGATTCTGTATTTGTGGATTATTCAATTCATACGCCTGAAAAATTCTAATAAAACAGAAAATTATCCTTTACGAAATTTGCTGTGCGGGATTATCTTCTGATTCGGCCGCCGCAGCGGCCAACGTCGCTCGGACGGTTCCGGGCGCTTACGTCTGCAGAGGAACACATGGCCAATCCAGGTTCGCCGCGCCGCTTCGCGCGCATCGATCGTCTCCCCCCGTACGTCTTCAACATCACCGCCGAGCTCAAGATGGCCGCCCGTCGCCGTGGCGAGGACATCATCGACCTGAGCATGGGCAACCCCGATGGCGCCACCCCGCCGCACATCGTCGAGAAGCTGGTGCAGGTCGCCCAGCGCGAAGACACCCACGGCTACTCTACCTCCCGCGGTATCCCGCGCCTGCGCCGTGCCATCTCGAACTGGTACAAGGAGCGCTATGACGTCGCGATCGACCCGGAGAGCGAGGCCATCGTCACCATTGGCTCGAAAGAGGGCCTGGCGCATCTGATGCTCGGTACCCTCGACCATGGCGACACCGTGCTGGTGCCCAACCCCAGCTACCCCATCCACATCTACGGCGCGGTGATCGCCGGTGCCCAGGTGCGCTCCGTGCCGCTGGTGCCGGGCGTGGACTTCTTCAACGAACTGGAGCGGGCGATCCGCGAGTCGATCCCCAAACCCAAGATGATGATCCTGGGGTTCCCGTCCAACCCCACCGCCCAGTGCGTCGAGCTGGACTTCTTCGAGCGCGTGGTGGCCCTGGCGAAACAGTACGACGTGCTGGTGGTGCACGACCTGGCCTACGCCGACATCGTCTATGACGGCTGGAAGGCCCCATCGATCATGCAGGTGCCGGGGGCCAAGGACATTGCGGTGGAGTTCTTCACCCTGTCCAAGAGCTACAACATGGCGGGCTGGCGCATCGGCTTCATGGTGGGTAACCCGGAGCTGGTCAGCGCCCTGGCGCGGATCAAGAGCTACCACGACTACGGCACCTTCACTCCGCTGCAGGTGGCGGCCATCGCCGCCCTGGAAGGCGACCAGCAATGCGTGCGCGACATCGCCGAGCAGTACCGCCAGCGCCGCAACCTGCTGGTCAAGGGCCTGCACGAGCTGGGCTGGATGGTCGAGAACCCCAAGGCCTCGATGTATGTCTGGGCCAAGATCCCCGAGGCTTACGCGCACCTGGGCTCGCTGGAGTTCGCCAAGAAACTGCTGGCCGAGGCCAAGGTCTGCGTGTCGCCGGGCATCGGTTTCGGTGACTACGGTGACGACCATGTGCGTTTCGCCCTGATCGAGAACCAGGACCGCATTCGCCAGGCCATCCGCGGCATCCGCCAGATGTTCCGGGCCGACGGCCTGATCAGCAAGTAACCCCGTCCGTGTAGGAGCCAGTCTTGCTGGCGAACCCCTGCCTGCGTGTTCGCCAGCAAGGCCGGCGCCTACCGGTAAAGCGCCGCCGATCGGCGGCGATGTTTTTTTGCATGCCCCCTCTTCTCAGCCGTTCGCGCTTGGATTACAAATGGCGCCGCGGGCGCTCGCCCTCATAACAACAACCTCCCTCCCTGGCCATCATGTCCGAACAGAACCCTTGCCTGACCTGCGGCGCCTGCTGCGGCTACTTTCGTGTGTCTTTCTTCTGGGGTGAATGCCAGTCCGCCGGCGGCGTGGTGCCCGACGATCTGGTGGTGCAGATCAACCCGACCCGCGTCGCCATGATCGGCACCGACGCCAAGCCTTGCCGCTGCGTCAGCCTGGGTGGCGAGATCGGCACGCAGGTGGCCTGCACCATCTATGAAAACCGCTCCAGCCCGTGCCGCGAGTTCGATGCGTCGTGGGAAAACGGGGTGCACAACCCCAGCTGCGACGATGCCCGCGCGGCCTATGGCCTGCCACCGCTGACACCGCCAGGGGCCAACGAGCCGCACTGGCCGGATGACGGCGCCGAGGTGGCCTGACCCGGCGTATGAAACCTCTGTAGGAGCGGCTTCAGCCGCGATCACCCGCAACGCGGGTGCCGCATACCGCGATGCCAGCATCGCGGCTGAAGCCGCTCCTACAAACGTCTAACCTGTTCACGCTTTGGCAAAGTGACATGACCGTTCGTCGGCTGGATCCAACCAGAAGCCTCTTGAAACCCGCGAAACACGTGCCGCCTTGAAAAAGTATTAACACCATTTGCTCCCCTCCAACGCCGTACTGCCCGTCCTACAGCGGCTACACATTTCCTCAAAGGAAATTCGTAGCCATTGATCAGGCGTTTCGGCCGTCGCGTGTTTCGCTGCTCTTTCTCGCCCCCGCTGCACACGCATTCAAGGACTGAATTGCCTGATCCACGAAGGAGCTCTCCGTGGACAGACGTGCCGCCTCCCGTTTCCCCGCCCGTTTCTCGCAACTGTCCCTGGCCGTCAGCCTGGGGGTCGGCGCCCTGGCCTTTGGCCTGACGAGCGAGCAGGCGCTGGCCGTCTGCAGCGCAGCCGGGTCCATCATTACCTGCAACGGCGCGGCCAACCCACTGGCGCCCAGCTACACCAACGGCGGCAGTGGCCTCACGGTCAACGTCAACCCCGGTGCCTCGCTGGGCACCCTGCTGGGCGTGGGCGGCACCTCTCTATCGCTGGCCGGCAACAACAACACGCTGAACAACTCCGGCACCATCGACCCGACCTTGCTGGGGCTGCTGAGTATCCAGTCTTCCGCCTTGCTGATCGGCAACACCGGCACTGGCAGCACGCTCAACATCAACAACAACGCCACGGGCGTGATCAAGGGCACGGGCGCGTTGCTCGGGGTGAACCTGCTCAACCTGACGGGCATGGCGCTGGATGCGCGCAACGGCGCCGCGGGTACCACCACCATCAGCAACGCTGGCAGCATCGGCTCCTCGGCGTTGCTCGGCCTCACCCTGGTGAGCGAGGACACCCCGGTCATCGCCGTGACCGGCGGCGGCACGGTGAACTTCACCAACACCGGCACCATTCTCGGCCGGGCAGCGTTCGAGGCCTCGGCGGCGGGCAACACCTTCACCAACGCCGGCACCCTGACCGGCAGCCTGGCGATGGGCGCCAACAGCACCAACCGCTTCAACGCCATCACCGGCTCCAGTGTCAGTGCCGGGCTCGGGGTCGGCGTGGCCTTGCTGGTCACCAGCAACCCAAACCTGGCCTATGCGCCAGCGGGCAAGATCGATGGTGGCGCCGGTGGCACCAACACCCTGGCGTTGCAGAACGCCATCGGCGGCGGTAGCGGGACCAGTGGCAGCGGCACGATCAACGCTACGAACTACATCAACTTCAACCGGCTGATCGTCGACAGCGGCACCTGGAGCCTGATCGGCCAGGTGCTCAATGGCACCACCCAGACCACCCTCAACGGCGGCGCGCTCAGCTTCGACAATTCCAGCGCCTTCGGCAGTGGTGGTATCACCGCCAACGGTGGCAGCCTGCAGGGCAGTGTCGGCGGGCTGAGCCTGGCCAATGCCCTGACCCTCAACGCCGGCCTGAGTGTCGGCGGCGTCAACGACCTGGCCCTTAACGGTGTGGTCTCGGGTGTCGGCGGGCTGACCAAGACCGGCGCCGGCCTGCTCACGCTGGGCGGCACCAACACCTACAGCGGCGGCACCACCCTGGCTGCCGGCGGGCTCAACCTGACCAGCGCCGCGGCGCTGGGTAGCGGCGCGCTCACCGTCAGCGGCGCGGGCAGCCTGCAAGGCAGCGTGCCCCTGGTACTGAACAACGCCGTAGCGTTGAACGCCGCGCTGACGTTACCCGGCAGCAATGCCCTGACCCTGGGTGGCGTACTCAGCGGCACCGGTTCGCTGGTCAAGAGTGGCAGCGGGGGCTTGACCCTGAATGGCGTCAACACCTACAGCGGTGGCACCACCCTGGCCAGCGGCACCCTCACGCTGGGCAATGCCAGCGCCCTGGGCAGTGGTGCGTTGGGCCTGACCGGCAACGGCACCCTCGACACCACGGCGGCCATGACCCTGGCCAATGCCATCAACCTGGGCAGCAGCACCCTGACCTTGCCTGGCAACAACGCACTGACGCTCAACGGCGTGATCGGCGGCACCGGCAGCCTGGTCAAGAACGGCGCCGCCGACCTCAATCTCAATGGCGTGAATACCTTCAGCGGCGGCACCAGCCTGGGCGCGGGCAAGCTCACCGTGGGCGATAGCGCCGCGCTGGGCAGCGGCGCCCTGGCACTCACCGGCAACGCCAGCCTCGATGCCAGCACCGGAGTCAGCCTGGCCAATGCCATCAACCTCGGGGCCAACACCCTCGACCTGCTGGGCACCAGCGCCACCACCCTGGACGGTGTGATCAGCGGCACCGGGGCGCTGGTCAAGAACGGCGCCGGCGACCTGACCCTGAACGGCAACAGCACCTTCAGCGGCGGCCTGACGCTCAATACCGGCAAGCTCACCGTCGGCCACAGCAACGCCCTGGGCGGCGGCGCGCTGACCCTGGGCGGCAACGCCAGCCTCGACGCCAGCACCGCGGTCAACCTCGGCAACGCGATCAACCTGGGCGCCAATACCCTGAACCTGCTGGGTACCAGCGCCACTACGCTGGGCGGTGTGATCAGCGGTACAGGTGCACTGGTCAAGGATGGCAGCGCCGGCCTCACTCTCAACGGCAGCAACACCTTCAGCGGCGGCACCACCCTCAACGCAGGCGTGCTGACCGTGGGCAACAACAATGCCCTGGGCACCGGCGCGCTCAGCCTGGGCGGCAACGCCAGCCTCGACGCCGGCGCGACGGTCAACCTGGGCAACGCCATCAACCTGGGAGGCAACACCCTGACCCTGCCTGGCAGCAATGCCGCCACCCTGGGCGGTGTGATCAGCGGTACTGGCGCACTGGTCAAGAACGGCGCCAGCAACCTGACCCTGGCGGGCAGCAACACCTTCAGCGGCGGCCTCAACCTCAATGCCGGCACCCTGACCCTGGCCAGCGCAACCGCCCTGGGCACCGGCGCGTTGTCCGTCGGCGGCGCCTCGACCCTGGCCAACACCACGGCATTCACCCTGAACAACGGCGTCACCCTCGGCGCCAACCTGACCTTGGCCGGCGCCAACAACCTGGTCCTGGCCGGCAACCTCAGCGGCACCGGCGGGTTAACCAAGAACGGCAGCGCCAGCCTCACCCTCTCGGGCAGCAACACCCACAGCGGCACCACCACGCTCAACGCCGGCACCCTGGTGCTGGGCAGCGCCACCGCACTGGGTAGCGGGGCCCTCGACGCCGCGGCGGGCACCACCCTCGACACCAGCGTCGCCGGCTTGAACATCGGCAACGCCCTCAACCTGACCGGCAACCTCACCCTCGCCGGCAGCAACGACCTCACCCTGGGTGGCGTGATTACCGGGGTCGGTGGCCTGACCAAGAACGGCAGCACCACGCTGACCCTCACCGGCACCAATACCCAGGCCGGTGCCACCAACCTCAACGCCGGCGCCATCGTGGTCGGCAGCAACACCGCGCTGGGCAGTGGCGCGCTCAATGCCGCCGGTGGCACCAGCCTGGACGCCAGCAGCGCGGTCAACCTGGGCAACGCCATCAACCTGACCGGCGCGCTGGCCATCGGTGGCAGCGCCAACCTCGGCCTCGGTGGCCTGGTCAGCGGCGCGGGCAGCCTGGTCAAGAACGGCAGCGCGACCCTGACCCTGTCCGGCCCCAACGCCTACCTGGGTGGTACCACCCTCAATGCCGGCGGCCTGGTGCTGGGCAACACGGCCGCGCTGGGCGTGGGCAAGCTCACCGTGGCGGGCGCCGGCAGCCTGGACAGCACGGCGGCGCTCAGTGTCGGCAACGCCGTCACCCTTGATGCCGACCTCACCCTGGCCGGCAGCAACAACCTCAGCCTCAACGGCGTGATCGACGGCACCGGCCGGCTGATCAAGAACGGCAGCACCACGCTCACCCTCGGTGGCCTCAACAGCTATGCCGGCGGCACCCTGCTCAACGCAGGCGGCCTGGTGCTCGGCAACGCCAGCGCGCTCGGCACGGGTACCCTGACCGTGGGCGGCGCCGCGAGCCTGGACAACAGCAGCGCCATCAGCCTGGGCAACAACGTCGTGCTCGACGCCAACCTCACCCTCGGCGGCAGCAACGCACTGACCCTGGGCGGCGTGCTCAGTGGGGCAGGGCAACTGGTCAAGAACGGCGGCGCCACCCTGACCCTCAACGGCGTCAACACCTACGCCGGCGGCACCACCCTGAGTGCCGGTGGCGTGGTCATCGGTAATGGCGGCGCCCTGGGCAGCGGCGCCCTCAACGTGACCGGTGCCGCCAGCCTCGACAGCAGCGCCCCGCTGATCCTGGGCAACGACATCGGCCTGGGCGCCAACCTCACCTTCGGTGGCAGCAACGACCTGACCTTGAGCGGTGCCCTCAGCGGCACGGGCGGTTTGATCAAGAACGGCCTGGCCGACCTGACCCTGCTCGGCAACAACACCTTCAGCGGCGCGATCGACCTGCTCGGTGGCAGCCTCAACACCGTGGGCACTGGCGGGCTGGGCAATGCCTCGTCGCTCAATGTCGGTGCCGGCGCCAGCCTCAACCTGGGCGCCAGCGCCGGGGTTGGTGGCCTCAGCGGTGCGGGCACGGTGAACGTGGCCGGTAGCGGCAACCTGAGCGTGGGGGGCAACAACCTGAACAACGTCTTCAGCGGCGTGCTGGCGGGCGCTGGCGGGCTGGTGAAGAACGGCACGGGCAGCCTGGAACTGTCGGGCGTGAACGTGCTGGCGGGCGACACCACGGTCAACGCCGGCCTGCTCAACGTCACCGGTACCCTGGCCAGCGCCAACGTGCAGGTCAACAGTGGCGCCAGCCTGGGCGGGACCGGCAGCCTGCTGGGTGCCCTGGATATCGCCAACGGCGCGCACCTGCTGGCCAATAGCGGCGCCACGCTGGCCACCGGCGCGCTGACCCTGCACAGCGGCTCGATCCTCGATTTCGGCCTGGGTTCGCCTGCAACCGGCGGCACCGCGCTGGTCAATGTCAACGGCAACCTGACCCTCGACGGTACCCTCAACGTCAGCGATATCAGCGGCTTCGGCACCGGTATCTACCGCTTGTTCGACTACACCGGCGCCCTGGTGGACAACGGTGTGGTGCTGGGTACCGTGCCAGGCAGCGTGTTGCCGGGCGACCTGCAGGTGCAGACCGCCATCGGCAGCCAGATCAACCTGCTGGTCGGCGGCGCCACCGGCACCGTGCAGTTCTGGGACGGTGCCCAGAGCGTGCCCAACGGTGTGATCGACGGCGGCACGGGGACCTGGAACGGCGTCAACACCAACTGGACCGATATCAACGGTGTGGCCAACAACACCTGGGCCAGCGACTTCGCCGTGTTCCAGGGCACCGCGGGCGACGTTACCGTGGTCGACACCCAGGCCGCCACTGGCCTGCAGTTCGTCACCAACGGCTATCGCCTGATCGGCACCGGTGGCCTGAACCTGGTCAACGGCAGCAACGGCGCTTTCACCGTGCGGGTCGATCCGGGTGTCACCGCCACGCTGAACGTCGGCCTCTCGGGCAGCGGCCAACTGGCCAAGCTCGACAGCGGCACCCTGGTGCTCAACGGGGCCAACAGCTACAGCGGTGGCACCGTGCTCAACGGCGGTAGCATCATCGTTGGCAACAACACGGCCTTCGGCACCGGGGCGGTCAGCGCAGCCGCTGGCACCAGCCTGGACAGCAACACGGCTGTCACCCTGGGCAACGCCTTTGCCCTGGGGGGCGCCCTGACCGTCGGTGGCAGCGCCGACCTTGGGCTGTCGGGTGTCGTTTCGGGTGCCGGCAGCCTGATCAAGGCCGGTGGCGCCAACCTGACCCTTGGCAACGCCAACACCTACAGTGGCGGTACCAGCCTTGGTGCCGGCACCCTGACCGTGGGCAACGCCCAGGCCCTGGGCACAGGCGGCCTTAGCGTCACGGGCGCTGCCAGCCTGGACAGCACCGGCACCCTGGCACTGGCCAATACCGTCGCCCTGAACGCCAACCTCACCCTGCCAGGCAGCAATGACCTTACCCTCAACGGTGTGCTCAGCGGCACCGGTGACCTGATCAAAGCCGGTGCCGGCACGCTGACCCTCAACGGCAGCAACAGCCAGCAGGGCATCACCAGCCTCAACGGCGGCACCCTGGTGGTGGGCAGCAACACGGCACTGGGTAGCGGCGCGCTGAATGCCGTAGGGGGCACCACCCTGAGCAGCAATGCCAACGTCACCCTGGCCAACCAGGTCGCGCTGGCCGGCAACCTGACCATCGCCGGGGCGCAGAACCTGACCCTGGGCGGCAACATCACCGGTGTCGGCGGCCTGACCAAGACCGGCAGCGGCACCCTGACCCTGAACGGCACCAATGGCAACCTGGGCAACACCAACCTCAATGCCGGCACCCTGGTGCTCGGCAGTGCCAGCGCCCTTGGTCTCGGCCAGCTCAACGCGGCCGCTGGCACCACGCTCGACAGCGCCACGGCGCTGAACATCGGCAACACCGTCAACCTGGGGGGCAACCTCACGATCGCCGGCAGCAACGACCTGGACCTGAGCGGCCTGGTCACCGGCGCCGGCAGCCTGACCAAGAACGGCGCCAGCAACCTCACCCTCAGCGGCGCCAACACCCTGGCCGGTGGCGTGACCCTCAATGCCGGCACCCTCACCTTGGGTAACAGCCAGGCCCTGGGCACTGGCGCCCTGACCGTCGGCGGCGCCAGCAACCTGGCCACCACCGGCCCCCTGACCCTGGCCAACCAGGTGGCGCTGAACGACACCTTGAGCCTGCCGAGCAACAACAACCTGACGCTGAGCGGCGTGATCAGCGGCACCGGCGGCCTGACCAAGACTGGCAGCGGCAACCTGACGTTGAATGCCGCCAACACTTACCAAGGCACCACCACCCTCGGCGCCGGAACCCTGACCCTGGGCAACAACACCGCCCTGGGCTCGGGCAACCTGGCGGTAACCGGCAACAGCACGCTGGCCACCACCGGGGTGCTGCAAGTAGCCAACGCCATCGGCCTTGGGGCAGGCACCACGCTTGGCGTCGACAACACCCAGACATTGACCCTCGACGGCGTCATCAGTGGCGGGGGCAGTCTGAACAAGTCGGGCAGCGGCCAGTTGATTCTCAACGGCAACAACACCTACACCGGCGGCACCGCATTGCAGGCCGGCAGCCTGCTGCTGGGCAGTGCCGGCGCCCTGGGCAGCGGCGCGCTGACCGTCACCGGTGCCGCCACCCTCGACGCCAGCCAGTCTCTGGCGCTGACCAACGCCATCAACCTGAACGGTGGCAACCTCACCCTCGGCGGCAGCCAGGCGCTGACCCTCAACGGTGTGATCGCGGGCAACAACAGCCTGGTCAAGAACGGCGCCGCCAGCCTGACCCTCAACGGCAGCAACACCTACAGCGGCGGCACCACGCTAAACGGCGGCACCCTGGTAGTGGGCAGCAACACCGCCCTGGGCAGCGGCGACCTCAGCACCGGCGCCAACACCAGCCTCGACGCCAGCGGCGCGGGCGTCACCCTGGCCAATGCCGTGCACCTGGGGGGCACGCTCAACGTACCGGGCAGCGCCGATCTCACCCTCAACGGCGTGCTCGATGGCGTCGGCGGCCTGAATAAATCGGGCGCCGCCACCCTGACCCTCAACGGTGCCAATAGCTACCTCGGCGGCACCACCCTCGGCGCCGGCCAGCTCGTGGTCGGCAACGACAACGCGTTGGGGCAGGGCGCCCTGACCGTCGCCGGGGCCTCGACCCTGAGCGCCGGCAGCAACGTCACCCTGGGCAACAACGTCACCCTCAACGCCGGCCTCACCGTCGCCGGCAGCAATGACCTGACCCTTAGCGGCGTGCTCAACGGCACCGCCGGGCTGGTCAAGAATGGCAGCGGCAACCTCACGCTCAACGGCAACAACGGCTTCCAGGGCGGCACCCAGCTCAACGCCGGGCGCCTGACCGTGGGCAGCAGCGGCGCGTTGGGCACCGGTACCCTGGCGGTCACCGCCGACGCCACCCTGGCCAATAGCTCGCCCATGGCCTTGGGCAACACCATCGCCCTGAGCAACGGCGCCAACCTGACCGTCGAAGCCGCCAACGCGCTGATCCTCAGCGGCGACCTGGGCGGCAGCGGCAACCTGGTCAAGACCGGCGTCGACGACCTCTCCCTAGTAGGCGTCAAGACCTTCACCGGCAACGTCGATATCCAGGCCGGCTCCCTCACCACCCTGGGCAGCGGCGTGCTGGCCAACGTCGACACCCTCAACGTCGGTGCCAGCGGCCAGCTCAACCTCAATGGCAATGCCAGTCTCGGCAGCCTGACCGGCAGCGGCCAAGTCGATGTCGGTGTCGGCAGCGTCCTGAGCCTGGGCAGCAACAACCTCAGCAGCACCTTCGCCGGCGGCCTCAACGGCCTGGGCGGCCTGACCAAGGTCGGTACCGGCACCCTGACCCTGACGGGCACCGGCAACCTGGCCGACAACACCCAGGTCAACGGCGGCACCCTGAAAGTCGATGGCACCCTGGGCAGCAACCTGCTGACCGTCGCCAGCGGCGCCACCCTGACCGGTAGCGGCACCGCCAATGCCGCGGTGGTCATCAGCAACGGCGGCCACCTGGCCGGGCAGAGCGGCAGCACCCTGGGCCTCGGCAGCCTGGTGCTCAACAGCGGCTCGATCGTCGATGTCGGTCTGGGCACTCCGTCCACGGGTGGTACTGCGCTGTTCAACGTCGGCGGCAACCTGACCCTCGACGGCACACTCAACGTCGGCAGCATCGGCGGCTTCGGCAACGGTGTGTACCGGGTCTTCGACTACACCGGCGCGCTCACCGACAATGGCCTGGACTTCGGCAACCTGCCGCTAGGCGTCGGGCTTGGTGATGTGACCCTGCAGACCGCCCTGGCCAACCAGGTCAACCTGCTGGTCAGCGCCGCCGGCCTGAACATCCAGTTCTGGGACGGCAGCCAGAGCGTGGCCAACGGCCAGGTCGATGGCGGCGCGGGTGTGTGGAACGCCACCAACACCAACTGGACCGACCTCAACGGCGCGGCCAACGGCACCTGGGGCAGCACCTTCGCGGTGTTCCAAGGCACGGCGGGCGATGTCACCGTCGACGGTAGCCAGACCGTCAACGGCATGCAGTTCGTCACCAACGGCTATCGCCTGCTGGGCGGTACCGGCGGGGTGCTCGACCTGATCAACGGCACGAGTGGCGACACCAGCGTGCGCGTCGACCCCGGCGTGACGGCCACCCTCGATGTCGGCCTCGCCGGCATCGGCAAGCTGAACAAACTCGACAGCGGCACCCTGGTGCTCAATGGCAGCAACAGCTACAGCGGCGGCACCCGCCTCAGCGGCGGCACCCTGGTGCTGGGCAACAACAACGCCTTGGGCAGCGGCGCGCTCGACGCCGCTGCGGGCACCACCCTGGACAGCAACGCGGCGGTAGCCCTGGGCAACGCCGTCGTGCTCAGTGGCACGCTGAACATTGCCGGCAGCAACGACCTGGCGCTCAACGGCAACATCAGCGGCGCCGGTGGCTTGCTCAAGGCCGGCAGTGCACGCCTGGCGCTGGGGGGCAACAACACCTTCGCCGGCAACACCGCGCTCAACGGCGGCACCCTGGTGCTGGGTTCCAACACCGCGCTGGGCACCGGCAGCCTGAACGCCGCCAGCGGCACCAGCCTGGACAGCAGCCAGGCCGTCACCCTGGGCAACAACGTCAACCTCGCCGGCCCGCTCACGGTGCTGGGCAGCAACGACCTCACCCTTGGCGGCACCGTCGCCGGCGCCGGCCGCCTGCTCAAGGCCGGCGCCGCGCGCTTCGCGCTGATGGGCGCCAATACCTACAGCGGCGGCACCGAGCTGCAGGCCGGTACCTTGGTGGTGGGCAACAACGCCGCCCTGGGCACGGGGGGCCTGGACGTCACCGGCAATGCCAACCTCGACAGCGCCAGCGCCGTCAGCCTGGCCAACCCGGTGAATGTCAGCGGCACCCTCAACGTACTGGGCAGCAACGACCTGCAACTGGGTGGTGTGCTCAGCGGTGGCGGTACGCTCAACAAGAGCGGCCTGGCCGACCTGACCCTGTCGGGCAACAACACCTTCAGCGGCGTGCTCAACATCCTTTCCGGCAGCCTGAGCACCATCGGTACCACCGCCCTGGGCACCCAGAGCGCGCTGAACGTCAGCACCGGCGCCCACCTCAACCTCGACGGCAATACCACCCTCGGCGACATCGGCGGCACCGGCGCGATCCAGATCGCCACCGGCAACAGCCTGAACGTCGAAGGCGGGGTGTTCGATGGCAATATCGCGGGCACTGGCACCTTGAACAAGCGGGGCACCGGCACCCTGTCGCTCAGCGGCAGCAACAGCCACACCGGCAACACCAACGTGCAGGCCGGCCGGCTGCGGGTGAACGGCTCGCTGGCCAGCAGCGCGGTCAACGTCGCCAGCGGCGCCACCCTGTCTGGCGCCGGCAGCCTCGGCGGCGCGGTGAGCGTGGCCAGCGGCGGTGCGCTCGCGGCCACCAGCGGTGCCACCCTGAGCGCGGGCAACCTGACGCTGGACAACGGCTCCAGCTTCAACGCGGCTCTCGGTGCCTCGGTCGGTGGCGCCGCCGCGCTAGTTGACGTGGCGAACAACCTGACCCTGGGCGGCACCCTCAACGTCAGCGATATCGGTGGTTTCGGCGCCGGCGTGTACCGCCTGTTCGCTTATGGCGGGAGCCTGGTCAACAACGGCCTGGCCATCGGCAGCGCGCCAGTGCCGGTCACCGACCTGACCGTGCAGACCGCCGTCGCCAACCAGGTCAACCTGGTGGTCGGCGGGGCCAGCAACGTGCTGTTCTGGGATGGCATTCAGAGTGTCGCCAACGGCCTGATCGACGGCGGCAGCGGTACCTGGAACGCCGTCAACAGCAACTGGACCGACGCCAACGGCGTGCTCAACCAGACCTGGAACGACACCTTCGCCGTGTTCCAGGGCGCCCCGGGCACCGTCACCGTCGACGGCAGCCACACCATCACCGGCCTGCAGTTCAGCACCAATGGCTATGTGCTCAACGCGGGCGCCGCGGCTGAACTGCTGGGTAACGGCGCCACCAACCTGCGGGTCGACACGGGTGTCACCGCCACCCTCAACGTCGCCCTCAACGGCACCGGCAGCCTCGCCAAGCAAGACGCCGGCACCCTGGTGCTCAACGTCGCCAACGGCTACAGCGGCGGCACCGCGCTCAACGGCGGCACCCTGGTGGTGGGCAACGACAGCGCGCTGGGCAGCGGCACCCTGACCGCCGCCACCGGCACCACACTGGACAGCAACAAGGCGGTCACCCTGGCCAACAACGCCGTGCTCAATGGCGCCCTGGCCATTGGCGGCGGCAACGCCCTGACCCTCAACGGTGCTATCAGCGGCACGGGCGGCCTGGTCAAGAACGGCACCAGCCAGCTGACCCTGGGCGGTGCCAACAGCTACACCGGCGGCACTCAGATCAACGCCGGCAGCGTGGTGGGCAATAGCACCAGCCTGCAAGGCGCCATCCTCAACAACGCGGCGCTGACCTTCGAGCAGAACGCCAACGGCAGCTACACCGGCAACCTCACCGGCAACGGCACCTTGACCAAGACCGGCAGCGGCGAACTGCTGCTGACCGGCGTCAACGGCCTGACCGGCGCCACCACCGTCAACGCCGGCAGCCTGATGGTCAATGGCCGCCTCGACAGCGCCACCGTGCAGGTCGCCACTGGCGCGCGCCTGGGCGGCAGCGGCACCTACGGCGGCACCGTGCAGATCGCCGATGGCGCCACCCTGGTCGCAGGCCAGAGCGCCACGCCGCTGACTGTGGGCAACCTCAACCTGAGCTCGGGCAGCGCGCTGGACTTCAGCCTTGGTGCCCCGGCCGCGTCCACCACGGTGGTCAAGGTCAATGGCAACCTGGTGCTCGACGGCACGCTGAACATCACCGACCTCGGTGGCTTCGGCACTGGTGTCTACCAGTTGTTCAGCTACAGCGGCAGCCTGACCGACAACGGCCTGGTGTTCGGCGCCATCCCCGGCGGCGTGGCCCTGGCCGACCTCGGCCTGCAAACCGCCATCGCCAACCAGCTCAACCTGGTGGTGCAGAACTACGGTGAAGAGCTGCTGTTCTGGAACGGCGGCAAGACCAACCCCGACGGCAGCATCGGTGGCGGCAGCGGCACCTGGGGCCCGAACACCAACTGGACCAATGCATCCGGCACCACGTCCACCGGCTGGAGCGGCCAGTACGCCGTGTTCGGCGGCGCGCCGGGCACCGTCACCGTGGTGGGTAACCAGTCGTTTTCCGGCATGCAGTTCCTCAGCGACGGCTACCAAGTGGTGCCGGGGGCGGGCGGCAGCCTGACCCCGGTCAACGAGGCCGATGGTGGCCTGGCGCCGGTGCGGGTCAATGCCGGTGCCACCGCCGTGGTCAGTGCGCCGCTGGTCGGTACCGGCGGCATCGAGAAACTCGACGCCGGCACCCTGGTGCTCAGTGGCGCCAACACCTACAGCGGCGGTACCACCGTCAGCGGCGGCACCCTGGTGGGCAACACCACCAGCCTGCAAGGCAACATCCTCAACAACGCCAGCCTGGTGTTCCAGCAATCGGCCAACGGCACTTTCAATGGCACCCTGAGCGGTACCGGCACCACCACCAAGCAAGGGGCCGGCACCCTGCTGCTGACTGGCAACCAGCCCACCACCGGTGCGTTCAACGTCAACCAGGGCGTGCTCCAGGTCGGTGACGCGGCGCATCCGGGCACCACCCTCGGTGCCCAGGTGACCGTGGCCAACGGTGCCGCGCTGACTGGCAACGGCACCGTCGGCGGGCTGGTCAACAACGGCACGGTGATGCCTGGGCCTGGCGGCAACCTGAACGTGACCGGCAACTTCACCAATGGCCCCAGCGGCACCCTGGTGATCGACCTCGGCGTGGAACCGGTGAACTACCTGAACGTGGGCGGCACCGCCAACCTTGGCGGCAGCCTGCAGGTGCTCAATCTCGACGATGACGACGGGGTGTACACCGTGGTCAGCGCGGGTGGAGGCATCAATGGCACCTTCGCTGGCACCAACCTGAGCAATTCGGCGTTCCTCAACAGCGTCCTGGCCTATGGCGCCAACCAGGTGATCCTGTCGGTCAGCCGCAACGGCACCTCGTTCGCCGATGTTGCCGCCTCCGGCAACCAGCGCGGTGTCGCCACCGCCCTGGAAAGCGCCGGCGCCCCGGCCGTGCTGCGCAACACCCTCGTGACCATGGACCGCGATTCGGCGCGCAGTGCCTTCGACAGCCTGTCCGGCGAGATCCACGCCAGCACCGCGACCGTGCTGATCGAGGATTCGCGCTACATCCGCGACGCGGTCAACGACCGCCTGCGCCAGGCCGATTGCAGCCGCGAGAACGATCCACGGCGCACCCTGGCGCCCACCGCCAACCAGCAGCTCACCAGCGAAGGTTGCCAAGGCCAGGCCGTGGGCTGGATCCGCGCCATCGGCGGTTGGGGGGACTACGACGGCAACAGCAACCATGCCAGCGTCGACCGCGACCTGTCGGGCTTCATGCTGGGCGTGGACCGTGCGCTGGATGATGAGTGGAAGGTCGGTGTCGCCGCGGGCTACACCCGCTCCAGCATCGACGCTCACCGTCGCCGTTCGGACGCCACCGTCGACAGCTACCACCTGACCACCTACCTGGGTTACCAGCTGGACGCCTTCGCCGCACGCCTGGGTGTGGCCTATGCCTGGCATGACATCGATACCAAGCGCGATGTCGCGGTGGGCAGCTACGACGACCGGCTCAAGGCCAAGTACAAGGCGCGCAGCGCCCAGGTGTTCGGCGAGGTGGGGTATGCCATCGATGCCGGTGGTATCGCCCTGGAGCCGTTCGCCGGGTTGGCCTACGTCAACTACGACAGCGACACTGCCCATGAGAAGGGTGGGGCAGGGCGGCTGGAGGGCAAGGTCGACCAGGACGTGACCTACTCCACCCTGGGCGTGCGGGCGGGTAAGCACATCAAGCTCGACAGCGGCGGCACGATCACGCCACGGCTGTCCGTGGGCTGGCGCCATGCCTTTGGGGATGACAAGCCGGATGCCGACCTGCGCTTTATCGATGGGGGTTCCGGGTTCAGCACCGAGGGTGTGCCGATTGCCAAGGATGCGGCGGTGGTCGAGGCTGGTCTGGACCTGAGTGTGGGCGCCAGTGGCAAGCTTGGGGTTGGGTATTCCGGGCAGTTGTCCAACGAGAACCGCGACCATGGGGTGGTGGTGAGCTTCAGCATGGGGTTCTGAGGGCGATCGAGCGCCGCTCGCGCGGCGCTCGGTCTCATGCTCGCTGCAACTCCCCCGGCGAACACCTCGAAAGGCCAACGCCTAACCTCCGTCAGACATTTCCGAACTTGAAACCAAATCCTTCAGCCTGGCATCGCTTGGGAACTATCCTACGCGCCTGCCGGAAGGCTCCGAATTGGCTGGAAATTACTCCGAGGGTAACGTCGCTGGGTCGTCAAATTTGGCGACCGGGTGTGAGAAGCCCGTTGTATTCACCATTTTGGCTTTCCATTTTCATGGCAGTCGTGCGCGTGCAGGCTTCGGTCTGGCCGTGGCTTTTCATGGTGTCTACACGGTCTTCTCACCATGCGTACGGCTGCCACCCTTGTCTGTGAGAAGGATGGAGGTGGTTGTCTCCCTGTAATTCTTGAGGAGAACACCATGAAAAAACTGGTACCTGACCCACCTTATCCAATCCCCTTTGTCACCATCATCAGCGACCTCGCCCCCGAGGAAGCCATGGCCCACGCCAACAAGCTGATGCACACCCTCAGCGACACCATCCACGCCTACACCCACTGCCCACGCGACGAACGCCTGGACGTGATGATGGACAGCGCCGAAATCCTCGCTCAACTGGTCATCGCGCTGGTCCGCCACGCCCGGGCCAAGGGGGCGCCAGTATGAGCGACGACTTCAAGCCCGGCCCGACCCAGGGCACGACCACCTGCCTCGAGATCTTCCGTATCCAGCCCGGTATTCCTTTCGAACACGCCTTCAGCGACCTGTCGATGCTGCTCGGGTGCGTGGCGCATTTCACCACCGAAGCGGAGATGGAAGGAGACCTCATGGCCAGCAGCGCCGCGCGGATTCTCAGCGGGCTGGCCAAGGGGCTGATCGATGACATGGAGTTGGGGTTGAGCCAAGGCAAGTAAGCGCATCACTTATCGAGACTGCCGGGCAGTCTCGATAAGGCAAGGTCAATAAGGGCTGACCAGGATGGCCAAGAGTGTGACCAAGGCGATAGGCGCGAAGAGCACCATCAACACGAGTATCAAGTGGATGAAGGCTTCCATGGTTTATCGTTGCGTGCCTCCAAAAAATGCCCAGCTGTGGAAAAACACCATGAAGAAATAGAAGACCAACGAGGCGGGCCAAAGCCACTCGTACAGTTCTGTGATGTCAAACACCAATAGGAACTGCCTGTGGAGCGCCATGTAGAGATACAGTGCGCCGATCTGGGTGTTGTAGAGATAGCTGGTTATGGCACCCGCCCAGAAAAAACCTCTCTGTGCCAGGTAACGCCTGAGCATTATTGAAATGACAATGTCCACCGTGACGAACGCGGTGAGGGCAACCTCCATTTCAGAAAGTATTCCAGGATCAAGTGATGCCATGAGGGTTAGTCCTGCCCGTCGAACGACAAGATCCTAAGCCATGGTCTGCTCCGCGTATGCCGGACCGTTCCGATGCCCCGTTCGGACGTTGCCTAGCGGCAAGTCGCTCCATGCCTACACGTGGGTGTGTGACATAAACATTGTCAGGCTCCAGGCTTTTCAAGGTGTTCGGCGTTAGCGTTGCAGCGTCTATGAGATCGAGCGCCGCCCGCGCGGCGTATCGCGGATGAATCCGCTCCTACAGGTAGCGCGCGCAACCGTAGGAGCCAGCTTTGCTGGCGAACACCGGCAAGGCCGGTGCCAGACACTGCGGCGCCTGCTTCGCGGATGAATCCGCTCCTACAGGTAGCGCGCGCAACCGTAGGAGCCAGCTTTGCTGGCGAACACCGGCAAGGCCGGTGCCAGACACTGCGGCGCCTGCTTCGCGGATGAATCCGCTCCTACAGGTACCGCGTGCAACCGTAGCTGCCAGCCGGCACGAGAGTGGGCCTTTCGCCCAACTTCTAGCAAGTCAACCCCCTACTAACGGCGAACTTTTCTCCACATAGCCAAATGGATGAAGTGCAAGGGCAAGTTTCCGGCCCTTTGGATTCATTCGTTCAGCAGAACTGTCATTGCCCTCAGGCTTCAAATGCATACCTTACGCGAGGCCATTCTTCGAAAGCGCTCTAGCACGGCGCTTTTGCGGGAATCAAAATGTTTAAATCCAGTTACATGTCTGAAACAAACTGAAATATAGAAAACAGTTTTAACGTGTGTTTATTTGTAAATTCACATTTGTCTTATTTTGATACAAATGCCGGATCGACAAAAAAATCCCCCCGCCATTTACTTGCCCCCGACTTCGGTGTGCACCAAGTGACTAGTGAGAAAGTTGCACGGATACCCCGCACTCCCGAGTGAGTCAGTAGTTGAACACCCGACCTTGACGAATAAAGTCGGTGCCTTGCGCTTAACACTTTCAGACGTATCCGCCTTGTTGCGGATCGCCAGGCATGCTGGCCAAAAACAGAGGGCGTATGTGCCGTCTTAGATGGTGGGCGTGGTGTAAGTAGCGAGTCTGCTAGTTGTTAACGTCAAACTTTGATAAGGAATATCAGGCATGACGCAACTCCCCATCCAAGGTGTCCTTCCGGTCGCCATCCTGCCGTACAACAACGACCTCTCCCTGGATACCTCGGCCCTGCGCCTGCAGGTCGAACACATCCTGCACACCGGCTGCGACGGCGTGGTCATCGGGCAGATTTCCGAGGTCTCGCGGCTGACCACCAGCGAACGCTTCCGCGTAGCCGAACTGATCGCCGAACAGACCGGCGACAAGGGCCTGGCCATCATGAGCACCGGTGGCGAGAGCATCGCCCAGGCGATCGAATATTCGCGCCAGGCCGAGCAGGTCGGCTGTGACGCGCTGCTGGTGATGCACCCGTCGATGTGGGCGCTCGATGACGAGCAGATGTACACCTACTTCGCCAATGTCGTCGAAAGCGTGCAGATACCGGTGCTGGTGCACCACGCCAAGTCGCTGGCCAAGCGGCCGCTGTCGATCGACGTGCAGGCCCGCCTGCTCAAGGCGTTCGGCCCGCAGAAGGTGCAGTTCAAGCCCGAATCCGCGCCCACCGCGCCCAAGGTTTCGCTGTTGCGCGACGCCACCGGCGGCCAGGCGCGGATCTTCGAGGGCGACGGCGGCATGATGCTGGTCGATACCTACCAGCGCGGCCTGGCGGGGGTGATCCCGGCCACCGAGATCGCCGAGATCACCGTGGCGCTGTGGCGCGCATTGCAGGCCGGCGACGAGCGAACCGCCCGAGCCATCGCCTACCCGCTGTCCTACCTGATGTGCCACATGATGGCGAGCATCGACTGTTACTTGCAGTTGTCGAAACACCTGCTCAAACGCCGCCGGTTGATGAGCAATACATTGATCCGCCCACCCGTGGATTTCACCATGGATGTGGAAACCCTTAAAGAAGTTGAAAAAGTCTACGACCAACTTTTCGAATTCGTGACCCAGTAATAAGGAAGTTACTCATGCAGCGTATTGGTTTCTCCATTGAATTGACCAGCCTCGAAGCCGCCGAACTGTATAAAGCCATGCACCGTGATGTCCCCGTGCAAATTGCCGGTGAACAAGGCGTACTGCGTGAAATCGGTTTGCAGCGTATGTCGATCTACTTGTTGCCGCCGCGCACCTTGTTCATGCAAGTCGAAGCCCACGATCAGTTCGACCCGCTGCGCGACTTTACCCACGCCCTGTCGGTGCACCCGGTGATCCAGGCTTGGGACGACCGCATGCACGGTGACGACAACCCGCTGCTCAAACGCATCGAAGGCAACCGCACCGACCTCAACTGGTGGCGCCTGGAGCAGGTGTACGACTGGACCCTGGAAACGGCGGGCCAACAAAAATGACCGCGCACAACCAGTCATTCGTGTTGATGGATTGCACCTTCCGTGATGGCGGGTTCCAGACCGACTGGCGGTTTTCCGATGCCATGGTCGGGCGCTATTTCGGTATGTGCCAGGCCACCGGCGTGGACATTGTCGAGATGGGCTACCTGAACCTGGACCCCGCCGCGCGGGTCAGCCACCCCGGGTCGTTCAAGGCACTGCCCGAGTCGCTCAGCGATGTGCAGCGCCAGCAGGTCGACCTGGGGCCGATGCGCGCGGCGGTGATGATCGATGCCTGGCGCATCCTCGATCAGCCGGTGCAGGCTGCCGCCGAGGTGATTCTGGCGGCGATCCGGCGCTCGCCGTTCCCCATCGCCATCCTGCGCATCGCGGCCATGAGCAGCCAGCTCGCGGGCAGCCTGGCGCTGGCCAAGGCGTTGGCGGGGCAGGACCTGGCGGTAATGATCAACCTGATGCAGGCCGCCGAACTGACGCCGGAGCAACTGGCCCTGGACCTGCCTGCGCTGGCCGTCGAACCCGTCACGGCGTTGTATTTCGCCGACAGCTTCGGGCGCATGCTGCCGGAGCAGGTCCATCGCCTGTTCAGCCGGGCGCGGGAGCTGACCCCGTTGCCGCTGGGCTTCCATGCCCACGACAACTATGGCCTGGCGGTGGCCAATACCCAGGCGGCGCTGGATGCTGGCGCCCGCCATGCCGATGGCACGTTCGCCGGGATCGGGCGAGGGGCCGGCAACGCGCCGACCGAAACCCTCGGCCTGCTGAAGTCGGGGACACGGGAAATGGCCGAGTGCGAGGCGTTCCTGGCGGCGCACATCGAGCCGCTCAGGCTCACGGCGAACTGGGGCTACTCGCCCACCTATCGCAGCCAGGCCAGGCACAACGTGCACCCGACCTACGCCCAGCGCCTGTTCGAAGGCACGCCGCTGACGGGCCTTGAGCGTATCGACATCCTCGGCAAGATCGCCGGGCATGCCGGGGCGCACAAGTTCGACGCGAGCATTCTCAGCCACTACCGGTGAACGAACATGGTCAAACTCGGTGAACTGCTGGCGGACTGCAAGTTGGTGTTCTT